>JAQXTJ010000001.1 GCA_029219425.1 Bacteroidales bacterium
AACCATCGAGAGTGAAACGAATGGTTCGCCCATCGAGAGTGAAAAGCTCTGTTCGGAGCGACTTGGTGGCAGGGTCGGGAGTGTATGTAGCCGACACATCGGCGAGATGCTTTGCATAGTTGTAGCCCATTGCATCGTAGAGGCGGAGCAAGGCAGGAATACGGGCGCGGAAAGAGGCGAAGTCCTTCTTCGCGGCCTTAGTCCACACCACTTCGGCAAGGGCAGCCATGCGCGGCAGCTCCATGTATTGAACTTGCTTAAAGGTCTTTATATATTCGGTCCACAAGTTGGCCTGTGCTCCCACCACAAGTTTTGCCTTCTCCCCTTTGAGCTCATTAGGCACAGGCTCGAAAGAATAAACTTTCTCCACAGGCAGGTATCCGCCAATGGCAAAAGGCTCAAGTTCGGTGTCGGTAGTCTGATAGAAATCGAAATAGAGGTGAGTGTTTGGCGACAGAATCACTTTGTTGCCACGATTGGCGCCCTCGATTGCACCGGCATCACCGCGCCACGAGGTGACGATGGCATCGGCGGGAATGTCGCTCTCAAGAATTTCGTCCCAGCCAATCATCACGCGGCCACGCTCCTTAATCACATTGTAGGCGAAGCGAGTGACGTAGCCCTGCAAGCGGTCGTCGGCCGAGAAACGACCCTTGGCAGTGATGCCCTCGGCCTTGATGCGAGCCTGGCACTTGGGACATTCGTGCCAGCGAGTCTTAGGGCACTCATCGCCGCCAATGTGGATGTATTGCGAGGGGAATATGTCCATAACCTCATTAAGCACATCCTTGATAAAAAGCATTGTGGAGTCGTTTCCGGCACACAGCACCTCGGGAGTCACGCCCCACTGTGTCCACACTTCGTAGGGACCTCCGGTGCATCCAAGGTGGGGATAGGCGGCGAGAGCAGCAGTCATGTGTCCGGGCAGGTCGATTTCGGGAATCACATTGATGTAGCGCTCGGCCGCATAACGCACAATTTCCTTGGCCTGCTCCTGAGTGTAGAATCCACCGACGGGTTTCCCATCCCACTTGCCGGGGTTGCGGCCTATGACGGTTTCCTTGCGCACAGAGCCAATGGTGGTGAGCTTGGGATATTTCTTGATTTCGATGCGCCATCCCTGATCATCGGTGAGATGCCAGTGGAATGTGTTGAGATTGTGCATTGCCATCATGTCGATGAATGTCTTCACCTCCTCCACGGTGTAGAAATGGCGGCTCACGTCGAAATGAGCGCCACGGTAGCTAAATCGAGGAGCATCGGCGATGCGCACGGCAGGAAGCTCAACTGAGGTGGCACCTGTGGCCGGGAGCGACTTGCGAAGTGTCTGAACGCCATAGAATAGTCCGCGCGGAGATGCTCCGTTGATAACCACACTGTCGGCACACACGGTGATGGAGTAGGCCTCGGCGTTGTCGTTGCGGAGTGAGGAGCGCAGCACTATGGGCTTTGCACCGGCAGTGTTCACACCCAGGCTGATGCCGGTGGAGCGGCGGATGTAGTGGGCAAGCAGGGCGGCATTTTTCTCCATCTCCTCGCCCTGTGCAACGATTGTGGAGTGTGAATCGAGGATGAAAGCAGGAGAATTTGTCTTCTCAACCACATCGGGCAGAGGAATAACATCATAGCAAGCCACCGATCCGGCACATACACCTGTTCCGGCAAGCAAAGCTACGCTAAATAGGAAATTTCTGTTGAATATTCTCATAATTAGGTATTAAATGTTGATACTTATTTTCAGTAGATATTGATATTACACAAAATAATGCAATATTACGAAAATTTTGCGAGATGCACAAACTTTTGAGAAAATTCTTATCAATAGGAGTTTGGTTTATAAAGTTTTTTACATTAAACAATGTGATTAGCCCTCTCACAAAGAACTTCGCCCTGAGCTGCACATTGAATTTGGATATTCGACTGGCAGCTCAGGGCGATGTAAATGTGGGTGTAGTGAAATTGCCGGTTAGTTGTATTCGACGCCGGCAAGGAACACTCGGCTAATAATGGGCGATGTATAGGCGTAGGGTATGAAACTAAGCGAGGGAATGGGCTGGGTGATGAAGAAATTGGCAACTTTGCCCACTGCTATTGAGCCATAGCTCTCGCTAAGCCCCATAGCGTAGGCGGCGTTGAGCGTGGCGGCATTGATTGCCTCCTCGGGTAGCAACTTCATCTTTATGCACGCCAGCGACACAATGAATTTCATGTCGCCCGAAGGTGTGGAGCCAGGATTGTAATCGCTCGCCACTGCCACTCCAAGTCCGGAGTCAATTATCGTTCGAGCCGGAGCGAATGGCATATTGAGGAAGAACGATGTGCCAGGCAGTGCAGTGGGCATAGTGCCTGTGCCGCGAAGCAGCTCAATCTCCTCAATGGTCATACTTTCGAGGTGGTCCACGGAGAGTGCATTGTGAGCGACGCCCACTTCCACTCCACCCGATGAAGCAAGCTCATCGGCATGAATCTTGGGCCTCATTCCCCACTTAGCACCGGCTTCGAGTATGCGAGCAGTCTCGGCAGGGGTAAAAAAGCCCTTGTCGCAGAACACGTCGATAAAGTCGGCGAGCTGTTGCCGTCCAACTTCGGGAATCATTTCACTGACGAGCAAATCCACATACTCGGGTTGGGAATATTGCCGACCTACGGCATGAGCGCCCAGGAATGTGGAAACCACGCGCACGGGCAAAGATTCCTTCATCCTGCGAATCACGCGCAGCATCTTCAGTTCATCTTCGGTGTTGAGTCCATAGCCACTTTTTATCTCGATGCAGCCTGTGCCTTTGAGAATCATCTCACGCGCCCGTGTCATAGCCTGACGGTAGAGAGTGTCCTCATCGGTGCAGTGGAGGAGATCGGCCGAATTGAGGATGCCGCCACCGCGCTTTGCAATCTCGGCATAGCTGAGTCCTTTAATTTTATCAACAAACTCTCCTTCGCGGCTTCCGGCATACACGATGTGGGTGTGTGGGTCGCACCACGAAGGCAGCACACAGCCTCCCCGGGCATCAATCACCACATCGGCCTGAGGCTGTGGCTCGTCCTTGCTGCCAAAACCGGCTATACGGCCATTGTCAATGAGCAGCCAGGCATCATCAATGCGCCTCAATTCCCTCATGCTACCGCCTTGCAGCCTGAGCTCATCGTGACGTGTGATACCGGCAAGCGTAGAGATGTTATTAATCAGTGTGAGCATAACAGTGGGTTATTGCCTTCTCAGGAAGTCGATTGATTTCTGAATATATGGATACATCACCTCATCGTTGATGATGAAAGGAACAACCATACGGTATTGCTCGAGAATTTCCTGAATGCGAGGGGAGGAGTGCAACGGACGGCGGAACTCCAGGGCCTGAGCGGCATTCATCAGCTCGATGGCAAGCACGCGCTCGGTGTTGAGCACCACCTTGTAGAGCTTTATGGCGGCATTTGCACCCATGCTCACATGGTCCTCCTGCCCCTGACACGAGGGGATGCTATCGACCGAAGCCGGGGCGCAAAGGCTCTTATTGAGGCTCACAATAGAAGCAGCTGTGTATTGGGTAATCATAAATCCACTGTTCACACCCGGATTTGCAACGAGGAAACTCGGCAGTCCGCGTGTGCCCGACACGAGCTTATAGATGCGCCGCTCGGAGATATTGGCGAGTTCGCTCAGGGCAATGGCAAGGAAGTCCATTGGCAGGGCAATTGGCTCGCCGTGGAAGTTGCCGGCCGAGATGATGATGTCTTCGTCGGGGCACACTGTGGGGTTGTCGGTGGCAGAGTTAATCTCGGTGTCGATCACACTCTCCACATAATCGGCGGTATCCTTTGCAGCACCGTGCACTTGAGGAGCGCAGCGGAAAGAATAGGGATCCTGAACGTAGGCCTTTGGCTTTTCGAGAATCTCACTGCCCTCGAGCAAACGCCTCATACGCTCGGCGGTGGTGATTTGGCCTTTGTGCGGACGCACGCGGTGCACGGCATCGGTGAAAGGCTCCACAAGACCGTAATAGGCATCAAGCGACATGGCGGCAATCTTGTCGGCCCAGTCGTTGAGCCTGCGGCACTGGAGCAATGCCCACACAGCAAAGGCACTCATATTCTGCGTGCCATTGAGCAGTGCCAAGCCCTCTTTCGAGGCAAGCTGAATGGGTTTCCAATCCATTGTCTGGAGCATCTGTTTGCCACTCATCACCTCGCCACGGTATTCCACTTCGCCAAGTCCGATGAGCGGCAGCGAAAGGTGAGCCAGCGGCACGAGGTCGCCCGAGGCTCCGAGCGAGCCTTGCATATACACGATAGGGTAGATGTCGTTGTTGAAGAAATCCACCAGACGCTCCACGGTGTCGAGCTTGCAGCCCGAATAGCCGTAGCTGAGCGACTGAATCTTGAGCAAGAGCATAATCTTCACAATCTCATTGGGCACACGGTCGCCTGTGCCGCAGGCGTGCGACATCATAAGATTAATTTGTAGCTGTGCAAGGTAGTCGCGGCCAATCGACACGTTGCAGAGTGAGCCAAAGCCAGTGGTGACACCATATATGGGCTTGGCATTGTCCTCAATCTTCTTGTCGAGATACTCGCGGCAATGCACTATGCGGAACCGGGCATCGTCGCTAAGTTGCAGCTTATATCCCTCGCTGATAATTTCGCCGATACGCTGAATTGTGAGATGCTCGGCCGATACACTGTGAATTTTCATCTTAGTTGTTTTTTTGTGTGTGATAAAGTAATGGTTAATTAGAAAGCTGAATTTATGATAGAGTCATCGACCAGATTGGGCATAGTGACCGTGAGACCGGGAGTGCGGGCAATTTCTCGCTCAATTGCGCGCATAGAGCCTTCGTTGCGTGCCCAGCTGCGACGTGCAATGCCATTGTTCACATCCCAGAAGAGCATATCGGTGATGCGCCGGCAACTGTCTTCGCTTCCATCGACAACCATGCCAAATCCGCCATTTATCACCTCGCCCCAGCCTACGCCGCCACCATTGTGCAACGACACCCATGTTGCACCACGGAATGAGTCGCCAATAACATTCTGCACAGCCAGATCGGCACAGAATTGTGAGCCGTCGTAGATATTGCTCGTCTCGCGGAACGGGGAATCGGTGCCCGACACATCGTGGTGGTCGCGGCCAAGCACTACCGGGCGGCTTATCTCACCGCGCTTGATTGCCTCGTTGAATGCAAGAGCAATCTTGGTGCGCCCCTCGGCATCGGCATAGAGTATTCGTGCCTGCGAGCCTACCACGAGGTTGTTTTTCCCGGCTTCCTTAATCCAGTGTATGTTGTCGTCCATCTGTCCCCTTATCTCCTCGGGAGCGGTGAGCTTTATTTCCTCGAGGACTTCGGCAGCAAGACGGTCGGTGGTTGCCAAGTCCTTGGGATCGCCCGAGGTGCAAACCCAGCGGAACGGACCAAAGCCATAATCGAAGAACATGGGACCCATTATATCCTGCACATAGGATGGATAGCGGAAACGGCCGTCGGCTGCCATAATATCGGCACCGGCACGCTGCGACTGGAGCAGGAAGGCATTACCATAGTCGAAAAAGTACATTCCTTGCGCCGTGAGCTTATTGATTGCCGCTACCTGTCGGCGCAGCGACTCCTGCACGCGCTCGCGGAACTTCGCAGGATTTTCGGCCATCATCTGCTTCGACTCATCAAGCGACATTCCCACCGGGTAGTAACCTCCCGCCCAGGGATTGTGAAGTGAAGTCTGGTCGCTGCCAAGATCAACGTTAATGTTGTCGGCAGCAAGCCGCTCCCAAAGATCAACCACATTGCCCACGAATGCCATGGAAACAGTGCGCTTTTCGGCAACGGCACTGCAAATGGCAGGAATAAGTTCGTCGAGATTATTGTGCAGCTCGTCAACCCAGCCTTGGTCGTAGCGCTTCTGCGCGGCCTTGGGATTAATCTCGGCCACAACGCTCACCACGCCGGCAATATTTCCAGCTTTGGGCTGTGCGCCCGACATACCACCAAGTCCCGACGACACAAACAACATTCCACGAGTGTCGCCGCTGCGCTTCTTGCGGGCTGCATTGAGAACGGTGATTGTGGTGCCGTGCACTATTCCCTGCGGACCGATGTACATATAAGAGCCGGCAGTCATCTGGCCATACTGGCTCACGCCAAGAGCATTCATCCGCTCCCAGTCGTCGGGCCTGGAGTAGTTGGGGATAACCATTCCGTTGGTCACCACCACGCGTGGCGCATTCTTGTGCGACGGGAACAAGCCGAGAGGATGGCCGGAGTACATCACAAGCGTCTGCTCATCGGTCATCTCGCTGAGGTATTTCATTACGAGGCGGTATTGCGCCCAGTTCTGGAAAATAGCGCCATTGCCGCCATAGATAATAAGCTCATGAGGGTGCTGTGCCACGGCAGGGTCGAGGTTGTTCTGAATCATCAGCATGATTGCCGCAGCCTGCTCCGAGCGGTGTGGATACTCATCGATGGGGCGTGCATAGATGTCGTAGCTTGGGCGGAAACGATACATATAAATGCGGCCGTAGTCGTGAAGCTCCTTGGCAAACTCGGGCGCAAGCGTGGCATGAAATTTCTTGGGGAAATAGCGCAGGGCATTGCGCAATGCAAGGCGCTTCTCATCGGGAGTGAGAATATCCTTGCGCTTTGGGGCATGGTTGATTTCCTTATCGTAGGGCTTTGCCTCGGGCAGCACGTCGGGTATTCCGGAGCGTATTTCTGCCGCAAATTGTTCATGGGTCATAATATGTTTTTGGTTATAGTGTTTTCTACTATTTCGATAATAGCTGCCTCCTCGGCATTAGCCTCATCAACGAGCACAGAGGCCTCGTGGATGAGGGCTTGCGCAGCAACTTTGTCGCGCATAGAGGCAGCATTAATCTTCACGTTGAGAGCTGCGCCAATCACTGCCGCACGGGCTGCGAGTGCACCCACCCCGGCATCACTCACGCTATTTGGATTGCCGTTCTCGGCCATGGCCCGGCACAGGGGGAGCACCTTCATAGCTGCCTTCATGGTTTGCAACGGAACTTGGGCAGCAAAGAGGGTTGCAGCCTCAATAGCCTCGGCACGGCGTGCCTTGTCGTCGTCGGTTGCCTTTGGCATTCCGAAAGCCGCCATAATCTTATTGAAAGCCTCGGTGTCCTCATTTACAAGGTGGAGCAATTCTTGCTCAATTGCCATACCCTGCTCAGCCCAGTTGCTGAACACCTCCCAGCGGTCGTCCCAGCCGGGCTTATGAGCCGAGAGATTGGCCACCATAGTGCCAAGAGCAGCTCCAAGAGCACCCATATAGGCAGCTACGGATCCACCTCCGGGAGCGGGCGACTCCCGGGCTGTTTCATCGGCAAATCCTTTGACTGTGAGGTCGGTGAGCTTGCTGCGTGTGTCGGCGGCATCGAGCAGATATTCCACCACCTTCTCTTGCGGCATGAAAGGCTTCAAATCGTCGAGTCCCATTGATTTAATGGCAATATTGAGGATGTCCTCCTTGGGAATGCCCACCGAGCGGCATTGCTTGCGCAGGAAGTATTTGCCTGCCTCAATGAGAGTACGCTCGGGCACAAGACCCACAATCTCGGTGCCGGTGACACGCAAGCCACGGTTGTGTGCGCAACGGCACACCTCATCGAAAGCCACATGGAGCGGCGTCACGTTGATGTCGGTGATATTCATCGACACCTGTGCAATACCATATTCCTCAATGTACCATCCGATGGCCTTTGTTGCCTTCAGGGAGCCTGGTATCATCACCGTCTTTCCATTCTCATCTTTCACAGGCTTTCCGGTAATGGGATTGCCCTCACGCTTGGGCCGACCTTTCTCGCGCACGTCGAAAGCTATGGCATTTGCGCGTCGGGTGGAAGTGCTGTTGAGATTGAAGTTGACAGCAATAAGGAAATCGCGAGCGCCCACGGTGGTGCAACCGGTGCGAGCCACTCCATCATCGAATGGTCGTGCACCGAAATCGGGGGCTTTGTCGGGACAGCTGAGTTTTTCAGGGAGAGCCTCATACTCACCGGCGCGGCACACAGCGAGATTCTTGCGCTCCGGGCGGAATGCTGCTGCCTCGTAGCAATAACATGGAATTGCCAGCTCCCGGGCAATTCGCTCGGCAAGTTGCCGTGCCAGTTGGGCACATTCCTCAAGAGTGATTCCACTCACAGGCACCAGAGGGAGCACATCGGTAGCACCCATACGAGGGTGAGCACCATGGTGCTTGCTCATGTCGATGAGCTCGCCAGCCACCTTCACGGCCTTGAAAGCAGCCTCGACAACGGCTTCGGGCTCTCCAACAAAGGTGACCACAGTGCGGTTGGTGGCCTCACCCGGATCCACATCGAGCAGCTTCACGCCCTCCGTTTGTTCTATTACATCTGTAATTTGACGAATCACGCCTTTGTCGCGTCCCTCACTGAAATTGGGGACACATTCCACTATTCTCCTGATATTAGCCATGTTATTAATGATATTGTTTTTTACTGGTTATGCTATGCCAGATTGGCACTTAATCACTCACAAAAATAAAAATAAAACTCCTAACAGCAAAATTAAAAATTATGAATTTGCACAGCTGTATTGTTTTTTTCGCTATATTTGTGATGTGATACACACTAAAAACAATAAATGCTATGAACAAAAAGTTTTTTCCCGAATCGGAACTAATAGTGAATGCCGATGGCTCCATATTCCATCTGCACCTGCTGCCTGAGCACATTACCGACAATATAATTGTAGTTGGCGACCCTAACCGTGTGAACCTGGTAGCGGCGCACTTCGACACCCGCGACTATGAGGTGTCGAGCCGCGAGTTTCACACTATTGGAGGCTCCTATCATGGCAAGCCCATTATGTGCCTCTCGCACGGAATTGGCAGCGACAATATCGACATAGTGATTAATGAACTGGATGCTCTCGCCAATATCGACCTCAGCAGCCGCACAACCAAAGATGAGCTGCGCAAGCTCAACATTGTGCGCATCGGCACCTCGGGCGCGCTTCAGCCCGACCTGGCTGTGGGCACACCTGTGATTGCCACCAAAGCACTTGGATTCGACGGCGTGCTCAATTACTATGCGGGCAGAAATGAGATTTGCGACCTTGAATTTGAGCGAGCCTTCTGCAACTATGTGCAATGGAATGAGCTTTGGGCAAAGCCCTACGTTGCCGATGCCGATGCTACTCTTGTGGAGAGAATAGGGCGCGACGACATGGTGAGAGGCATCACTATCTCGGCTGTAGGATTCTATGGGCCACAGGGACGTGAGTTGCGACTGCCACTGGCCGAACCCGAGCTTAACAGCCGCATAAGCGCCTTCAGCCACAATGGGCAGCGCATCACCAACTATGAGATGGAGAGCGCGGCTCTGCAGGGCATGGCACGGCTTATGGGACACCGCGCAATGACGGTGTGCTGCATCATAGCCAACCGCATGTCGAAAGCCGCCACGCCCAACTATAAGACGGCAGTGGAAGATTTGATAGAAACCGTGCTCGAGAGAATCTAAGCCACAACGCCAGTATGGCGACTCAAGCAAAAAAAGAACCTGGGCTGCATCGCTATTAATGCAGTCCAGGTTGTTTATTGAGATAACTCTTGTGAAATTACTTCTTTGCCTCGCCTATCATCATGATAGTGGCATTGTTGTTGAATTTCAAGTTCTTCTTCATATAGGTGTTGAACTCCTTGAGTGTGATGTTGTTGAGGATATCGGCCATGCCGGTGTAGCTGTCAAGACCGATAGCCTTGTTGGTGAGCACGCTCATCCAGTAGCTGTTCTCGCGGAGCTGGTTCTGATACTGCTTGATGGCTGCCTCTTTCACCTTCTGGAAGTCGGCTGCCTCGGCACCCTTTGTCACCACCTGCTTCAGTTCCTTCACAGCGCGGTCGGTGAGTTGCTGGCTCTTTTCCACATTAGTGTCGAACTGGAAGATGAATTTGTATTTATTGTCGATATAAGAGAGGTAGGATCCTGTTCCAACGCCGTAGGTGCCACCCTCTTCCTCTCGAATGGTGCGAGTATATACGATGTCCATAACTTCGGAGAGGAAGTTGAACATGGTGCGTGCCTTGAGCGAGAATTTGGTTTCGCCAGACAGCTCGTAGCGAACCGACACCTTGGGATTCTCCATAGGCAGTGTGAACTTGTTCTCTACCTTGCCCTTAGCTGCGGGCTGGCGGTAGCCATATTTCTCTCGCACGCCATTGTCGGGCAGCGATGCGATGTACTTCTCTATCATTGGGCGAATCTCTGCAATGTCGAATTTACCCACGAATGAGAAAGTGTAGTCGCCGGCATTAGCTACGCGCTCACGGTAGATTTTGAGGCAGTTGTCGTAGTTCACAGCCTCTACATCCTCAATGCGTGGATTCATCTTCAAGGGGTTGTGCAGCCACATGGTGGCGTTGATTGAGTCGCTGAATACAAAGCGGGGGTTGTTGCCCATCATCTTCAGGCTCGAAATGAGTGAGCTGCGCTGTGCCTCAAAGGTCTTCTCGTCCTTGCGCACGTCGGTGAAGAGCAGGTAGTTCATCTGGAGCATTGTCTCGAAGTCCTTAACCGAAGAAGAGCCGGAAACCGTCTCGTAGGCATCGCTTATGCTGAAGTTCACGCTTGCCTTCTTTCCGGCAAGATACTTCTCGAGTGCAGTTGTGGTGTAGGTGCCAAGTGCGCTGCAACCCACTGCGTTGTCGAAGAACATAATATCGGGGCTGAATTTACCATTGAACACGCTGTAGCCACCAAAGCTGATTGCCTCCATATTGATTTCGTCGTTCTTGAAGTCGGTGGGCTTGAGAAGCACTGTGGCACCATTTGAAAGCTTCATTGTGGTGATGCCGGTGGCAGCATCGGTGATTTCGCTCACGATTTTGCCGGGAGTAGGCTCTGTTGCAAGAAGCGGCTCGGTTGACACGTTGTCCACATAGGCCTCAACCTGCGATGAGAGTATAGTCTTGAAGTTCTCCTCTACCTGTTCTTTCGAAGGATATACGGCACCGTCCTTCTTTGGGCCGCTGATAATGAGGCTCACGTTGTCCTCGGAAATCGCTTGTTTAGCAAATTCATTCACTGTGTTGAGGTCGATTTGCGGGAGCATCGCGAGAGCGAGCTGATATTCCACCTCTATTCCGGGGATGTAGCCGCCGTCGGTGAAATGATTGATGTATTCCTGAGCGTAGCTGTGGCTCTTGTGCTTGTCGCGCTCGTTGTAGGCGGTCTCCATCTGCTGTTTGAGCTCTGCCTTGGCACGGTCGAGCTCACCCTGTGTGAAGCCGTGCAGATTGACGCGCTGAGCCTCGGTGAGCAGCGTCTTGTAGGTTTCAAGAGATTTTCCCTCCTTAGCCACACCAATGAAGGTGAATGCATCCTTAGTTTGTGCAATGAAGAAGTTGCCATCGTAGTTCACAGCGTAGGCCAGAGGCGCTGCGGGATCCTGAGTGATTTCGCTCAGGCGGCTGTTGAACATTGTGCTGGTGAGCTTCGACACCATTTCCTGCGCTGCAAACATCAGAGTGTTCTTATATTCTCTCGGGAACACCTCGTGCTGGAAAAAGAGATAGATAAGAGAGTTTGGAGACTCGGGGTCAGTGTAGAGTGCATAGTCGATTCCCTTGTGGTCGGGCACGGGGAAATACTCGCGAGTGGCAGGATTTTCGGGCATCTTGATGGGAGAGAATAGGTCTTTCACCTTCTGCTCCATCTTCTCGGCATCGAAGTCGCCAATCACCACGATGGCCTGCTGATCGGGACGATACCAGCGGTGATAGTAGTCGCGAAGTTCCTGGGGCTTAAAGTTCATCACCACGTCCATGGTGCCGATAGGCATACGGTAGGCATACTTGCTGTCCTTGAAGATGATGGGCAGTACAGCCTCATAGAGTCGCATCGAAGCGTCGCCGCGGGTGCGCCACTCCTCATGGATTACGCCGCGCTCGGCGTCGATTTCCTTCTCATCGAGGGTGATTGCGCACGACCAGTCGTGAAGCACGAGCAGGGCCGAGTCGAGCACAGCCTCGCGCTCGGTGGGAACGTTTGAGAGGCGATAAACAGTCTGGTCGAAGCCGGTGTAGGCATTGATGTCGCCGCCAAAAGTGAGGCCGATGTTCTGGAAATACTCAAGCATCGACTTGCCGGGGAAGTGCTGGAGGCCATTGAAAGCCATGTGCTCAAGGAAGTGAGCGAGGCCACGCTGGTTGTCTTCCTCAAGTATAGAACCTACTTTTTGTGCGATATGGAACTCGGCACGGTTCTTAGGCTCCTCGTTGTGGCGCACATAGTAGGTGAGGCCATTGGGCAGCACACCATAGCGTACGTTCTGGTCGATGGGCAATGGCTGCATCATGGGGTTCTCAGCCTCCTGCGCGATTGCAGGCAATGCCATGAAGAAAGCCATCATCAACGAAAAAAGAATACTTAATTTTCTCATCTTTTTTTCTGTTTTTTGATTAATTATTATGTATTAATTAGTTGAATATCGTTATTTCTTGTGTTTGACTAAAGAAGTGCCATATTTGTTACACATAGTGATAGAATTTAACTATGATTTAACATTTGTGCACAATCTTGCAACAATTTCAAGAATATTACTTGCAAAAGTAGGAAAAAAATGCGTAATAACGAACACTAAGAAAAAAAATTAAAATGAAGATGTTGACGCGATAGCCACAAATTAAGATGAAATAGCGATAACGAATGGACAAAATGAAATAGAAAAAGAGGCATACCCATCTGGAATACGCCTCTTTTCTCCTTATATTATAGTCGGTAAGTAATTACTCAGAAACCACTTCGAAAGGAATCTCAACCGATACCTCCTTGTGGAATTTGATAGTAGCCTTGTAGCTACCTACTTCCTTCACAGCGTCCTTGAGGTAGATAATCTTGCGATCTACTGTGTGACCGAGCTTCTCAAGAGCCTCAGCAATCTGAATGCTGTTGACCGAACCGAAGATAGTACCGGTAGAGCTGGTCTTAGCACCGATAGTGAGAGTTACGCCCTCGAGAGCGGCAGCAGCAGCCTCAGCATCAGCCTTAATCTTGGCAAGCTTGTGGGCGCGTTGTCTTTGATTCTCAGCCAGCATCTTCAGAGCCGAAGGAGTGGCGATTACAGCTTTCTGTTGTGGGATGAGGTAGTTACGGCCATAACCGCTCTTCACTTCAACCACGTCGTCCTTGTAACCAAGGTTTGCGATATCTTCTTTTAATATTAATTTCATATACTGTTTCCTCCTGTTCTTTTAATTATTTCATCAAGTCGGTTACATAGGGAAGCAATGCCAAGTGACGTGCACGCTTCACGGCTTGAGCCACTCTTCTCTGGAACTTGAGAGAAGTTCCGGTGATGCGGCGGGGAAGAATCTTACCCTGCTCGTTCAAGAACTTCTTGAGGAATTCAGGATCCTTGTAGTCGATATATTTAATACCACTTCTTTTGAAACGGCAATATTTCTTCTTCTTCACATCCACAGAAAGCGGAGTGAGGTATCTGATTTCTGATTGAGTCTGTGCCATAATTAATCCTCCTTCTTTTCCTCTTCGTTAGTGTTTACTTTAGCGCCCTTGAGGCTTCTTCTCTTAGCAGCGTACTCTGCGGCATACTTGTCGAGGCGGAATGTCAAGAAGCGGATAACTTTCTCATCGCGACGGAATGCAATCTCAAGTTTCTTAACGGCCTTAGGCTCTGCGTCGAACTCAATGAGTGTGTAGAAGCCAGTCGATTTGTGCTGGATGGGGTAAGCGAGCTTGCGCAGGCCCCAGTTCTCCTCGTTCACGATAGACGAGCCGTTCTCTGTGAGAACTGCTTTGAACTTATCTACCGTTTCCTTCATCTGTGCATCAGACAAAACGGGAGTTAAAATGAAAACGGTTTCGTAATGATTCATAACGTGTTTGAAATAACGTTTTTTGTTAATAAATAATTTTATGCTCCGAAAAGCGACCGCAAAATTACTCATTTTCTTTGAATTATGCAAATTTTTCGACGCACGCCCTCCAATTTTTTCAAAAAAAATTGATTTGATTGTCGGATTTCCTTTGGGATAAGGAGCATTATATATATCTTTGTGCAAACAATGATTAAATTTAGGAATGACATTTATTTTTCGGGAATGAAGAAAATAGTTATTACAAGTTTGTTGGTGGCAGCCTCGATTTCCACCGCATCCGCACAGACAGTAACCGGTCGTTTTGAGCTTGGGAATCCAGACAGAGCGGCACTGTCAATACCAAAAGAATTTTCCTTTGACGAAGTGCCATACTTAATAATGTATGACAGCAACGACAACAACACAATTCAAGTGTATAATGAAAGCCTCGAGGTTGTGAGAAACATTTCGATGAAGGAAGAGGTTCCTTTTCATTACCAGTTGACGTATGAAGACGAGACACGAGATATCATAGCAGTGAATGAGGTGGGAAGAAGTCAGTTTTGCAGGTTTGATTCATACGAAGCATTTGTTGAAAATGAGAAAAACATAGATCCGTCGTTCAGTGAGTCATGGCTGATAATTACTGATTTGGGCGACGGTACAAAAAAGGTTAAAGTTGATTACAGCAATACACGATTTACAACAAACGAACAGATGTATTATGCATACGATTTTTTCGGGATGCAATACCCCAAGGTGTATTTTGTTGACAGCCCTGACGGATTTATTGGATATAAAGCCATGTATGCAGCCCAGTATTCGGAATGGAAGATATCGGGCACAAGGACAGAGAGCCGCAATAAACCGCAAAAGAGGATACGCATGTGCAATATCAATCTGAACCAAGGGGATGGTCGCGCCAATACATACTTTGAAGTGAGCCAGACGCTTTTCAACGAAGATGATTCCTTTGAATATATCATGCCAAAATACAAGCTTTCGACAAGTGGAAACTTCCCACAACACTCAATTGGCGGAGAATCAGAAAGTGGTCTTGAAACTACAAAATCTACATTGATATCAGAACAAAACGAAATTGCACTTGCCGGATTCCAAGTGTTGTCGGAAAATGGCGATGTAGTCTCTGACATTACCTTTGATGATGGCTTTGAAGGTGTAATAAACAATATGGATTGTGCCTTTTTAATCACCATTGGCAACAGTCGCTACCTGGCTTTTGATGGCTATTGCAACAGTGAATCCTCGACCATTTTTTTCAAGATAGACAATAAGAAAAACAATGCTATTGAGAAGGTGAAGATTGCACCTTCGAAGATGAAGGTTTTTCCAACAATCGTCAGCAACGGCTCTACCATCAATGTCAATCTCGGGGACGACAATAAGGACGGCTCCGACATAGTTGTCACATCTGTTTCGGGCGCACCTGTGAGGAAGATTAGAATACCGGCAGGACAGTCGTCGGCAAAGATTAGCGCACACACATCCAGCGGAATCTATTGCATCAGTCGCATTCAACAAGGCCGAATTGCAGAAACGCAAAAGATTATTGTAGATGACTAATTGGAAGCCCCCCGATAAATTGTTTTCTATTCATTGGGTTTTGTCAGAGAAATAAAAAAAGGTTCTGCAATGCGATAATTTGCAGAACCTTTTAAGCGGAGAGAGAAGCTCCCGAACCTACGCTTTCAGAAAATATCATAAAATTGCAAATCAATGATAATCATATATTATCTACAATGCAGAGTAAATCTAAATCTTTCTAAATGCCTTTTGCTATTTCAATTTTTGGGTGTATATTTGGGTGTAGAATTTCAAACGCACCCAATTATGAATATCAAACGTAACATCATTTTCGCATTGGAGAGCCGAAAGAAGAACGGTGTGCCAATCGTAGAGAACGTACCTATCCGTATGCGTGTCATCTTTGCCAGCCAACGCATCGAGTTTACAACGGGCTACCGGATTGACATATCCAAATGGGATGCAGACAAGCAGCGGGCAAAGAATGGAAGTACCAACAAGCTAAAGCAAAGTGCAGCCGAAATCAATACGGACTTGCTGAAACACTATGCCGAAATCCAGAATATTTTCAAGGAGTTCGAAGTGCAGGAGGTCATGCCAACGACCCAACAGTTGAAGGAAGCTTTCAACATGAGAATGAAAACCAGCGAAGAACAGCCGGAAGAAGCCCCTGTCAGCTTTTGGGAGGTGTTCGATAAGTTTGTAAAAGAGTGCGGTAACCAGAATAACTGGACGGCATCCACCTATGAAAAATTTGCAGCAGTGAGGAACCACCTCAAAGAGTTCAAGGAGGATGTAACCTTTGAATACTTCAACGAGTTCGGATTGAACGAATATGTCAATTTCTTGCGTGACAAGAAAGACATGAGAAACAGCACCATCGGCAAACAGATGGGATTCCTCAAATGGTTCCTGCGCTGGAGTTTCAAGAAAGAATACCATCAGAACATTGCATACGATACATTCAAACCCAAATTGAAAACCACTTCTAAAAAGGTGATATTCCTGACGTGGGAAGAAGATCCGTGGGATAGGCAATAGAAAAGGAGATAGCTATTTCACAACACTTAAAGAACTTTTCAATCTATAATTATGGAAGATTACGACGATTTAGGTTCATACAATGGCGACGTTGAACACGATATGTGGGTTGACTACGACCATTACCAGAACACCGGGGAACCCGATGTATTCGATGAAGAAGATATTGATGAAATTATTGACAAACATAACGACTGGGACTAAACATTGTGTCAAAAACAAGAGTATTTTATGAAGCTGAAAAGGCTCGCCAAACCTCACTCATTAAGGATGGATTCTTTGGGTCTTCTGAAAATGGCAATGGAT
>JAQXTJ010000002.1 GCA_029219425.1 Bacteroidales bacterium
AACCTTGTGATGACTCCCGAGGAGACTTCGAAGGAATTTGGCGAGCGCGATGAGAAAGCAGTGATGACGCTCAACAAGTCGCTCTTCACCATCGACGGAAAATTCGACAGCAACACAGTGGCTGTGGGCAAGGTGCTTCCCATGATGACCGAGGATGGCTACCAGGTGCAGGGAATGGTGACTGAAATCACCGACGACAAGGTGGTGATGGACTTCAACCACCCCTTTTCGGGCAAGACAGTGAGCTACACAGGCCATGTGCAGCTTGTGCGCGACGCCACACCCGAGGATATGCCCAAGCACGGCGGATGCGGCTGTGGCTGCGACCACGACCACGGCTGTAGCTGCGACGATTGCGGCGGATGTCACTAATTAGACTTTTTTTACGAGGTGAAAATAAGTGAAAATTATTAAGAATATGCGACTGATGCTTAAATATACTTAAATATAAGCGTATAATATTGCATTTTTCTTGACAAATTAAAAATATATGTGTACATTTGTATCGTGTTTTTCATAGTATTAAATTAAGATTAAGGTTTCAGTAGGCTTCGTAGTGATACGCAGCCTATTTTTTTGCATCGTACAGCCCTTTTGCCGCCATCGGATTGTGGCGCAGGGGCGTGTGGTGCATGATAATGATAATAATAATCCTGACAGTGCGGTGGATGATTACACCGGGACAATGAGGCTTTCGAAGGGATACCAGATGCGACCCTCCACATTTGTGAATCCTGCATCGGTGAGGTGCTTCATATAGGCGCGCACCTGTGCGGAGTGGCTTTGCCTGTGGGGCTCGCCAAACTTGTAGTCGATGATGATGGTGCGACCCTGTGGGGTGGTGATTATACGGTCGGGGCGCAGGCGGTCGGGGCCAATGAGCAGAGTGCGCTCGTTGTAAACGCGGTTGCCCGGTGCAAACCAGCTCTTCACCTCATCGCTCTGGTACAGCATGGCTCTTATGCCTTCGGTGGTGGCCCGGTGCAGGGTGGGGTCGGCCGGCAGCATGAAGCGAGAGTCGCAGTATCGCAGCACGCGGTCGATGTCGCGTGCAGAGTGAATCATACTGAATATTTTGTGATAGAGGATGCCAAGTTCGCGCTCGGGAGTGTAGAACACATCGGGGAGCTTGAATTTTGCCAGGTTGTGACGGTTGACCACATGGTAGGGCTGCATGTGCTCGAGCGGCTGGCTATGGCTTGAGTGTTCCTGAGTCTTTTTGCCTATAGAACCGGCCTCGAAATAGGTCTCACTGGTGACAGAGTCGGTGCAAGGCGACAGCCATGTGGCCACGTCGGCATTTAGCGAGTCGTTGAGCTGGAGAGCTTGCTGCTTTCCGCAGCTATTGCAGAAATCCGACAGGTAGAAGTCGAGTCCCTGCGTGAGACTCTTGCCCGGGTTCCCGCTGTGGGTCTTGGTGAAAATGTGCAGCTCATCGACGGCACGGGTGAATGCGACGTAGGTCTTGTTGAGGCTGTCGAGCTGTGCGAGTTTCAGCTGCTCATTGAAAGGCTTGCACAGGGGCGACAGGCCAAGCTCATTGAAACGTGGCACGGGTAGCAGAGGAGGAATCAAGCCTGAGTCGCAGTTGCCGAACACGCCCGACTCCACCAGCTCTTGGTGGGAGAACCAGATGGTGTCGCTTAGCTTTCCTATCTTCCATGAAGCGAAAGGCAGGATTACGCATCCAAACTCGAGACCCTTCGACTTGTGTATGGTCATCACATTGACGGCATCGATGCCTTCGGGCGAAGCGATGGATAGCTTGGAGCTTGAGCGGTCCCACCATCGCAGGAAAGAGAGCAGAGTGCCGCAGGAGCGAGAGGAGAAGTCGGTGACTACATCCTGGAAGGCCTGGAGGAAGGCGTTTTCCTTGTCCTTTGCCACATCGCTCACGCGCTCGATGATTCGTTCCACCAGAGATACGAGGCTGAAGCTCTCGCTGTCGTGGGGCAAGAACCGGGCAATGTCGTTGCCCACGGCCTCAATGTCGTCGGGGGAGGCGAAGCAATCGTTGAGGGCGTTGCCTGGAGCAGTGCCGGCATTGAGGTTCCGCTCATACTGCCTGAGCACACGGTGAAGACGCTCGTTGAAGGAGTGGATGCGCGAAGCCTCGTCGGTGTCGGCAGGCATGGAGAGGGTGAGGGCGATGTACCTGAGATAGCTCACCACGAGCCTCACGGCGGGAGAGTTGCAAAGCAGCAGCGACTCATTGGAAACCACGTTGATGCGGTGCCGGCGGTCGTCGCGCTTGTCGTAGTTGAGGATGTTGCGTATCACGGTGGCACCTTGAGCGTTGGTATCGACGAGGATGGCGATGTCGGACTGGCTGTATCCGCGGTCGATCATGTCGCAGATAAGCTCAATGACGCGAAGAGAGATGTCGTCGTCGTCGAGCTTGCTGTCGTCGTAGGTGTTGATGCGCACATATCCCGCCGAAGGGTTCAGGCCGTCCTTGTAGAGCTGCACCACATTGGCATATACGTCGCTGAGGCAGAGCTGGCCGGCGAGGTGGGTGAAAAGCATGTTGTTGAACTTCACCACCATGGGCGAGCTTCGCCAGTTGCGGTTTTTGTCGGACTGGGGGGTGACCCATGTCTTCAGGTCGCGTCCCACCTTGTATTGCAGCAGTGAGGGGTCGGAGTTTCGGAATCGGTAGATGCACTGCTTCTCATCGCCGATAATCAGGTTGAACTGGTTGTCGGCGAGGCTGTTGCGCAGCATTGGCTCCATGTTGTGCCACTGTAGTTGCGAGGTGTCCTGAAACTCATCTATGAGGAAATTGTTCACGCGAGTGCCTATGCGCTCATAGATGAAAGGTGTGTCGTCCTCACCGATAATGTCGGACAGGAGTGCGTTGGTGTCGGACAGCAGGATGAGGTTGTTCTCGTTACGGAAGTTGGTTACGCACCGGTTGATGTAGGCGAGCAGTCCGAGCTTGTAGATATTGGAGATTATTTTGGAGAAGAGTACATAATGCATTGAGCATTCGATGAGCTTGTTGCCCAATGTTCGCATTTCGGCATCGAAAACCGGGAGGACGGAGTCCTTTAGCTTTTTCGGCATCTTCGACACGGCAACGAATGACTTGTCGGCGTTTTTCACAAGGTCGGAGAGGTCTTTTGCGGTGGGCTTGTAGTCGTGGCCTGCGATTCTCAGCAATACGGCCGATATTGAGCCCCTTGTGCTGCGATATGGCTCAAGTCCGCTTTCTGCAAATTTGAGGTTGGCGAGCTTCACCGTTTTGTGGAATGAGTCGAGGAGTTCCTGTAGGCGGTTTTCGAGAAATAACTGGAAGCGCATCAGCGAGCCGCGGTCGGCGTCGAGGAAATCGTTCATCTCATTGTGCACTTTTCGGAACGTCTCGGTGTTGATGATACCGGCGAGAGAGAAAAGGCTCTTGTCGGCTCCAAAGCGCCGGGAGTCGGTTGCCATACGGTTTCCTTCCTTGAAGGGGTTCCAAGAGCCTTCGCCCTCGGCGAGCTGTGCATCGACGTATTTTTTGAGCCAGCTTAGCACCTGGCTGTATCTGGAGCTGTCGGAGCGGATAAGGTTGAGGAAATCGTGCACGCCCACGGCGAGGGCGTAGTCGTCGTTAAGCTCAATATCGTAGTCGTAGGGAAGCTCCACTTCGGCGGCGAAAGTGCGAAGAATCACCTGAAAGAAAGAGTCGATGGTGCTCACGTTGAAGTTGGCATAGTCGAAAAGCAGTTCGGTGAGAGCGCGTCGGGCAGCGTCGCGCACCTGCTGCTCTGAGGCGTGGAAGTGAGAGCAAAGGTCGTGGAGATAGCTGCCCTTGGCTTGCTGCCACTGTGCGAGCACGGCGAGTTCCTTCACGATGCGTTGCTTCATCTCGTCGGTAGCCTTGTTGGAGAAAGTCACGGCCACGATGTGGCGGTGGTACTCACGGTGTCGCTCGCCCGTGTAAAGGCGCGGCTCGCCTTGTGTCGAGGACGAGCCGAGAAGGAGTTTTATGTATTCGAGGGCGAGGGTGTAGGTTTTTCCCGACCCGGCCGAGGCTTTGATGATATTGAGCATTTCTAACAGTTAGGAGTTAGGAGTTAGGAGTTGTTTCAGTTAGGAGTCAAAAGTCGTAAGTCTTGAGTTGTCAGTGAGGAGTTTGGCACTCCTCACTCCTAACTGAAATAACTCCTAACTAAACTGAATTAGATTTTGCGGGCTTTGAAGCCGTGGGCGAGGAGGTAGGAGAGGACTTTATCGCGGAAGTCGCCCTGTATGAGAATCTCGCCGCCACGGGCGGAGCCACCTACGCCACAGTGCTGCTTCAGCTCCTTGGCAAGAGCCTTGAGTGCGTCGTCGCTGCCTACGAAGTCGGTAATGAGCGTCACTCGCTTGCCGTTGCGGTTGCGCTTGTCGAGCATCACATTGAGCATCGTTGTACCTTGCTGGGCGAGGGCGCCGGCGGGAGCCTCACGGGTGGCAGGTTCTTCCTGTGGGATTTCGTCGGGGTTGTAGTTGAAAGCGGCGCCGAGGGCGGCTTTCCAGTCGTCGGTAGTCATCATTGTTGTGATATTTCAGTTCTTTGGTTGGAAATCGTCGGGGTAGGTTATTTCGTTGATAATCTTTCCGCCGGCGATTCGAATGTAGGTGTGGAAAGAGCGGGAGCCTTCGGTGAGCTCAATCACGCGGGCGCCGTTTCCGCCGGGGATGTGGTTGTACACCGTGCCGCCGCCCGTGTAGCGGCCGTAGCACAGGGCGATGCTGCGCCAGTTCACGAGGTAGTCGTTCACATGGTCGTGTCCCACGAATGTGGCAATCACGTCGCCCTGCGAGCGCATTGCGGCGAAGAGGCCAGAGTTGATTTTCGGCGAGCAAGCCGCCTCGCCGCGGTAACCCATCATCTGGGCGTTCTCGTTGCACACGGCCTCGTTGTATTCGGGCAGCGGAATGTGGAAGAATGCCATGGAGGGCAGGGGCGTTCCGCCATTGGCAGCCTTGTAGCCGTTGCTTAGCGAGGTGTACCAGGCAATCTGGTCGGGCTGAATCCAGTTGTAGTGTTTCAGTTCCTCAATAGAGGTGTAGGAATGGCTGTCGAAGAAATAGAGCACGGCGGCGTCGTTGCCCTTGACGCTGGATGATGCCACGGTGAGCACATAGTTGGAAACGCCACTAATCCCCTCAGTGGTGCTGCTGAGGTTGCCTGGCAGCGTGCGCAGCAGGGCAAGCAGCTCGGAGCGGCTCATTCCCGACTCATCGTCGTGGTTGCCGAAGGTGACGGCGAAAGGCAGATGTCGCTTCAGCACCGGCTCGAGAGCCTTCATGTAGCCTTCCTTGGCAGGCGCGCCGAAGATGAGGTCGCCGGTGTAGATGACCAGGTCGGGATTTTCGGCATCGAGCACTTCGTTCATTCGTTCGCCGGCGATGTCGCTTGCCGGGTTTCCGGCAATCCAGTGCACATCGGTGAATTGCACAATCTTGAATTTTCCGCTTTTGGAGAAGCGCAACGACTGTGCCGAGAGTGTAATTGCCACGAGAGCCACGAGAGCCGAGAGAATAGTTCTTTTCATAAATGACAGGTGTATTTTTTTGCATTGGGAATAATGGATGCAAAAATACTCAACCTTGCCGACTTTTGCAAGAAAAAAGCGCAGGATGGCGCAAAAGTGGTGCACTGATAGAAAAAATCTATCGAGGATAATTTGGCGGGATAGCGAAAAATTCGTTAAATTTGTGGGAGAAGTACCAACTTATTAAATTTTATCTTAACAGATTATGGATATTACCGTGTTATTCAAGCTCAGCTACGGACTCTATGTGGTGGGCTGCATGGATGGCGAGCGCCCCGTGGGCTGCACCATCAACACTTGCTTTCAGGTGACAAGTGAGAACCCTATTTTTGCTATTTCGCTCAACAAGAACAACTACACTCTTGAGGCAATCAAGCGCAACCCGCGCTTCTCGCTCTCGATTCTCGCCGAGGACAGCGACCCGGGCGTGATTGGTCAGTTTGGCTTCTGCTCAAGCCGCAATGTGGATAAGTATGCCGACTATGGCTACGATGTGGTTGATGGTGCTCCGATAGTGAAGGGACGTTTTGCCGGACGCCTTATTCTCGATGCTCTCAACTTTGTGGATGGCGAGACTCACATGGTGGTGCTTGCCCGCCTGGTGGAAACGGTGAAGGGTGAAGGCACTCCTATGACCTACGACTACTACCACCGTGTGGTGAAGGGCAAGGCTCCGAAGACTGCGCCTACCTTTGTGGCAGAGCGCGATGAGGCGAAAGAGGAGCCTAAGTGTGCCAAGCGTCGCTATCGCTGCAACTTGTGTGGCTATGTTGCCGAGTTTGATGGCGAAATGCCTGCCGACTACCACTGCCCCATCTGCAAGGTGGATTCCACGCAGTTCACTTCTATTAGTTAGGAGTTAGGAGTTAGGAGTTAGGAGTTAGGAGTGAAAAGGCGTAAGGTTTAAGTTGTCAGTGAGGAGTTTGGCACTCCTAACTCCTAACTCCTCACTTCTAACTGAAATCACTCCTCACTCTCTTGGTGCCAGAGGGGGGAGATGTGGTGGGAGATGGCGATGATGTTGCCCAGGGTGATGAGTCCCATCACGAGCACTGCTACGGCAATTGACGCGAGCATTGAGCCTCCTGTGGCGCCAAGTGCTTCGAGCATAGGCTGGTAGGCGGTGCGTGCGGCAATCATAAGCAGCACCGAGAGCACAAGCACAGAGGCGTTGATGGCTACGACCAGACGGATGTAGGGAGCCGACACCTGCGCCGGGGTGTAGCCCAGCAGCAGGAGGTCCTGTAGCTTGCGCATATTCTTCTGCAACAGCAGGTAGATGCTCAGCATAAGCACGAAGAACGACAGCAGGCTGATGAGTGCCCCCACGGCAATCACAATGCCTGTGGTGACGGTGAGAAAATAATTGGCCTTGCCGCTGTTGAGCTTGTCGCCTGCAATCTCATAGCCGTGTTCTTCCATATATTGGGCTATTGTCATGTCGCCGGGAGTGTTCACCTCCACGATGATGCGTGAGGTGGTGGCAGATTCGCCATTGGCATATCGCTCATTGCTCCAGCGCATAAACTCCTCGGGCACCACAATTGTGTTGAGGCGGCTCGAGAAGCCCACAATGCGTCCGGGCAGCACCTCGCTGCGCCCTGCGCCCGAGAGGGTGAATTGCAGGGGAATCATTCCAATCATTCCTTCGCTTATTTTGGGCATGCCCTGCGCGGCTGCGAAGCCGAAGTTGTAGAGTGAGAGATAGTCTTTCGACACAATCACCGGCACCACAGGACGCTCCGGGCTGAAATGCCACTCATCCGACTCAACATCAATAAACTCGGCCGGAATCGACTCGAAAAACATCTGGCTGCTAAGGCTGCGGCCACTGCCACCCAGTCCCACCGAGGCATGCACCGAGTAGGCACTGGTGGTGAAGCGCCCCACCTTGCGCACCCAGGGCTGGCACTCGAGGTCGGCAATATCGGCAGGCGAGAACTGGGCAGAAGAGCCGAGAATCGCGCCCATTCCCGTCACTTTGCGCGTCACCACGAGGTAGTCGCGGCCGATGAATCGGTCGTCGTCGTCGTTGAAGATCGGTCGCACGTCGGCATAGAATTGCACTGCGAGAATCACTATGGTGAGGCCAATGAGATTGGCGATGGCGAAGCCGGTGAGCTGGCTTGCGCTGATGTTCTTGCGGAGCAGCCTCCACATAATACCTTTACTCGAAGAGTGCTTCATAGTTTCAGTTGTTTATCCACGTTAATCATCACATTGTTGCCCACCGAGGTGGAAATGATGCCGGCACCCTGGGCACGGGCCTCGGCTGTGACGAGCCTGGCCACAATGGCATTGTTGTCGGCATCGAGGTGGCTCACCGGCTCATCGAGGAGAATGAAGTCGCAGGGCTGGCATAGAGTGCGGATAATAGCCACTCGCTGCTGCTGGCCAATGGAGAGGCGGCACGCAGGGCTGTCCGCCTTGTCGGGGATGCCAAGAGCCTCAAAGAGCGAGAGAATGGCCTCGTGCGACTTGAAGCCGGTGAGGCGGTTGCACAGCTCCACATTCTCCATTGCGGTTAGCTCGGGGAAAAGGCGCAGCTCTTGTGGCAGATAGGCTATGTGGCGTGAGCGCAGGTGGCACCACTCGGCCACGCCGAGGGGGCGAATGTCGGTGCCGTCGAAGGCGATAGTGCCCGAGTAGTAGGAGCGGAAGCCATAGATGTAGCTGCACAGCGACGACTTGCCTGTGCCGCTCTCGGCCGATATGAGGTAGCTCTTGCCGCGCTCAAAGCACACTTGGCGCAGCCACACCTCGCTGTGGGTGTCGTCGCGCCCGGCAAACACGCGCGGCAGCACATTGTCGAGAGAAATCTTTTCCATAATCAAAAAAAATGCGGCTTTCAAAAAATATGCTGCAAAGTTAATGAAAAACCCCGAAACTTCATTCACTCGGCAGGCACAATTGATAGTGGGTGTTGCGACCGGCACTTCCCGGAGCCTTTTGCAGAATGTTCTTGGCGATAAGGTCGTTGATGTCGCGCGAGGCAGTGTCCTGCGAGCAGTGGTTTATCTTGTACCACTTCGTGGAGGTGAGATTGCCATCAAAGCCATCGAGGAGGCGGTTGAGCACCTTGCGCTGGCGGTCGTTGAGCGGAGTGTTGCGGTGAGCGTCCCAGAAGCGTGTTTTCAGCGATATGCGGCCGGTGGTGGCGAGAGCCGAGAGCAGAGCTTGCCTTAGCACCGACAGGAACCAGGCTACCCACTCGGTGACATCGATTGATCCCTTCTGGGCATTCTCGAGATGGTGGTAGTAGTCGTTGCGGTGGCTGAGTATTTCGGCCGAGAGGCTATAGAAACGCTGTGCCGAGCCGTCGGCGCGAGCAAGCAACCACTCGGTGATAGTGCGGCCAATGCGCCCGTTGCCGTCGTCGAAGGGGTGAATGGTGACAAACCACAGGTGAGCCACGGCGGCACGCACAATGGGGTCGATGCAGTTGCTGTCGTTATTGACCCACTGCAGGAAGTGGGTCATCATCTTCTCCACCGCATCGCTTGGAGGTGCCTCGAAATGCACCTTTTCCTTACCCATTGCGCCCGACACCACCTGCATTGCCTCACTCCCGGTGCGCCACGCGCCCACGGTGATGTGGCACATACCGCTGTAACCGGTGGGGAACAGGGCCGCGTGCCAGCCAAAGAGGCGCTGAGGCGTTAGCTCCTGCCGGTAGTTATGCGTGGCATCGAGCATTACCTGCACCACACCCTCGGTGTAGTGGTCGGGCACAGGCAGCCCGGCATGATCGAGGCCCAGTTGGCGGGCGATTGAGGAGCGCACACTGTTGCGGTTGAGTAGCTCGCCCTCAATCTCGGCCGAGCCGCTCACCTCGCTGGTCATTGCGGTGAGCATGGAGTCGCACTTTTCCCTTAGTCCGCACATCATCATCGTGCCTGCCAGCCGGCCGCGAAGCATATTCACCTCGGCCAGCAGTGGGGCAAGCACCGCATCGTCGCACCGCATCGCGGGCCATTGCTCATCCTGCCATAAATACTTTTGTGCCATAGAAGAGTTGATAGTTTTACCATTTGTGCCTGCAAAAGTAGCTATAAAACCTCAACCCACCAAGCTTTTGCGGAGAAAAATCGGCCTATTCTCCGCAAATTTGCGGAGAATATCATAGGAAATCTCCGCAAGCAGCCTGAGAATGAAGAAAGCAGTAATAATAGGGAGAAGATGGAGAGTGATTTTTTTGTTGGAGGGGGAGGGTGAAAAAAAGAGGGGAAATATTGCGTGGAATTGTAATGTTTAGTAACTTTGTGGAAATTTTATCCAAACACGGAATGGAAAGTGTAACGATTAAGGGGATGAGGTTCGTCCCATACTTGAAACGAGAGGAGATAGCCCGCCAGGTGGAGCGCGTGGCCGAGGAAATACGCCGCGACTTCGCCGGCAAGGAAGCGCCGCTTTTTATCTGCGTGCTCAATGGTGCGTTTGTGTTTGCAGCCGATCTCTTCAGGGCGTGCCGCATGCCCGAGTCGGAGATAACGTTTATGCGCTATAAGTCGTACGACGGTACCAGCTCAACAGGCGTGGTGAATGAGCTGATAGGGCTGAGCGAGGATATTGCGGGTCGCAATGTGGTGATAATCGAGGATATTGTGGATACGGGCGTTACGGCCGAGAAGATGATAGCATCGCTGCAAAAGCGCAACCCGGCGTGCATCAAGTTTGCCACCCTGCTATTCAAGCCGCAGTCGCTGCGCACAAAGGCGAAGCCCGACTATGTGGGCTTTGAGATTCCCTCGAAGTTCATCATTGGCTACGGACTCGACCTCGACGGAATGGCACGCGACCTTAGCGACATCTTCGTGCTCGAGGAAAAGAGCTGAGAGGAGAGTGTGGGCATTGAAGCCCCCATGATGCGAAGGCGTCACCGACATCTTTAGCAACATTAAATACTAAATTATATTTCAAATCTATGTTTAATTTGGTAATTTTCGGAGCTCCGGGCTCCGGCAAAGGCACTCAGAGCGAGCGCCTGATAGAGAACTACGGATTGTATCACATATCGACGGGTGAAGTGCTGCGCGACCACATAAAGCGCGGCACCGAGCTTGGCAAGATTGCCGACAGCTACATAAGCGTGGGCAAGCTGATACCTGATGAGCTTATGATTAATATTCTTGCCGATGTGCTCGACAAGAACGCCGAGGCCACTGGCAAAGGCGTGATATTCGACGGCTTCCCCCGCACCATAGAGCAGGCTAAGGCTCTGAAGACGATGCTTGCCAAGCGAGGCTCGCAGGTGAATGTGGTGATTGGGCTTGAGGTGCCCGATGAGGAGCTTGTGGATAGGCTCGTGAAGCGCGGCAAGGAGTCGGGGCGCAGCGACGACAACCTGGAGACTATCACCAAGCGGCTTGAGGTGTATCACAGCCAGACTTCGCCACTGCGCGACTTCTATGTGGCCGAGGGGCTGTATGCAGCCATTAATGGGTCGGGGTCGATCGACAGCATCTTCGCCGACATCTGCAAGGCAGTGGATGCGCGCATGTGAGCGATGAGCAGTGGGCTTTGAGCTGTGAGCTGTGGGCTTTGGGCTGTGAGCGATGAGCAGTGAGCTATGAAAGAAACAGGGCTAAGGTGGCTATGAGCTGCCTCAGCCTTTTTTGCTTTGAGAGATGCTGTGATTGTTTTGGCTATGATAGCTGATAGTGCCATTACCGAGGCTGTGCAAATTGAGGGAAAAAAGAATAGGATATGTGCAAATTTATCGATTTTAGGATGAAAACGGCTTTTTTTATGCCATTTTGGATAAATATATCGAAATATGTGCTAACTTTGCAAGGTGAAAACGTGGCTTCTGACGAATATGCTATGCTTGGGCACTGCTGTGTGCCACCTGCCGAAGCCCCCAAATGCGGCGACGATGCCACCACAGGGGATGCAGGAGATGATGCCGATGAATGCTGCGTTTTTATGGCTATTTTTTGGAATTATAGTGGAAAATACAGGAAAAAGATTATTAACAACTATAAAAGATTTCGAGAACATGAATTTTAAGCTGTTTTTGCCAGTGTCGGCGCTTGCACTGCTTGTGGCATCTTGCCAGGGCGATGAGAAGGGGCTGACGAAAGGCTCGGGAACAATTAGCCCGGAATTCACAATCGACTATTCGGTGACGAATCCCCGCACGGAGAGCCGCGCCACAGAGACGGTGCCCGGAGCGCCGGCGATTGAGGGCTTCACGTTCCACCTGATGAAAGAAGACGGGAGTCTCGACAAGACCGTGACCGGACTTGGTGAGTTCTCAGGAACTCAATTCCCCGTAGGTGCATACTCACTTGAGGCTTATTATGGCGACATTGAAGAAGAAGGACTTGCCAAGCCCTACTTCGAAGGAAACACTACCTTTAATGTGTATGACGGAGAAGATGCCCAGCCCTCGCTCGTGGCAAAGCTTGCCAACACGGCAGTGAGCGTGGAATACTCTGAGGCATTCCTTAACTATTTCACTTCGTATAGCACCACTATCCACTCATCGAATGGCACCAACTACATCGACATGCCTGAGATGACTGCTGCCGCCACTGAGTCGGACTGGGTGTTCCTGAAGCCCGGCGACGTGAGCATAATTATCTCGGTGACCAAGCAGAATGGAGTGAGCGGAGAGGTGGAGGCCGCCAAGATTGTGAACGCCCTGCCCGGCACTCACTACCATGTGAAAATCGACGCCAACGGCGGCGAGGTGGGCAATGAGCAGATCACGGTGTCGTTCGACGACACTACCACGCTCGAGCCTATCACCATCGACGTGAGCGGCGACATCTTCATCACACCGTCGCCTGTGCTCACAGCCTACGGCTTCACCACCGGCACGCCTATCAACATTCTTGAGGGCGACGCTGCCGAGGAGACTCTCAAGGTGAACATTCTCGCCCAGGGCGGCGTGAAGCAGGTGATTCTCAACACCGCATCGGCCACCCCGGCTCTCAGTGCGCTTGCCGGCGACATCGACCTCGTTGCCGCTACCGAGGAGCAGAAGAGCGCGCTCACATCGCTTGGCGTGACCACAAAGGGAATTTGGAGCGGAGTGGACAAGATTGCCGAAATCGACTTCACCGCACTGCTGCCGCAGCTCAAGGTGGCTGACGGCAACTCAACTCACGCTTTCACCGTCTCGGTGATAGACAAGCTGGGACGCACCTGCGAGCCAGTGGTGCTCACCGTGAACGCTCCCAAGCCCGTGCTGGTGATCAGCAATCCCGCCGAGCTGCGCTTTGGCGACGTGACCGCACAATTCGACCTCACATATAATGGCACCGACGTGGCCAACAAGGTGAAATTCCAGGCCACCAACTCTATGGGCGTATTCAGCGACGTGACAGTGGCAAGCGCCACCGCAATTGGCGACAATCTTTACCGCATCACCCTCAACATTCCCGAGAGCGAGGACGACGTGACCGTGAAGGCAAGCTACAACACCACCGAGTCGGCCGCAGTGACACTGAAGCGCGTGGTGAGCGTGGTGGCCAACGACTACGACGTGTGGGCCACACGCGCCACAATCACCATAGCTCCGTCGAGCATGAAGAACAAGGTGGCATCGATTGCCCTCAATGGCGCATCGCGCAGCGAGAGCTTCAATGAGGTGGGACAGTGCACATTCACCGGACTTACCGCCGCCACCAACTACTCGGCAGTGGTGACACTCCAGAACGGCGACCAATACACCGCCACATTCACCACCGAGGCAGCCACCGGCGTGCCCAATGGCGACTTCGAGAACCTCAAAGCAGAGACAATCAGCGTCACAGAGATGCTTATGGGCGGAAAATACAAGGTGTCGCCTGCAACCTACACTCCGTGGTGCTCGTTCACAGTGAGTGAGCCGGCTGAGTGGACAACTATAAACAATAAGACTTGCAACACAAATGCAGCAACGCTTAACACATGGTTCGTAATCCCATCGACCTATTCAACCAACATCACGGCTACAGCACACTGCCCTGGTGCGGCAATTACCGGTGTGAAAAAAGAAACGCCGGAAGTCTATGCTAACCTTACTGCGCAGAACGGCAGCTATGCAGTGGTTGTGAGAAATGTGGCATGGGACGACAAGGGCACCAACCCAGGCACTTCGGGTGGCGCATTCAACACCACTTACTATTGCACCAACAAGCCCAGCATAGCCAATCGCTCGGCAGGACAACTGTCGCTCGACAAGACATTTGCCTCGCGTCCGGCTTCGCTCCAGGGATATTACAAATATGTGCGCGACGGTCAGGATGGCTCGGAGAACGCAGTGGTGACAGTGACTATGCTCAATGGCAGCACTGAGATTGGTAAGGGAACTAAGGAGCTTGGCGCAGTCGATGGCTTCACCCTGTTCAATGTGCCTATCACCTATAGCGTGACCAACAAGAAGGCTACTGCACTGAAGATTATGATTACATCGTCGAACCGCGCCGAAGGCTCAATAAAGACTACCGACTACTTAGGTACGCTTGCCGCCTGGTCATATGGTGCACAGCTCACGGTGGATAACCTCACATTCAGTTACTAACTCAATGAAAGACAGAAAAGAAAATGAAGACAATTAAAAGCATACTGATGACAGGAGTTGCAGCACTGTTGGCAATGACCAGCTGCGACAGCCCCATCTATCCCGGCGGTGACAATGGCAACACCGACGCGAAGGAGGGACAGGGAAGCGTGTCGTTTGCTCAGATGTCGCTCTCGGTGAAGAACTCCGATATAGTGATAGAGAGCCGTGCGGCAGCCACCGACGTGAACAGCTTCACCGTGAACATTAAGAGCGCCAACGGCCGGGGCAGCAACCAGTCGTTTATCTACGGCGAGATGCCCGAGCTCGTGGCACTCGAGGTGGGCGACTACACCGTAGAGGCCTACAATGCCGAGGAGCAGGTTGCGGCCTTCGACGCTCCCTACTTCTATGGCACGAGCAACACATTCACCGTGGTGCCCAACGACATAGTGGTGGTTGACCCCATTGTGTGCAAGCTGAGCAACGTGAAAGTGAGCGTGGCCTACAGCGACGAGCTTCGCTCGCGCATGAGCGACGTGACTGTGACGGTGACCGTGGCCGACAATGAGACACTCGAATATGCCGGCACCGAAACCCGTGCAGGCTTCTTCAAATATGTGGAAGGCAACAAGACCATCGCCGCCACCTTCAATGGTAAGGTAGATGGCTTTGAGGTGAGCGACTACAAGGTGATTACCGATGCAGTAGCCCCCGGCTACCACCACACCATCACCTTCGCGCTCAAAGATGCACCCACACCTCCCGACGTGTTTGGAGGCATTGGCACTACCGGCCTGAGCATGGATGCCACAGTGGAGCGCGTGGACCTTAATGGCGACGTGACCCTGAACGGTGGCGAGGAGGAGATTATCGAGCCTGACCCTGCCAAGGAATATCTCACCGTGGGCGTGGGCGCACTGAGCTTTGGCTGCGACGCCGCATCGCAGGGCGTGACCGTGAAGGCATCGCACGAGTGGACCGTGGAGAGCAATGCTTCGTGGTGCACCGTGGCCAAGACCGACGGAGGCTTCACCGTGAACGTGGCAGCCAACAGCGACGCCAACAGCGGCCGCGAGGCAACAATCACCGTGACAATGAACAAGCTCACTTCGACCGTGACAGTGAGTCAGGATAAATACACCGAGGCACCGCAAGGTCCTACATTTGCCAGCGACTACATCGACCTGTGGAGCGGAGCCTACAACGACCCAACCGAGTTTGGCCCCGACAAGAAGCCGGCAGTGGTTAATATATCAGCACCCAAGGGAATCAAGAAGCTGCACGTCACTATCAGCTCCGAGACACTGAGTGATATGCTCCCGGGCGTGGGACTTGCCACCAACTTCGACCTTGCCACCGGCCGCTCGGATGATGGCGCCGACCTCACCAACGGCCTTGTGGGACTTGGCTTCCCTGTGGCCAGCGGCGGCACAGCCGACATCAACGGCACTCCCACCCCCTACGGACCGGTGCTCAATGAGACAAGTGTGGTATTCGACATCACATCATTCATGGAACTGCTCGTGCTGCCTGGTCCCGGAAAGAGCGACTTCATTGTGACCGTGACCGACAACGACGGCAACGTGGCCGAGGCAACAATTCGATATGAAGTAAAATAATAAGATTAGAGTATGAAAAAGATATATTTATTGGCAATATCGCTAATCGCGACAATTGGAGCGTTTACCTCATGCTCTACTGATGATTTGAGAATTGATGAGGGCGAGGGCAAAGTGAGCCTCGACGTAGTGCTCAACAACGATGTGAAAGTGGAATCGCGTGCCACCGGCGAGGATATCGACGCGCTGATGGAGGACTTCCAGCTCTATGTGTACAGCAACAAGGGCTTGGTGCGCAAGTATCACAAGGCCAGCGAGATTCCTGCCGAGGGACTGTGGCTTGTGAGCGGCAACTACCACGCAGTGGTGTGGGCCGGCGACAGCGCCGATGCCAGCTACACCCACAAGTATTTCATGGGCAAGTCGGAATTTGCTGTGAGCAAGGGCTCCACAGCCACCGTGCAGGTGGTGGGCAAGATACAGAACACCGTGGCATCGGTGATTCTCCCCGATGCACTGCGCACACTCATGCCCGACCTGAAGATGACCATCGGCACCACAGCCGCCACACTCGACTTCGACTACAACAACTGCGCCACCGCCAAGGGCTACTACATGATACCGCGCGGCGAGACCGACCTGGTGTGGACCATCACCGGCACGCAGGAGGACGGCTCGGAGTTCCGCAAGACGGGTCGTGTGGAGAATGCCAAGGCAGCCACCGAGTATCAGTTCAACATCCTCTACAACCCATCGACCGGCAGCGGCATGGGAGGAGCCTCGCTCGAGGTGAATGTGGATGAGAGCGAGATACCCGTGGAGGAGGAAATCACCGTGACGGCAGCTCCGAGCCTGCGAGGCAGCGGCTTCGACCTGAGCCAGCCCATCTATTCCTCGGCCGAGAAATTTGAGTCGAAGATGGCAGTGTTTGTCACAGCATCGGCACAAATCAACAGCTTGCTCCTCAGCTGCGACAATGCCACCGGCTGGGACGCAGCCACCGGCATAAGCGGCTCGAGCACATTCGACTTCTACAAGGCCAATGCCAGTGTGCTTGCCCAGCTCAAGACGGCAGGTGTGTATATGCCCGCCAGCGATGAGCGCGAGGGACAGGGCTGCGGCTACAATGCCGAAACCGGCGAGGACATTGAGAAAATCGTGCTCAGCAAAGCCTTCCTCAACCGTCTGGGCAATGGCAGCTACAATATTACCCTCACCGCTACCGATGCCAATGGCAAGAGCCGCTCGGCAGTGCTGAAGATAGAGATTTCGGAGGCAGCCGTTGTCACCGCTGAGGTAGTGTCGTTCCGCCAGGTATCGGCAGTGCTTGCCGCCAACATCGCCAAGGCCGAGGCCACAGGATTCGGCTTCAACTACCGCGAGCGTGGCGCAAGCGAGTGGATTCGCGTAACCGACGTGACCATCGACGAGGCACGCACAAGCTTCACCGCAGCCCTCACCGGCCTGAAGGGGGGAACCACATACGAGTATCAGGCATTCTGCGACAGCTACGTTTCGACAATCATCAAGACCGTGACTACCAACCCCAACTTCCAGCTTCCCAACTCGAGCTTTGAGGACTGGCAGACACCGAGCGGCAAAAACGCCTATCTCGTGTATGCCTCGGGCGATGAGATGTTCTGGGACACCGGCAACCACGGCTCGGCAACCATGTCGAAGCAGCTCTCAACCCCCGACAACACCCTGAAGCACTCGGGCAACTATTCGATTAAGATGAAGTCTCAATTTGTGGGACTTGGCACAATCGGAGCGTTTGCCGCCGGCAACCTCTTCACCGGCCAGTATCTGGAAACCATCATGGGAGCCAAGACGGGAGGTGTGATTGGCTTCGGACGTCCGTTCACGCAGGACGACGGACCACGCCCCACCAAGCTGCGCGGCTATGTGAAATACATTTGCGGCACAGTGGATTATGCTGCCAGCGGAAAGATTAACAAGGGCGACCCCGATATAGGTGTGATATATGTGGCAATGTTTAATGGCGACAGCGACACCTACACATCGGCCAAGGGCAACAGCTACACGGGCTGGGGATCGATAGTAGATACCACCACAGAACGTCTCTTCGACAAGAACGCTGCTAATGTGATGGGCTATGGCGACAAGGAGTTCACCACAAGCACCGCCGGCGACGGCATGGTGGAGTTTGAGGTGCCTATCACCTATAGCGCCGACGGTATGCCACAGCGCATCCTCATAGTGGCATCGGCATCGAAGTATGGCGACTATTTTGCCGGCAGCTCGGGCAGCACCATGTGGCTCGACGACCTGGAGCTTGTGTATGAGTAAGCATATCAGGAGGGTGTATCAAAATTCGGTTTTGATAATATTTTGATGTAGGGACGCACCCTGGTGCGTCCGCGTAGCAGCCTCATAATCAAGAGGTAGCCAAAGCGCGTGTGGGCGGACGCACCGGGGTGCGTCCCTACATAAGTGGTTATTTTCCAATTTTGATACACCCCCATGAAATACAATCTACCTGCGAGGGCTATGGTAAAGCCCTGCCTATGAAAAAAATGAATGAACCGTGCTGCTTTGAGGGCAAATGTGCCGCAAGGCAGCACGGTTTTTTATTTCAAGGCAAGCACGGTGTTCACGCACACATCTTTCGTTCATAAAAATGTGAGCGAGCACACACTTTTCGTGCATAAAATGTGTGGCATTTGCCCAAAAATATGTAATTTTGGACACATTTTTGTAACAATTCGGTTCATTGTATGTATGCGCTCAGGTAAAAGGACTGGAATTTTCCAGTAGTTACCGTGTGGCAAAAACTGCTTTATAGACAAATGCCGGAAAGATGGGATAAAGGAGAAAAATATAGTATTCAGATCATAAAAAAATCGAAGTAATAGAAGAAACATGAATCACATAATCAAGGTTGTATGTGTTGTGGCAGCGTTGTTCACCGGTGTGGCTTGCTATGCCGATGACGTAGAGGAGCGGCAGCTTGAGCAATTCGGGCGCAACATTGAGCAACGCGTGTTTGTGCCCAAGGGGCAGTGGATAGCGGGGCTTAGTGTGAGCTTCTCGCAGAGCGAGCAGAGCAACTATTCCTTCCTCATTGTGGAGGGAATCGACGGCGACACCTACAGTTTCAAGGCAAGTCCGCTGGTGTGCTACATGGTGAAGGATGACCTGGGCCTTGGCGGTAAGCTGGAGTACAGCCGCAACCGCGTGCGCATGGACCGTGCCGACATAGTGCTCGACTCGGAGACCGACTACAGCAACGAGAACTTCTATAGCATCTCGCAGGGCTTCTCGGGCATGGCTGTTCTGCGCAACTACATCAATCTTGGCCGCTCCAAGCGATTTGGCATCTACAATGAGGTGCAGCTCAAGCTTGGCTACTCGGAGTCGAAGCTGTGCAATGGCGCAGGCAATGACTTCACCGGCACTTTCGCCCGCAGCTACAGCGCCGGACTGGCGGTGGCACCGGGACTGGTGGCGTTTCTCAACAACTACTCCGCGCTCGAGGTGAATGTGGGAGTATTAGGATTTAACTACAGCTACACCAAGCAGATAACCGACCAGGTGAAGGTGTCGCACTTGCACACCAAGAGTGCCAATTTGCGGCTCAACCTGCTCAGCATCTCCTTTGGCGTGGCTTTCTATTTGTAGCGAATGATGACGAAGATGACGACGACAAAGACGACCAACAACTACACAATGAGGCTGTGCCTGCTGCTTGTGGTGGCACTGCTTGCACCGCTTGCAGTGCCGGCGTGGGCCGAAACACCGCGTCAGGTGGCCGAGCGTGCCACAAAGCGTGCCAATGAGGCGAGGGCACAGGCGGCAGCCGCCGACAGTTGCGCACAGGCTGCACTCGAAGCAGCCCACCGCGCACAAGTGCTCGCCCTTGCGGCGCAGCGCGAGGCCCAGGAGGCAACCGAGGCGATGCAGCGGGCCGACTCGGTGGAAGTGGGTGCCGGCATCACCGAGAAGCCGTTGCGCCCGTGGCGTGCCTCATCGGTGAGCCAGCAGGTGGAGCAGATGCACCAGAATGCCGACTCGCTGCTGCTCTCGGAGCGCGTGCTGGTGGGCAGCGACACGGTGAACCTGATATTGCGTGAGCGCAACTTTGGCCGCTATAATCGCGGTCTGCTCAATTTCCTCTTTATTCCCAAGGGCAAGTGGGCATTTGGAATGAACGTATCTTACGGTGAGTTTGACACTGAGGACGTGCAGCTGCTGTCGTTTCTCCAGAATCTCAACTTCAAGGGCAGTATGTTCTCGATAAGCCCGAGCGTGAGCTACTTTGTGCGCCACAACACGGCTGTGGGAATGAAGCTGGGCTACTCGCGCAACAAGTTCAACCTGGGCAGCCTGAGTGTGGATATCGACGACGACATCAATTTCTCGCTTCGCGACGTGGACTATCACACCGAGGACTACTCGGCGTCGATTTTCCTGCGCCGCTACATAGGACTCGACAACAACCGCCGCTTTGCCATCTACAACGATGTGGAGCTGAAGTGCTCGAGCGGCAATGGCACATTCACCCGTCTCTACAACGACCAGCCCAAGGAAACGCGCACACTGAGCACCAAGGCGAGCCTCAACTTTTCGCCGGGACTGTGTGTTTTCATTCAGGAGTATGTGAGCTTCAATATATCGTTTGGAGTGTTTGGAGTGAACTACACGCACGAGAGCCAGCGCACCGACGGTGTGAACGAGGGCAGCCGCTCGGCACTTGGGGCGAGCTTCAAGTTTAATCTGCTTAACCTCAATATGGGTGTTGCGGTGCATATATAGCGGAGATAGCGGGTGGCGTAAAATTGTTTTTTTTGGAGAAAAAGATATAGATTGTGATGATGAGAATTAAATTGAGCCTGCGGGCAATGCTTGTGGCTGTGGCTACGTTGCTTGTGGCCACTTCGTGCCTCAAGAATGATATACCTTATCCCATCGTTGAGGCGGAGTTTCTCTCGCTCACTGTGGATGGGCAGTCGGCTCCGGCTACTATTGATGCGAAGAACCGCGTGGTGACAGTTCACCTTAGTGAGCAGGTGGATATAAAGCGTGTGAACATCACGGGCTATGAGCTTACTGAGGGCACTGAGCTGTCGGGCGAGCTGATGGGGCTCATCGACCTGTCGCGCGACTGCATAGTGACCCTGAGCATCTATCAGGACTACAGGTGGCGCATCACTGCCACGCAGCCCATTGAGCGCTACTTCACCGTGGAAGGGCAGGTGGGTGCTACTGTAATCGACGAGCAGGCGCGCCGCATGGTGGCCTACGTTCCTCGGAATCTCGGCAACCGCGCCGTGAAAGTGAAGTCGCTGAAGATAGGCCCTGCCGACGTCACCACCATGGAGCCCGACCTCACGGGGCAGACTGTGAATTTCTCATCGCCCAAGCGCGTGCAGGTGAAATATCACGACCAGGAGAAGCAGTGGACGCTCTATGTGGAGCCCACCGATGTGGCTGTGGATGTGAGCCGCGTGGATGCATGGACGAGCGTGGCATGGGCCTACGGAACGGCTCAGGAGGGCAAGGACAATGGATTTGAGTACCGCAAGGCCGGCACCGAGGAGTGGACCCGCGTGCCACAGTCGTGGCTCACGGTGAGTGGCGGCAGCTTCAGCGCGTGCATCCGCAACCTGCAACCCACCACCACCTACGAGGTGCGTGCCTACAGCGACAGCGACTACTCGCCGGTGACCACCATCACCACCGAGGGCCTTTCCACTATACCCAATATGAACTTCGACCAGTGGTGGCTCGATGGCAAGGTGTGGTGTCCCTGGGCCGAGGGTGGCACTTCGACGTGGGACACCGGCAACAAGGGAGCAACGACTCTTGGCGACAGCAACTCGGTGCCTTCGACCGACACCTGGAATGGCAAGGCCGGCTACTCGGCCGAGCTCAACACGAAGTTTGTGGGCATTGGCGTTGTTGGCAAGCTCGCAGCCGGCAACATCT
>JAQXTJ010000003.1 GCA_029219425.1 Bacteroidales bacterium
TAAAAGCTATCAGAATATTAAAACACGGCAAGAGAGCCAAATCGCTGGTAAAGTATGGCCTGGAAGAAATCGCAAACGTACTCCTCAGGCCGCTCTACAAGCAGAAATTCGATGTTTTCAAATTTTTGTCATGTACTTAAAGAAGCAATAGAAAATGGAAATCGAATAATTTCCACAACTATTCAAAAATTCCCATATATTGTTGGCGGTATAGCTGATATGAGGCAAACTAACTTTGCAATCATCATCGACGAAGCACATAGCAGCCAAAGTGGCATCGCTGCCGATAAAATGAATGCAGCTGTCGGTCGCGATGCAGACCAAGACGGAGCAGACACCGACCAACTCATTCAGCGGCTTATCGAGGAACGCAAAATGAGCGAGAACGCTTCGTATTTTGCTTTTACTGCAACGCCCAAGAGAGAAACGCTTGAACGCTTCGGCATTGAACAGAGGGATGGCTCATTTAAGCCTTTCCACCTTTATTCAATGAAACAGGCAATAGAGGAAGGCTTTATTCACGATGTTCTTACAAACTATACAACTTACCATAGTTTCTACGAAGTCATAAAGCGAACGGAAGAAAACCCGGAATACAACGAAGCTCGTGCTCAAAAAATATTGAAGAAGATGGTTGAGCGTGAGCCGCATACTATTGCTGCAAAAGCTGAGGTAATGATTAGTCATTTCGATGCAAAAGTGTTCCGCTCTCGCAAACTAAAAGGCAAAGCAAAAGCGATGGTGGTAACAAAAGACATTGAATGTGCCATTAGATACTATCACGCTTTACGACGCTTTGCGGAGGAAAAGCATTTACCGTACAATATTCTAATAGCTTTATCCGGAACTAAAGTTGTTGATGGCGTAGAATACACTGAAGCAGGTCTTAATGGTTTTCCTGACACAAAGACAAAAGAAGAATTTGATAAAGACGAAAACCGCATACTTGTAGTTGCCAACAAGTATTTGACAGGCTTCGACCAAGAGAAACTTTGCACAATGTACATTGACAAGCCTCTTGGCGGTGTGCTTGCTGTGCAAACACTATCACGACTAAACAGAACAGCTCCTGATTTGGGCAAGCGAGATGAAGACATCTTTGTCCTCGACTTCTTCAACACTGTTAATGATATGAAAACAGCGTTCGACGATTTCTATACTTCTACCACGCTCGAACAAGCGACCGACCCGAATGTTCTTTCAGAACTTCGTCGCACATTGCTTCATTTCGGAGTATATACTGAAGAAGAAGTTGAAGAATTTAACGACTTATATTTGCACGGAGCAGACCAAGACCAACTCGCTCCAATTCTCGACCGTGCACAACATCGATATGACGAAGAAATAGAATGGCCTGAAAACGGCAAAGCCGATTTCAAGATGAAGTGCAAACAATTCGTGAAAATATACTCACGCATTGCCGCACTTATGGCTTTCGATGCACCTTCTTGGGAAAAACTGTATTGGTTCTTGCGACTGCTTATTCCACAATTAAAAGTTCCTGAAAATGGTGGAATAGATGTGTCGGATCTGCTTGATAATGCAAATCTCAACACATATTGTTTGAGCCGTACTGCATTAAATCAACACATAGAACTTAATGCCGACGAAACAATTCTTGACCCATTGGCTCCAACAATGGTCAATGCCGGTACAACTGATGATGAAAGAACGGAAATAGACATCATTTTGCAGCACTTCAATGAGCAGCACATGAATGGTTGGGACGCCACGCCGGAAGAACAAAGAGCTAAAGTGGTGCGTATCGCAGAACTCGTTACGCAAACTCCGCAATTCCAATCACAAGTTGTGGGTAATCCTGACACCGATGCCGCGACTCGCAGATTTGAACAAATTGTTGATGAAGTTATGGCACGTCAACGAAGCCGTGACCTTTCACTCTATCGTGAATACCGTGACAGTGGCTTCCGTCGCGACTTCATCAACCTTATCCGCACAGCTATTGAGAATGGTGATAGAAGCTCCAACGTGTTATATAGAAGAAGTAACCCATAAGAAATGGCAAACACTATTTCTATATACGAGGCGACGAATTTGTTCACTGATTAGATTCCACTATGAGAAGTGACTCAGCAGCGATTCAAGCACTATCACATAAGTAATTAAGGGGAAAGAAATAGGGGCGCTCCGTGGGGTGGGGCGTCCCTTGTTGTGTGGTGCCGGAGGGGCGAGGGATGTGGGTGGATTAGCGGCGGCGACGGACGCTGCGGGCGGCAGAGCTGCTGCTCTTCACTTTCTGTTCCTTCACTTTTGATTCCTTGGGCTTTGTTGCTTTTTCTTTCTTTTCGGTTTTTGCCTTGCTGCGCTTTGAGCTGCGTGTGGAGCTGCGCTTGGTGGTCGATTTCTTCTCGTCGCGCCGGCTTATCACAAGTGTGGTGTCGGCAGCGGCGATGCGTGCTGCTTCGAGGGCTTCGAGGGAGTCGGCGCGAGCCTGGAGCTCTTCGCGTGTGGGAACCCACAGGGTCTTGTCGAAGGCTTGCAGGCGGCGCTCAATTGAGTCTTGTGCGCGCTTTAAGTCGTCGGGGTCGGGATACATCTGCATGAGTGAGAGGTTGCGTAGGTTCTTGGTCTTGTAGATGTCGCCCTTATATAGATTCATTGTGAAGAAGTCGTCGATGTTGTGGCTGGCGATGTTGTTGTCGTTGTTGGTGAAGATGTATTGCTTTGCGAGGTAGGGGCGGATTGACTCGTCGTATTTCACCCAGAACATTGGGTAGCGCACGGGCTCGCCTCCAAACTCGTCGGAGCGGTGAAGCACGGGGCAGATGGCTTGCACTGTGTTCTTCATCTTGGTGCTTACGCGGTCGAATTCCCACTTTTCGATGACGTAGTAGCTAAGCACCTCGTTGGAGGGCATGTCGGCGTCTTCTATGGTGAATCTGGGGTTTTTCTCGGTGCTTCCCTTTGCTTCGGTGTAGAGTATGTGGAAGCGGTCGAGGAGGTCGCGCACCTTCACCTTGTATTGGTCGGTGAATATTTCGCGTCCGTCGAGATACTCATACACGGTGAGCTGTCCCTGTGCCACGAGCTTCATGATTATGCAGAAGAGGTTCATTCCGTCCTGATTTGGCTCCTCGGGGTAGTAGAGAGCCATGTTGTGCTCTTTGCGGAGGTCGATCTGGCGGTAGATTACCTTCATCCACTGCACGTCGGCGTCGCTCGTTTCTTGCTGCTCATAGAAGGAGCGCATGCGGGGCGTAATCTGCGAGGCTTTGTCGCCGTCCTTGTCTTTGGCGTTGCGCTTTCGCACCGAGCTCGAGGTGGATTTGTCTTGCGCCACTGCGCTTGTGGCAGTGGTGGCGAGCAGCAGGGCCACTGCTAAGTATCGAAGAATCTTCATAATGCGATTATATCTATAAAAATATTGTATGACAACTTGTGGGTTGTTGGAAAATCGTGAAATAATCATTTATGGTGTGCTCCTACTGCACTATCACCTCCATTGGGGCTATTGTGCGCTCAATTCCGTCGGGGCCTATTGCTCGCACGCGCGAGATGTAGAAGCGCTTTCCTCGGGAGAGGCGCCTGAAGCTGCTGCGCTGTCGCTCGGAGAATTTGTTTCCGGCCGACACCTCGGGGATTGCGTTGCCCATTGAGTCGAAGAACACGGTTTCGAAGCTCAGCACTTTGTAGTCCACATTGAGGATGTCGTCGTCGATAGCAGCCGAAATGCCTTCGGCTTGCATGAGCAGGGTCTTGGAGAATGGCTTTCCGCCCTTGTAGCGCTCGGGGTTGCCCTTTGCATCGGTGAATGCGATGTAGGGCATAGGGTCGGGCAATTTGCGCACGCGGAATGAGGTGGATGCCACTTTCTGCGACACTCCGTCGATTGTCGCGGTGACCGTGAGCACGGCCTCGGCGCCCACTTTGGTGGGACGTGCCACCCAGTTGTCGCCGTTGCGTGTGAGAGATCCATTTGTCATAGAGGCAGTGATGGCGTTGTTTGGGATGCCGGGCACGGCGATTGATATTGGGTTGTTGATGCCGGCGTAGAGCACGTTCATCATTGTGGCCGAGATGGTGGCCATAGGCTCGATTACTGTGTAGGAGGAGCGGAAGTCGTGACGCGACACTGTGCCGTCGCCGTGAGGCACTTCAATGTAGCCTGAGTAGTCGTAGTTTCCGGCCTTGCCTGTGCCCACCTGGTAGAGACCGCGGTCGTTGCCGAGCTGTGTGCCGTTGACAAACACGTTGGGTCGCTGTGTGGTATCGACAGCAGCGAGCACGATGCTTGCCGAGTAGCGGCTGCCGCGCATCACGATTCGAGAGTCGGGGATAACGAAGGCTTCTACCTGGTTCACGCGGATGTCGCCAATGTCGATGTTGGTGAGCAGAGTGTTGAGCACTTCACCCTCCACATATAGGAGGTCGTTCTGCATCTTGCTGAGCAGGGTGACGGCGGCCACCACGGGCATGTTTTCGAAGAGGTTCTCTTCCCATGATTTTGCGTCGATGTTTGCGTGGCTCTTCTTTACCTGAGTGGAGAGCACGCGGCGAATGTTGGCCAACTGGGCCGAATCGGTGATGTGGCTGCACGAGAAGTTGCTGTAGTCGTTGATTTTCTTCTTCAGCTCGCCGCCTTTTCCGGTGCCGGGGGCGAGCATGACCACTGCTGCCGACTCGAGGTCGTCGAGGTTGCGGATGTCGTTGGCGTTGGCGTCGTCGCCATCGGCGGCGCGCGCAATCTCAGTTTTCAGTGAGTCGATGTAGTTGTAGAGTGCGAGTGTGCGCCGGCGCACTTCTTGTGCCTTCGAGAGCCACACGCCGCCTTTTTCGGGGTTTTTCTCATTGAAGGCTTTTAGTTTTTCAAACAGCTGCACGTTTCGCTCGGCCACAGTGCGGTTGGAGCGGCTGAGGCCGTCTTCCACCTGGCTGAATCCGTTGAGCACGTCGCTCGACACATTCAGTGCGAGCATGGCCGTGAGGACGATATACATTAGGTTTATCATCTTCTGTCGCGGCGACATGCGTCCGGCTGTCTGATTATGAGCATTAGCCATTTATTCTCTGTTAGTAGGTTAGTGTTTTTTTATGAATCCTGTGGGGAATTACACGTTTTTGTCGTCGTCGTCGTTGTTGCCGAAGGCGTTGCCGGGCATCATGGGGCGATACATTGTGGTGGTCATTGCTTTCACCATTCGCTCATACACGCCGTTGAGCTGCTTCATGTTGTGTGCGAGCTTTTCGGTCTCGTCGCAGTAGCTTGCGCTCTCGCGTGCCGATTTCTCATACATGTCGCGGATGTCCTTTAGCCCGCGGTTCACTCGGTCGATGCTGTCGAGTTGCGATGATATGCTCTTGAGCTGTATCTCGTAGATTGCATTGAGGCCGCTGATGTTGCGGTTGAGTCCCTCGAGCTGGTCGGCATATCCTGTGGCGCTGCCTGTGATGCGCTCGCTGTTGTCGGTGATTGCCTGGTAGCTGCCCAGCAGGGTTGCCGACACATGGTTGAGAGCCTCGGTTGTTGCCCGGAGCTGCTCCATTTGTTCCGATATAGCCGACATCTGGCTGAGGTATTGCTGAGTGGCGTCGGTGAGCTCGGCCATGCGCGACAGCTGGTCGCTTGCGGCTGCCATCTTGGCTATGCTCTCGCTCAGGCTGCGCGAATCCTCTTCGCTGAGGTCGATGCCGTCGGGGATACCTGCTGCGCGTCGGGCCTGCTTGTCGGGGATGGTGATTCCGCTGGATGTGGTCGAATCGCTGCCGCCGCCAATTATTATGCCGCTACCCGAGAAGTCGGGACGGTCTTCGGGGTCGTTGGTGGCGAGCACGGGGAACACTTCTTCCCACTTGTATTCCTTGGCGGGACGGTCGAAAGCGGTGAGGATAAACATGAGCACCTCGGTGCCCATACCCACGCAGAGCAGGGTGTTGCCGCCCGGCAGGTGAAGAATCTTGAACAGGGCGCCCCAGATAACCACTGCTGCGCCAATACTGTAGGCGAAATTGAAGAAACGCTGGCCCTTCTCGCCCGAAAGGAATTTCTCCACCACGTTTTTGTATCGCTTAATCTTGCCCATTTTCTCGATTTGTGCAAATTATTGAATTATAGAGAAGTTGTTATTTTCTTTTTTTCGATTTAGAGAATCCCACCGATGAGCGCACGCAGCGGAAGCCGATGTATGATCGCTGCTCATTCTGGTATTCCCACATGCGCAGGTCGCTGCGCACGTTGTGTGCGGCATCCTTCCACGAGCCGCCTCGCACGATTTTGCGCGTCATCTTGTAGGGGTCTTCCTTGGCGGCGTTGTAGCTATACTCTGGGTTGAGGTCGCTTGTGAGCTTGTCGATGCTCTCGGTGAAAGCCGTTGAGGTCCATTCGCTCACGTTGCCTGCCATGTCGTAGAGCCCGAAGTCGTTTGGAGCATAGTTCCCGGCTCGGGATGTGATGAGGTTGCCGTCCTTCACATAGTTGCCCTCCATGGGCTTCAGGTTGGCATAGAAGCAACCTTCTTTCTCCTCCATTGGCAACTCGCCGCTCCATGGGTATTTGTTCTCGCTGCGGCCGGCGCGGGCTGCATATTCCCACTCGGCTTCGGTGGGAAGCCGGTAGGGCTCCACATACACTCCCTGCTTTCCGAGGGAGCGTCGCAGGAACTCGGTGCGCCATGCGCAGAAGGCATTTGCCTGCTCCCAGCTCACACCCACCACGGGGTAGTCGTTGTAGCCTGCGTGAGAGAAGTACATGCGCACGTATTTCTCATTGTAGGCGTTCTCGAAGTCGTTGACCCAGCATGTTGTGTCGGGGTACACGTTCACGATGTAGGTGTTGAGGAAGTCGTAGTCGCCGGTGAGTGCTCGGGTGATGGTCTCGCGGCGTATCTGCCCCTCCTCGTCAACGTAGGCGGTGTCCTTGGAGATGACTGGCAGCTCCCGGCTCACTTCGTGGTCGGTGTTGTAGTCGCGTCGAGAAGCGTCGAGGCGGTTTTTGCGCTTCACGGCCTCGGTCATGTTGTAGATTTCGTAGCGGTAAATCATCTGGCTGGGGTCGAGCTCACGCACTCCGGTGATTGGGTTGGTGCGATACACACTCTCGATGGCGCGAGCCTCGTCTTCGCTTGGGTTGCGCCATGGAATAGCCTTGTTCCAGTTGAGTCGCGGAGTGATGGGGTTGCCCTCCTTGTCCTCCTCAATCTTGAAGGCCTCGTTGCCGCCGTAGGCAGGGTCGGCGAGGCGCTCGCGGATGATTGAGTCGCGCACCCAGAATAGGAATTGCTTATACTTGGAGTTGGTGATTTCGGTTTCGTCCATCCAGAAGGCATCCACAGAGATGCCACGGGCGGCAGCCTCGATGCCCCACACCGAGTCTTTCTCGGCGGGGCCCACCTTCATAGAGCCACGGTCGATGAGCACCATGCCGTAGGGGGTGGGCTCTTGCCACACCACTCCGCCCACGCCGGTAACTTCGCCGCCGGCGCTGCTCAGGCTGCCCTTTGGCGACATGCACGACACTACTGCCATGGCCATTGCGATATAAATGATAGTTTTTTTCATATTTGTGTATCTACATAATGCGAATACTCTTGTGCTTGTTGCGGTTTTTATCGCCCAAATTGAGCTTGATGTTGTAGCGCAGGAACACCTCATGGCTTCCCGAGCTTGCCTTGGCCACCTGGGAGATGGGGTAGTCGTAGCAGTATCCGAGGAAGAAGTTCTTCAGTTCGGCGCCAATCATGAGCGAAACGGCATCGTTCCATCGGTAGCCCAGTCCGCCCGACAGGAATTTGTTGTAGCGCAGGCGGGCAGTTGCCTCTCCGGTGAATATGTTGCCATCGGTCTTCAGCAAGAGAGATGGCTGCACTTCAAATAACGTGTTTTTAACCGGAATATTGCCACCTGCCATAAAATAATATATCCGTGAAGTGGCAAATTCATATTGCTTTTCCTGCTCAGAGTCGTCCTTCATTGTGATGGTGGGTGCGGAGATGTGGTTGGCCGAGAGTGATGCCCAGAAGAGCCGGTGTGTGTAGGCCACGCCGGCGGCAAAGTCGATGGCGTTTCCATTGATGTCGGTGCGAGGTATTCCGTCGTCGTTGCTCTCGTGGTAATCGTCGTCGTCGGGGATATATGCTTCAGAGCCGCGGAACGACTGGCTCATTAGGCCAAGCTGCACGCCTATGCTCAGCTCTCCCTTGAGCAGCTTCTTCTTCCAGGCGGCCTGTAGCGCGGCATTGAGGGTGCTGTAGAGTCCCTCGCTTTGCTGCATTATCACCACGCCTGCTCCCACTCGCTTGCCGAAGAGCTTGAAGGGGCTGTCGGCCATTGCCAGAAATGCCTTTGGGGCTTTGGGGATTCCCACCCACTGCATACGGCTGGCGGCGGTGATGCGTATGTAGTCGCTGTTGCCCACGAGACCGGGGCTGTAGTAGGTGGGCATAGCCCAGTATTGCGTGAGCTGTGCGTCGGTCTGTGCATGGGCGTGGATGGAGGCCACGGCAAGGCAAGCCATGGCGGCCGCGGCTCGGGCCACGGCTGCCAGTGATGCCATATTTCGTAAAAATACACTCATTGCGTCAGTAAAAAAAAGTTTCCCACAAAAAAACGGGTCTTTGTGTCGGCATCGGCTACGGATAGCGATGCTGCTTCCTTATTCGAAGAAGAATGTGACTACCACCATGTTGCTGCTCACGCGGCCGAGGCTGTTGGTGAACTTCAGCTTGTCGGGGTCGTCGCTAAGGTCGGGGCGGTCGCGCTTCAGCAAGTCGCTAAGGCCGAAGCAAAATTTCACTTCGGGGCAGAACTTGAAGAAAGGCAGGTAGAAGTCGCATCCGAAGCCCACGGAGAGCATGAAGTCGCCATTCTTCAGGGCAATCTGCTCACTGCGCTTCTTCGACACGTCGAACACGCCCATCACGCCGCCAAGCAAGTAGGGGCGCATGTTGCGGTGACGCAGCGCCGAATACTTGATATCGACAGGCAGCACCACATAGTTGCTCTTCACGTTTTGTGTTTCCACCACATCGTTGGTGGCATCGCGGAAGTGCACATTCTTGTTGCCGAAGTACATGCCCGGCGAGAAGCGCAGGTTGAAGTGTCGCGACAGCCGCAAGTCGGCAAGCACATTCACGCAGAAACCCGGTGAGTGAGCCGGCACCTCGGCAAACCACGACTCGCCGGCTTCGGTGACGAAGCCATTGTTTTGCAGCTTCAGGTCCTGGAAGTGGAATCCCACCGAGAAGCCGAAGTGCAGCGGCTTGAGGTCGGCATAGGGGCGGTTCAGGATTCGGTCGTTATCCTGAGCCACTGCCGCGAGGCAGAGCATTGAGAGCGCTGCCACGAGCACAAATCTTCTATTTCTAAGAAATCTCATTATCATAGATAACGCTCCACCACCTCCATTTATTGCCGGCATCTTGAATATTTCTTGAAATTGTGCCGCCAGAAAAAATGTCTAAAAAAAATGTGGCCGCATCGAGGGCAGAAAAGTGGGAAAAAGTGGGGAATGATTTCGGTAATTCGGAGAAATGTTGTAACTTTGCTCACTAATATATGTGTTTTTTGAGAAATTAATAAAAGGAATAAATTACAGTTTATTAGATATGTCGATAGATAGCATTTTAGCGCAAGCTGTCGCCGAGGCCTTGAAGGCACTCTATGGCGCGGAGATTGAGGCTTCGAAGATTGTGCCTCAAACTACCAAGAAGGAATTTGAGGGAAATCTCACCATCGTGGTGTTCCCTTTCGCATCGAAGAAGGCTCCCGAGGCAACTGCCCGGGAGATTGGTGAATATCTTGTGGCACACTGCGAGGCGGTGCGCTCTTTCAATGTGATAAAGGGCTTCCTCAATATCGTGATTGAGCCTAAGTTCTGGAATGGCGTGCTGGGCCACATTGCCACCACGCCCGACTATGGCTACAAGGCGTGCACTCCCGACAGCGAGCTGGTGATGATAGAGTATTCGTCGCCCAACACCAACAAGCCTCTGCACCTTGGCCATGTGCGCAACAACTTGCTGGGCTACAGCCTCTCGCGCATCATGCAGGCCAATGGCTACCGCGTGGTGAAGACCAATATCGTGAACGACCGCGGCATTCACATCTGCAAGTCGATGCTCGCCTGGCAGAAGTGGGGCAACGGTGTGACTCCCGAGAGTGCAGGCAAGAAGGGCGACCACTTGATTGGCGACTTCTATGTGCTCTTCGACAAGAACTACAAGGCCGAGCTGAAGGCTCTGAAGGAGCAGGGAATGACCGATGAGGAGGCCGAGAAGGCTTCGCCTCTCATGCAGGAGGCCCGCGAGATGCTCAAGAAGTGGGAAGCCGGCGACGAGAGCGTGCGCAGCGTGTGGCGCATGATGAACGAGTGGGTGTATGCCGGATTCGATGAGACCTACAAGCGTCTTGGTGTGGATTTCGACAAGATTTACTACGAGAGCAACACCTATCTTGAGGGCAAGGAAAAGGTGCTCGAGGGGCTGGAGAAGGGCATTATGTATCGCCGCGAGGATGGCTCGGTGTGGGCCGACCTTACCGGCGACGGGCTCGACCACAAGCTGCTTCTGCGCAGCGACGGCACTTCGGTGTACATGACTCAGGACATAGGCACCGCCAAGCTCCGCTATCAGGACTATCCCATCGACAAGATGATTTATGTGGTGGGCAATGAGCAGAACTACCACTTCCAGGTGCTCTCGCTGCTGCTCGACAAGCTCGGATTCAAGTGGGGCAAGGACCTGGTGCATTTCTCCTACGGCATGGTGGAGCTGCCCGAGGGCAAGATGAAGTCGCGCGAGGGCACTGTGGTGGATGCCGACGACCTTATGGACGAGATGATTGCCAATGCTCGCCAGATTTCGGCCGAGATGGGCAAGCTCAACGATGTTCCCGAGGCTGAGGCTGCCGAGATAGCGCGCATTATAGGCCTTGGTGCGCTGAAATACTTCATCCTGAAGGTGGATCCGCGCAAGAACATGACTTTCAATCCCAAGGAGTCGATCGACTTCAACGGCAACACAGGCCCGTTCATTCAATATACCTACGCCCGAATCCAGTCGCTGCTGCGCAAGACTGCCGAGGCCGGAATGGCTGCCGAAATTGCCGATGTGGAGCCTAATGAGAAGGAAATATCGCTCATTCAGCGCCTTGCCGATTTCCCCGGCGTGGTGGCAGAGGCCGGCCGCAGCTACAGTCCGGCACAGATTGCCAACTATGTGTATGAGCTTGTGAAGGAGTATAACCAGTTCTATCACGACTACTCAATAATGAAGGAGCCTGATGCCGCAGTGCGTGCGTTCCGCATCAAGCTCTCGGAGGTGGTGGGCACGGTGATTCGCCGCGCCACTGGCCTGCTGGGCATTGAGGTGCCCGACAGGATGTGATTGGGATGGCATCTTCTTTTATTTAGATGATTGATAATTGAAAACTAAATATTATTAGCTGATATGGAATTTAATAATCAGCCTGCAATGAGCGCAGGGATGAGCGTGTCGTTGGTGATGCGCCAAGTGTATGTGAAGATGTTTCTTGCCCTGGTGGTGTCCACAATAACTGCATTTTTGTGTGTCACCACGCCGGCATTTATGTCGTTGATGCTCTCGTCGCAGTGGATCTACTTAGGCTGCTGCGTGCTCGAGCTTGTTATGGTGATAGCACTCACCGGTCGCATCGCCAAGGGTGGCAACCCGGCAATAGCCACGCTTATGTTCTATTTATTTGCCATTCTCAATGGCCTCACTCTGTCGGTGCTGCTGCTTGTCTATACCACCTCGTCGGTTGTTGCCACATTTGGTATCACTGCCGGCGTGTTTGGCGCGATGTCGCTCTATGGCTATTTCACCGACCGCGATCTCACCGGGCTTGGCACGTTCCTCTTTATGGGCGTGATAGGCCTTATAATTTGCTCGGTGGTGAATATTTTCTTGAAGAGCACGCAGATGGAGTGGATAATAAGTTTTGCCGGCGTGGCAATCTTCATTGGCCTCACCGCTTGGGACACGCAGAAGATAAAGACTATGCTCGCCACCTGCCCGGTTGAGCAGCAGGAGAACGTGGCCACATGGGGTGCACTGTCGCTCTATCTCGACTTCATCAACCTATTCATCTATCTGCTGCGTTTCTTTGGAAACCGCGACTAATGTGCTATGGCCGAAAACGGTAACTGCAATGCTATTACGCTAAGAGAGTTCAACAATCGGATAAAGCGGTTGTTGAACTCTCCTGCTGTGTGCAACTGCTGGATTCGAGCCGACTTGAGCGACGTGAACGTGCGAGGCGGGCACTGCTACCTCGAGTTGCTCGAGAAAGACGAGCGCACCGGCGCCACTGTGGCGAAGATGCGCGGCATTATCTGGGCCAACCGCTATGCCTGTCTGCGGCAGAAGTTCATGCAAGTGACGCGGCAGGAGCTGCGTAGCGGGCTGAAGGTGATGCTTGAGGTGTCGGTCAACTATCACGAGCAATATGGCATATCGCTCATTATCACCGACATCGACCCGAGCTACACACTGGGCGACATGGAGCGGCTGCGCCGCGAAATACTCTACCGCCTGAAGGCCGATGGCATTATCGACATGAATAAGCAGTTGCCATTCCCGGCTGTGCCGCAGCGCATTGCCATCGTGTCGGCAGCCGGAGCGGCGGGCTATGGCGACTTTATGAACCAGCTTCAGGGCAATGCCTACGGGTTGCAGTTCTACACCTGCCTGTTCCCGGCGGTCATGCAGGGCAAGGACACCGTCCCCTCGGTGACGGCAGCTCTCGACCGAATCAACCGGCACCTCCACCTCTTCGACTGTGTGGTGATAATACGCGGTGGAGGCTCAACCAGCGACCTGAACTCGTTTGACGACTACACGCTTGCCTCCTATGTGGCGCAATTTCCATTGCCAGTGGTGGTGGGTATAGGCCATGAGCGCGACGTGACAGTGCTCGACTATGTGGCCGGCCGCCGCGTGAAGACTCCCACAGCTGCTGCCGAGCTGCTGATAGGCTGTGGAGTGGAGGCACTTGCCCACCTCGATGAGCTGCGCGATGCTGTGACGGTGACCGCACGCGAGTATATCACCGAGGCGAAGCGGCAAATGCAGTATCTCACCGGCACCATTCCGCTCATTGCGGGCAATATAGTGGAGCGCAACCGCGCCCGTCTTCAGCGAATAGTGCACACAGTGCCACTTACCGCACAAGGGCGCATTGCCCGTGGCAGCGAGCGAATGAGCTTCTTCGTGCAGCAGATGCAGCAGGCGTCGGCACAGGCGGTGGTGCGCGAAAGGCTGCGCCTCACGGCAATCTACGACAAGGTGCAGATACTCTCGCCGCAAAACACACTGCGCCGAGGCTACTCACTCACCACGGTGAATGGCCACGCGGTGACTGCCGCCACGCAACTTGCTCCGGGCGACACCATCACCACCCATCTCGCCTCGGGCAAGGTGGAATCGGCGGTTACCGGGTGTGAGCAATGAGCTTTGGGCAATGAGCGATGAGCTTTGGGCTTTGGGTTGATGATGGCTTTTTTTATTGACAACAACAACGAATTTTTCAGATAAACGACAGATATGGAAAATAATCTCACTTATTCGCAGGCAATAGCCGAGCTTGAGAAGATTGTGCGCGAGATGCAGAGCGAGAATTGCTCTATCGACAATCTTTCCACTCTCACTTCGCGCTCACTCGAGCTGCTTAAAATATGCAAGGCAAAGCTGCAACAGACCGATGCCGAGGTGAAGAAGATTCTTGCCGCACTCGAGGAGTCGCAGCAGTGATGCTGAAAAATGTGGAGGGTGTGGACAGGACTCGCTCCCAAGGCGAGGATTTCCGCGGTGTGGTGGGTAAAAGAGAAATTTTCCCGGGGTGTGTGGAGAAGTATTGTGGATTTTTCGTATTTTTGTAGGCTGAAAACACAAAAAATCAAACGATGGAAACGAAAAAGATGGTGAGGCGAATACTGAAGGTTGGCGCATGGATTGTGGGCAGCATTGCCATGCTGCTCGTTGTGGCAATGTGTGGCGTGGCATGGATTCTCACGCCCCAGCGGCTCACTCCCATTGTGAACGAAATAGCCAATGAGAGCCTGAATGCCAATGTGCGAATAGGCCGCGTGGAACTAACGGCGTGGAGCACATTCCCTCACATTGTGCTCGATGTGGATTCGCTGTGCATCACTTCGCGGAGTCTTCAAGGCCTACCCGACGACAGCCTCGCACTGCTGCCCTCGGCAGCCGACTCGCTTGTTGAGGCTCGCCATGTGCATGGAGGCGTGAATGTGCTAAGGTTACTCTATGGCACGCTGTCGCTGGTAGATTTCAGTGCCGACGACGTGAAGCTCAACCTTGTGGCAGTGAGTCCCACACGCGCCAATTATCTCATTGCGCTGCCGGGCGATGAGTCGGGGAGCGATGAGCCACTGTCGCTTCCCAGGCTCTTCTGGGACAACCTTGCCCTGCGCGGCAACACTCGCGTAGCCTATTGCAGCGTGGCCGACTCGCTCAGTGCCGTAGTGGATTTCTCGAAGCTCACGCTCAACAATACCTCTGCCGGCACCTACGCCCTCGACCTTGCCGCCACGGCAAGCTACACAATGGCAGGCCTTGAGCTGGTGAAGAACCTGCCTGTGAACATGCAGGGCGACGTGGAGTGGGAATCAGGCCGTCCCATGGATGTGGCTATGCGCGATATGCGCACCACTATGCTCGATGTGCCGGCCATTTTTGGCCTCAGCATCGAAAATGGCAACACCATGCTTCTGCGCGACCTTGATGTGGCGGTAGGCCCGGTGAAGTTTGCCTCTGTGATGACGATTTTGCCCGACGTATATACGCATCTCTTTGCCGGCGTGAAGAGCGACCTTGCCGCCACAATCAATGCCCGGCTCACCGAACCCTACGACCTGCTTGGCACCGACCTGCCCTCGGTTGACGCCACACTGAGTGTGCCAAATTCATTCATCGAGGCAGCCAACGGCAAGGCACGCATCGACCGCATGGCAATGCAGGCGGGAATGAAGCTCAACGGCCGCAAGCCCGACAGTAGCACGTTCACCCTCGAGCAGCTCATCTTGCAGGGACAAGCTGTGGCCCTGGAACTTAGCGCAACTGCCGACAACGTGTTCACCGACCCCCATGTGGCCGCCAAGATGAAAGGCTCGGCCAATATTGAGCGCGTGATTCGCGCCATGAACTTGCCACTGAATTTCACCGTGCGCGGCGACATGAAGGCCGATGTCACTGTGGATGCCCACATGAGCGACTTCACAGCCAACCGCTTCCAGCAGATGAAGCTCGGCGGCAACCTTGAGCTTAACGACCTTTTCTACAACTCCGACGCCGACACGATTAGCCTCTATGCCCGCAATGTGGATTTAGCCTTTGGCAGCAATGAGAGCATTGCGCTGCATGGCAACACCGTGGACCACCTTATGCGCCTCACGGCCGATGTGGATACCATGGCAGCCTCTGTGGCCGGAATTGTGGTGACAATGGCCAATGGACGTGCCGGAATAGGCTGCATAGCCGATGGCTCTTATCAGCGCGACACCACGAGCATAGTGCCGCTTGGGTTGCGCGTGCGCTCGGGCCGTCTCACCATGGAGCAGGCCGATGGCACACGACTGCGCCTTCGCGACATCGACTGCGGTGGCAGCATCTCGCGCTACGAGGGCAACGTGAAGGTGCCCAAGCTACAACTCGGACTCAATGCGCGCCGCATCGCCTACAAGGACAACACCATGCGACTGATGCTTGCCGACAGCCGCGCCAAGGTCAACGCCACCGTGCGCCCGCGCAACACTGCGCTTGCCGAGCGGCTAAGGCACCGCATCGACTCGCTGCGCACCGCCCATCCCGAGTGGAGCAACGACACTGTGCTACAGGTGGCAAGCCGGCGACGCCACGCTGCCAACCCCAATGCCATCGACTTCTCGGTGGGCGACCAGGGACTGAAGCGTCTGCTTATGCGCTGGAACATGCAGGGAAGCCTCTCGAGCGCAAAGGGACGGGTGTATTCGCCCTATTTCCCCATGCGCACCACAATAAGCAATATGAACTCCCAGTTCAGCATCGACAGTGTGTCGTTCCGTCGCATGACGCTGAAGAGCCGGCAGACCACCGTGGATGTGAGCGGCGCAGTTCGCAACATACGCCATGCGCTGACCGGCTCCACACGGCGTCCGCTCGGCCTCGACCTATTTGTGAAGGCCGACACGCTGAACGTGAATGAGCTAATCAAGGCCGCCACCGATGGAATGGCCTTTGCCGGAAGCTCCAATGGGCTAAACGGCCTCACCGACAGCGACGACATCGACCATGTGCAGGCTCAGGTTGCCGCCACGGCTGCCGACAGCGACAGCTCGATGACTGCATTTGTGGTGCCCGGCAATGTGGATGCCAACATTCGTGTGCGTGCCGAGAATATTCTATACACCGACTTGTTCATGAACCGCTTCAATGGCAACCTGCTCGTGCACGACGGCGTGGTGAACCTCAATGAGCTGAAGGCACGCACCGACATAGGCACGGCACGCTTCAATGCCATGTATGCCGCCCCCGACCTGCACAACATACGCATGGGCTTCGACCTCTCGCTGAGCGACATACAAGTGGGGCGCTTCTTGAAGATGGTGCCAGGGCTTGACTCGATAATGCCTCTGCTGGAGTCGGTGGATGGCGTGATTGATGCCGACCTTGCCGCCACGAGCGACGTGGACAGCACCATGAACCTCGTGATGCCCTCGCTCAAGGCAGTGATGAAGCTGCATGGCAAGGACCTGGTGTTTATGGACGCGGCCACATTCAAGAAAATCGCCAAGATGCTTCTCTTCAAGAACAAAGAACGCAATGTGATAGATGAGATGACGGTGGAGATGCTTGTGGAGAACTCGCAGATGGAGTTGTTCCCATTCATGTTCGATGTGGACCGCTACCGACTGGGAGTGCTTGGACACAACGACCTCGACATGAATTTCCGCTACCATGTGTCGGTGCTCAAGTCGCCCATTCCCTTCAAGTTTGGCATAAATATCTATGGCAATCCCGATAAGATGCACTTCCGCTTTGGTGGGGCAAAATACAAGGACAACATGGCACGCGAGAAGGTGCAGATTGTAGATACGGCTCGCATCAACCTGCGTGAGCAAATCAATCAGGCACTGCACCGTGGCGCAAAGGCCGCACTGAAATCGGATCTGCACATAGATGCGCGTCCTGAGCGAAGCGACATAGATGGCGACACAGCCAAGTTCTCTCACGAGGACAGTGTGATGATGATACAGGGAGGTTTCTTCGAAGCACCGCCGGCGCCTGCCGTGCCTGCCGCTCCTGCCGAGCCATCTCCTGCTGCGCCGAAGAGTGGCAAGACGGCTGAGAAGCAAGCCGCTACGCGCAAGGAGTGATTTTTCTCGGCTTTGAGCTGTGGGCTATGGGCTTTGAGCTGTGGGCTATGAGCTGTGGGCTATGAGCTTTGAGCTGTGGGGCTTTTGGGGGAGATTTTGTTTTTCTTTAGCTGATGTTTTTGATATGGAAATACTGATGCTTGGCACCGGGAGTGCCGCTGTGACGGAGTGTTACAACACTTGTTTTGCGCTGATTGCCGACGATGGCCGGCCTATGCTGGTTGATGCCGGCGGTGGCAATGGCATTCTCAAGCAATTGGAGCGCGGAGGGCTTGCACTCACGGCAATCCACGATATGTTCGTCACCCACATTCACACTGACCATATCCTTGGCGCGGTGTGGATTGTGCGTATGGTGGCGCAGAGCATTTATGGAGGGAAATACAGCGGCACGTTCACCGTGCGCGGCCACGATGAGGCGATGGCGGCACTCCGCACCATTTGCTTTGCCACACTGCCGGTGAAGGTGACGTGCCATATCGACAAAGATATAATTTTCCAGACGGTTGCCGACGGTGAGCATTTCACTGCCATTGGCTGCGACTTCACGGCATTCGACATTTGTTCGACCAAGGCGAAGCAATATGGATTTGCGATGGAGCTGCCGCTGGGGGAGCGGCTTGTGTGTCTTGGCGATGAGCCATTCAATGAGCAGTGCCGGCACTATGCCGAGGGAGCGAAGTGGCTGCTGAGTGAGGCGTTCTGCCTCTATTCGCAGCGCGAGCGCTTCAAGCCCTACGAAAAGCACCACAGCACCGCGCTCGACGCCGGGAAGCTCGCCGAGAGCCTGCGAGTGCACAACTTGCTGCTCTATCACACCGAGGACAAGACCCTTGCCACACGCCGTGCCACCTACGCAGCCGAGGCGGCCACCCACTTCACCGGCACGATTCACGTGCCCGACGACTTGGAGCGTATAGAGCTTTAGTTAATCTTCTTTGGGCTGGAGGTAGGTGGTGCCGTCGAGCACCGACTGGAGGAGGCGGCGCACTTCGTCCTTGAAGATTCCACCCTCGTGAGCCTTGCGGTCGCCCACATAGAAAGTGGGTACATAGTAGTAGTCGAATTGGTCGGCGTAGGCAGGACGCTCCAGTTCGTCGATTTTCTCGATTTCGATAGTGCCAAATTCGGGGTTTTCCTTCACCAGTTCGTCAATATAGGCAAAAGCCCTTTTGCAGAACGGGCATCGAGCCTGATAAAATAATTTCACTTTTTCCATAATCATAGTGCTTTACTCTACCATATATAACGCCGAAATGCGGACAATCTTTTAGAAATCACGCAAAAAATTAGGGAAAAAGATGTGTTTTTTTGTGACGATTGAAAATCGCCATGGTGCTTGTGAGTTTCAATGAAAATCAAAATATATACTTTTGAATTTCAATATTAAAACGATTGGTAATCAGGAATAAAGCTAAAATATTTGTCTTGAGCGAGAAAGAGGCGTTGGCCTTTCCGGGCTTAGAAATCATTAGGCTCTTGCTCGGGGGCGATTTGGCAAACGCGCCGAAGGAGCTGTTGGAGGAAAAAATGATGTAAATTATTCACAAATTGGTGAGAATGGGGCAGTGATGGTGTGGTGGCGAAATTTTGTTAATTATTGCGAGATAATTGGTGAATTGCGCCGGGAATGTTGAATAATTTTGTTGGCGGTAAATTCATTGCATCTTTTTGGTGGACAAGAGGTTGTTGCAGAGCTTGAATTTGATGATAGGATAAGGTTTCGCGGATAATAAGATTGTCCATTTTATTAGGTGTTTTCTCCATTTTTTTGCGAAGCTCTGACTTCTAACTTTGCTGCCGAAAATGAGTAGTGAACGTTGCCACCAAAATTACAACCATTAACTCTAACTAAATTCAAACGACAATGAAACTACGACTACTTCGATGGCGACCATTAGTTGCAAGTGTGTATTTTTTGCTGATTGCCACATTGGCTACGGCTGGAAATGTGCTGTGGTATCAAACGCCGGCCGACGGCTGGATGAAGGCTGTGCCCACGGGCAACGGACGACTCGCAGCCATGATTTATGGCGGAATCAATCGTGAGCGCATAGCTCTCAATGAAATCTCGATGTGGTCGGGACAACCAGACACCGTGAATTGCACCAACTGTAATCCCGAACGCCTTGCCGAGATGCGCAAGTGCTTCTTTGCCGACGACCCTGAAAAGGGCGAGGAGCTGGGATTCAGGTATCTTGGCGGAAGCAACCGCTCTTTTGGCACTCATCTTCCGCTTGGCGACATGGTGATTGACTTTGCTTATCCCGAAGGACGCATAACCAACTATCGCCGCCAGCTCGATATGGACAACTCGGTAGCCACGGTTACTTTCACTTGCGGCAATGTGAACTACCGCCGCGAGATGATTGCCGACTATCCCGACAATGTGTTTGCCATGCGCATAACTGCCGACAAGCCCGGTGCCGTGACGGCGAGCCTTGGCATGGAATTGCTTCGCGAGGCTGTGATCAGCACTGCGGGCAATGCCCTCACGCTGGGCGGCAAGGTGAGTTTTCCCATGCACGGAGCAGGAGGTGTGAACTTCTGCGCCGAGGTGCAGATGATTGCCGACGGAGGCACGGTGAAGGCACAAGGGAAGACCCTCAAAGCCACTAATGCCAATGCTTTGACCATAATACTCGACATTCGCACCGACTACAACAATAAGGATTACCGCAATACTTGCCACAACACCGTGGCGCGTGCGGCGGCAGCAGGATTTGACGCACTCAAGCAGCGCCACATTGCCGACTACAAGCAACTTTTCGACCGCATGAGTATCACGCTTGGCGATGACACGAATGCCAATCTGCCCACCGACACTCGCTTGAAGCTTGCTCAGGAGGGCGCCTACGACCCGGCTTTTGATGCCTTGTTCTTCCAGTATGGCCGCTATATGCTCATCTCATCGTCGCGCGACCATGGAATCCCTTTGTGCGCCAATCTGCAAGGTGTGTGGAACGACAATCGCGCCTGCAACATGCCGTGGACCTGCGATTATCACCTCGACATGAACACTCAGCAGAATTATTGGTCGGCCAACCGTGCCAATCTTGCCGAGTGTAACACACCGCTCTTTGGTTACCTTGGCTTGCTTGCCGAGCACGGAAAGTATCCTGCACGACAGATGTATGGCTGCCGTGGCTGGGTGGCACACTCGGTGTGTAGCGCATGGGGCTACAGCTATCCGGGATGGGGCGTGAACTGGGGAACGAGTGAGGTGGGAGGTGCCTGGCTTGCCACTCACCTGTGGATGCACTTTCTCTACACACGCGATGTGGAGTGGCTGCGCACCACCGGCTATCCCATCATCAAGGGAGCAGCCGAGTTCTTCATGGACTATATGGAAATAGACCCGCGCAACGGCTATCTTGTGACCGGCCCGAGCATCTCGCCCGAGAATGGCTATGTGTCGAAGAAAGGCAACCACTTGTGCCTCTCGATGATGCCAACAATCGACCGCAGCATGGTTTACGACATATATCACGCCTTTATCGAGTCGGCAAAAATACTCAAGACCGACAAGAAGATGCGTGCTCGCATAGAGAAAGACATCAAGAAGCTTCCACCCCTCATGATAGGCAGCGACGGCCAGATACAGGAATGGCTCGACGATGTGCGTCGCAGCGACCCGTCGCACCGCCACTCATCGCACCTGCACTCTCTGTTCCCTCTTAATCAAATTTCATATACCGCCAACCCCGACCTTATTGCAGCTGCACGCAAGAGCCTTGAGGCACAGACGGCAAGCAGTGGTTGGGAAGACACTGAGTGGAGCACTGCCAATATGCTTTGCTTCTTTGCCCGAATCAAGGACGCACAGGTGGCCTACGGCTGGTTGCAGAACCTGTTCCACAAGTTCACGCGCGAGAACCTAATGACGGTGTCGCCGGCAGGCGTGGCAATGGCCGAGAAAGACATTTTCAGCTTCGACGCCACCGAGGCAAGTGTGGCAGGTATGTGCGAGATGCTCATGCAGAGCTACGATGGCTTCATCGAGTTTCTTCCGGCGCTGCCCAAGCAGTGGAGCACGGGCGAAGTGAAAGGACTGTGTGCCGAGGGAGGCTTGGTGATTGACATGAAGTGGACCGAGGGCAAGATGCTCACTGCCTGCATCACAGCCACAGTGGATTGCACCTTCGCAGTGAAGGGCATTGAGAAGAAATTCACCTTGAAGAAGGGCGAAAGTACAAGAATTGATTTTTAAGAACATTATCAATAGAGAAAACAAATGTTTAGAAAGGTTATAATAGGATTACTGATGACAACGCTTGCTACATCGGCAATGCAGGCCGATGTGGCAAAGCGCCCGGTGCGCGACGGGTGGAAATTCCGCCAGGGACGCTCCGAAATATGGTATCCTGCAACAGTTCCCGGAACGGTGCACACCGACCTCATAGCCAATGAGATAATCGAGGACCCGTTTTTTCGCCTCAATGAGCGCGGCGTGCAGTGGGTCGACAAGGAAGACTGGATGTATGAAACCACGCTGGTGGCAACAGCCGCCGAGGTGGGCAGCAGCAACCAGGAGCTGGTGTTTCACGGACTCGACACATACGCCGACGTGTATCTCAACGGCAAATCCATTCTCAATGCCAACAACATGCACCGCACCTGGCGCGTGAATGTGAAGGGACTGCTGAAGCAAGGCGAAAACAAGCTTGAGGTGTATTTCCACTCACCCATAAAGATTGACCTTCCCAAGTGCGACAAATACAGCTATGGCTTCAACACGGGCCCCGACCAGTCGCAGAACGGAGGAATCTTCGACAAGCTGGTGAGCATTTTTGCCCGCAAGGCAGGCTATCACTATGGCTGGGACTGGGGCCCACGATTGGTGACATCGGGAATATGGCGCGATATAGTGCTTGAGACGTGGAGCGACAGCCGCATCGACGATGTGCAGCTCATTCAGAACAAGGTGAGTGAGGCCTCGGCCACACTAAGCAGCATTGTGGAGATGCGATGTGATGCGGCCGTGAGCAATGCCACGCTCACTGTCACTGCCAACGGCCGAGAGGTGGCGAAGAAGCAGGTGAGCCTCACCAAAGGCGACAACCGCGTGCAGATGGACTATACTATTCACAACCCACGCTTGTGGTGGCCCAACGGACTTGGAGAGGCCTATCTCTACGACTTTGAAACCACACTGAGTATTGGAGGCAAGGTGGCCGACAGCCGCAAGCAGGAAATAGGACTTCGCTCGATAGTGCTTCACAACGACAAGGACCAATATGGCCACAACCTCTATTTCGAGGTCAATGGCAAGCCGGTGTTCATGAAGGGCGCCGATATGGTTCCGCTCGATAACTTCCTGCCGCGCATCACCCGCGAGCGATATGAGAAGCACGTGCTCGATGCCAAGGCCGTGAACATGAACATGATTCGCGTGTGGGGCGGCGGAGTGTACGAAGACGACTATTTCTATGAGCTTTGCGACCGCAACGGCATACTCGTGTGGCAAGACTTCATGTTTGCGTGCTCCATCTATCCGGCTGATGATGAGTTTATTGCAAATATCCGTCAGGAGGCAATCGACAATGTGAAGCGCTTGCGCAACCACGCGTGCATAGCCCTGTGGTGCGGCAACAACGAGTGTCAGGATGTGATGTACGGCTGGGGCAACCGCAAGAAATACTATGAGGAGCGCGGAGTGCTCCCGCTGCTTGAGTCGCAATTCAAGAATATGTATTTCAAGTGTCTTCCCGAGGTGGTCGCCGAGTATGGCAGTGGCGTGGCCTACCGCCCGTCGTCGCCCTTTGCCTTCGAGGACACACCGAGCGATGGCGTGAACGGCGATGCCCACTACTGGGGCGTGTGGCACGGGCGCGACTCGATAGGGCACTACAATGTGGAGCGGGCACGCTTTTTCTCGGAATATGGCTTCCAGTCGTTCCCCGAATTTGAGTCGGTGAAGCTCTATGCGCCGCAGAAGCGCGACTGGAACATCAACAGCGAGGTGATGATGGCACATCAGCGTGCCGGCTCCTACGCCAACAATCTCATCCGCGACTATATGAATGCCGAATATCGCACACCCGACAACTTCGAGCATTTCCTCTATGTGGGAATGTTGCTCCAGGGCGACGCTATAAAGACGGCAATGGAGGCACACCGCCGCGACATGCCCTACTGCATGGGCACGCTCTACTGGCAGCACAACGACTGCTGGCCGGTGGCTTCGTGGGCAGCGCGCGACTACTACGGACGCTGGAAGGCGCAGCAATACTTCGCACGTCAGGCCTACCGCGACATCTTAGTGTCGCCCACGGTGAAGGACGATGTGGTGAAGGTGAGCCTCGTGAGCGACCGGCGCGCCGATGCAAAGGGTAAGTTTACCATCACGGCACTCACGCTCGATGGCAAGAAACTTGCACAAGTCAGCCGCAACGTCACAGCCAAGGCATTCACATCGCAGGTGATTTTCAGCAGTGCGCTGCGCAATATGCTCAAGGGCTGCAAGCGCGAGGATATGGTGATTGCCGTGCGCTTCGAGACAGCCGGCGCCGAGCCTTACACCAACGTGGGCTACGCCTGCCGGCAGAAGCGGATGAACTACACCCACCCCAATTACAGCGTGGATATAGAACCGGCCGAAGGGGGCTACGAGGTGACAGTGGGCAGCGACGTGTTTGCGCGAGGCGTTTTCCTCTCAATTGAAGGAATTGACAACTTTTTTAGTGACAATTATTTTGACATTTTGCCGGGAGAAAAGCGCACCATACACGTGAGAACGACTATTGACCGTGACGAAATGCGCCGGCAGCTCAAAATTTTGTCACTGGGCGACACATTCTGAGCATTTAAGGTGAATTGGAACAATTTTGACAAAATTTTGCCGAATTTGCTTCATTTTTTCCCCTAAATAAAGCATAAATTTGCAATAGAATGTTTGGGAAAAACCGCCTTTATTAACTGAATTTCAAAACAATTTATTTTTTTAACAATAAACCTAATAATAATCAATTCTAAAGTAACATGAAAAGAAGACTTTCAAGTATGTTGGTCCTTATGTTATTTTGCGTGCAGGCAATCTTTGCACAGGCAAATATCACGGGACAAGTTTTAGATGAAAAAACCGGTCCACTCATTGGAGCTACTGTTCTGGTGAAAGGAACTACGGTGGGAGTATCGACTGATGTCAACGGTAATTTTACTATCAAGGCGAAAGCCGGACAGACACTCCAAGTTTCATACGTGGGCTACAACTCTCAGGAAGTGGTAGTGCCAAAGAGCGGAAAAGTGGTAATCAAACTTAAAGAAGCCAGCACCAGTCTCGACGAGGTGGTTGTTGTGGGTGTGGCAATGAAGAAGAGCGACCTTACAGGCGCTGTCTCCTACGTCGATGCCGAAGTGCTCGCCGAGAAGCCGGTAACTAACATCAACGACGCTCTCTCGGGCCGCGTGGCCGGTGTGAGCATCGTGAAGAGCACCTCGCCCTCGGAAGACTCATCAATCAAGATTCGTGGTACGAACACCATCAACTCAGGCTCGTCGCCAATCTACGTAGTCGATGGTCTTGTAATGGGCAACGACTTTGGTTTCTACAACTCAATCAACGTGAACGACGTTGAGTCGGTTCAGGTGCTCAAAGACGCATCTGCAACAGCGCTCTACGGTTCGCGTGGTGCCAATGGTGTAATCGTAATCACCACCAAGAAGGGAAAGAAGGGCAAAGCTGAGTTCTCTTACGATGGTTGGGTAGGATTCTCAAAGATAGGACACCGCCCCGAGACAATGAACGCCCAGCAACTCTTCGATATGCGTACTGAGGCTTACGCCAACGGTTACATGTACAACAACCCCGATGCAAACCGTCAGGAGTATATCGATAACACCCTCATGAAGACCAACATCGCCTTCCACGAGCAGGAATTTGCCGGCTACAAGAGTGGCAAGAGCTTCGACTGGCTCAAGGAGGTGACACAGACAGGCGTGCAGCACAACCACAACTTCAGCTTCTCGAAGGCTACCGATGGCTCACAGGTTTACATCAGCCTTGGTATCAACAACCTCAAGGGTATCGTTCGCGGCACTGAGCAGCAGCGTTACACCGGCCGTATCAATGCTTCGACCGACATCACTCCGTGGTTGCAGGTAGGTACAAACACTTCTTACACCTACACTCACGACGACATGACCAGTGGCTCGGTATATTCGCAGGCCCTTTACAATGGAAACCCGCTTGTGGATTTTGCTCCCTATAAGGACGATGCAACCCGCCACGACGATGACTACCTCACACTCTTCTGGCGTGTGAAATCGGAGGAGAACAACAACAACTTCAACCCGTTCAACTCCTACGAAGTCAAGACCGACCGCTCGCGCTACCACCTCACATCGTCGAGCTACTTGAACATAAACCCGATGAAGGGCTTGAACTTCCGTTCTACATTTGCAATCAACCACGGAGAGCAGAGCTGGAACCAGTTTATCCCGACAGGCATCCAGGAGTCGTATCGCCACTATTCAGGCGAGGCATTCGCTACACAGCAGCACTTCGGTGAGACACAGTGGCAGTGGGATAACACCATCAGCTACGATAACATCTTCAACGATGTTCACCGCGTGAACGCTTTCGTTGGTACTTCTGCATCGCGCAAGACTTCAAACTACCTCAAGGGTGAGGGCCGCAAGTTTGCTTCCGACGACCTCGGTTATGATGGCCTTTTCGGAGCAGCTGACGCTGAAAACCGCCACATCTACAACGGACGCTCGGCTGAGTCGCTCATGTCGTATGTAGCACGTGCCAACTACACCTACGCATCGCGTTACTACTTGACCGTAACCGGTCGCTGGGACGGCTCGTCGAAGTTTGCTGCCGGACACCGTTGGGGCTTCTTCCCATCATTCTCTTTGGCATGGGATATCACTAATGAGCAGTTCTTCCCGAAATCACAGTATATCAACCAATTGAAGCTCCGTGGAGGCTATGGAGTAGTAGGTAACCAGGCCATCGGCGACTTCATGTATGCTACACTCTACACACCGAGCGTGAGCAACGGTGAGGCATCGTACGGAACAGATGGTCGTCGCGGAACTCCCGATATCTCTTGGGAGAAACAGAAGCAGACCAACATCGGAATCGACATGAGCTTCTTCCAGCGTCGCTTGAGCGCATCTCTCGATGTATTCTTCATCAACAACTCAAACCTTCTCATGAGCCACAACTTGCCTACAACTTCGGGTTACACCTACACAGTTGAGAACATCGGTGAGCTTAGCAACAAGGGATTTGAGCTTACACTCTCGGCAGTGCCCGTTCAGACAAAGGATTTCACTTGGAACATCAGCGCCAACCTCGGCCTCGACCGCAATGAGGTGAAGAAACTCTACGGCAATGTGGAGCGCATTCTTAGCGGTGGCCGCACAGGCAATATCTTCATCGGTGAATCGCTCAACAACCTTTACTGCCTCCAGGCAGGCGGCATCGCCAATGAGAACAACCGCACTGAGTGGGAAAGCCTCGACTTCAATGGCCGCACTATCGGTCTTGGCGACCTCTTTGCCCGCGATATTTCAGGACCGGACGATAAGCCCGATGGCGTAGTTGACCAGTACGACCGCGCTATCTACAGCGATATGGATCCGAAGTTCTATGGTGGTTTCTCAACCGACTTCTCTTGGAAGGGCTTGACTCTTAACGCCATCTTCAACTACTCTGTAGGCGGACACGCACTCAGCGGATACTATGAGAGCCTTATCAGCTCATTCGGCCAGAGCAACGCATCGACCGACCTTCTCGACCGCTGGACTCCCGAGAACACTGCTGCCTACTTCCCACGCCGCATGGCAAATGTGAGCGGATACAGCGCATACGGAGCAGGCGAAACCGACCGCTATGTGCAGAGCACATCGTTCCTGCGTCTGTCTAACCTCACACTTTCTTACAACTTGCCTAAGAGCCTCACCCAGAAGTGGCACATGAACAACCTGCGTGTATATTTCACTGCAAGCAACGTGTTCACTCTCACCGGCTACAAGGGATTTGATCCCGAGTATGGCGACGGAAGCGGATACTACCCGACAGAGCGCTCTTACACTATTGGACTTTCGTTAAGCATTTTCTAAACAACAACTTAAAAAACACAAATAACGATGAAACTGAAAAATAAGATATTTACACTGGGAATTCTTGCCCTGTCATCGCTTGCATTCACATCGTGCAGCGATTTCCTCGACGAAGATCCCAAGACGGCAATCACCGAGGACAAGATGTACTCCTCGCCTGAATATGCTGAATCTGTTCTTCAAAGCTGCTATAAGGGCTGGCGCGGAATGTTTAAGGACCGCTACATCTGGGAGTGTATGGTGGGAACCGACGAGATTCAGTCGGGTGCTTACCAGGCACTAAAGGAAGACGGAATGCGCCGCGGCTCGCTCGACCGCTACGATGCTCTTCTCACTTCGGAACTTTACTATATCTCCGACCAGTGGGGTAACCGCTGGACAAAGGTGGGTGAGGCTGCCAAGATTATCCGTGCATTGAAGCCTCTCGTTGAGGAAGATGCTCAGGCTGCTAAGGTTTATGGTGAAGCAAGCTTTATTCGTGCCGGACTTACTATGGAGCTTACATTTATCTTCGGACGTATTCCTATCCTCGACCTCGACCGTATCACCGAACTCGGTTATGGCCGTCAGCCCGAGAAGGACATTTGGGCGTTTATCATCAACGACTTTGAGAATGCAGTGAAATACTGCCCCGAGAAGAACGACCCGGCCCGTGCTACAACCTACGCTGCATCGATGCTTCTTGGCTACGCCTATATGTCGGCACCCGAGGCAACCGGACTCCGCGACTTCTCAAAGGCTAAGGCAGCTCTTGAGAAGGTGGTGAAAGGCCCGTTCCAGCTTGTTTCTTACTACGACCTGTGGGACTACAGCACGCCCAACACAGCCGAGTCGATCTTTGAGTGGCAATTCAGCAACGCATGGCCTGACAACAACGCTATCCAGTTCCAGATTGGCTCACGTGCAGTGCAGGCAATGGGCGGTGACGGCTGTTTCATGAGTGGTTACGACCACGCAGTACCTTCGGCTTGGGCATATAGCGACAAGGCTGATGGTGGTATCTGGGAAGACGGTGACGTGCGCAAGGAAGAGTCGATCCGCTACGATTTCACTTGGTTTGGAAAAGTGCCCGACCTTAACAGCGTAGCATGGGAAGACCTTGGCGAAGACCACGATGAGCTTCTCCCGCACATCAAGAAGTATGAGGACTTCCGCACCGACATTCACTCGGGCATGGGACTCAACAACGAGTGGTATTCGGGCAAGAACATTCCGTTCCTCCGCCTTGGCAATGCAATCCTCCTCTATGCAGAGTGCCTGAACGAGCTTGGCCAGACAAGCGATGCAATGGAGCAGGTGAACAAGATTCGTGAGCGTGCATGGGACTTCGACCTTCCGGCTGACAAGCGTTGGACAGGCATGTCGAAAGAGCAGTTCCGCACTGAGCTTATGACAGAGCGCGTGCGTGAGCTGTTCGGAGAGCGTTGGCGTCGTTTCGACCTTGTGCGCACCGGCAAGTTCCTTGAGTATGTAAAGGAGCGCAACAAGTGGGCAAAGCGTTCGGGAACAATCCAGGAGTGGAACAAGGTTTGGCCAATTCCGCAGGCTGAAATCGACCAGAACGACGACATTTCACCCGAGGATCAGAATGAGGGTTACAGATAATAGAAGCTAATAAACTCCATTAACACTTGATGGTGGAGAGCGACCTCTCCACAGTGATGCCACTCTCCACCATCTTTTCCAAATATTAATCAACAATAAGAATAAACAACTTTGAATTTATTATGAAAAAGAAATCTTTACTTAGTGTGCTGCTTGCAGCAACAACCACGGCAGCCTTTGCAGCTCCACAGGTGCCTTCATACAATGAAATCGACCTCACGTCGCTTGTATCTCCGGCATTGTTCCATGGCAACTTGGGTGTCGTTGACTTCAATAGCGATGATATTCTCGACGTTTTTGTGAAAGGTCGTGACCTCAATAAAAGTTGGATTCCAAAATTCGTATATCTCACAGGCGACGGCTACTCGTTCACAAACTGCACTGTTGTTCCCGAACTTGATGGCACTGGTTGGGAGCGTGTGGTTTTGCCAATCGACTACAATAGCGATGGCATCGTGGATGTTATCTATGGTGCATCTTATGGCTCCAAGCTCTTGAAAAATGATGGAAAGGGGAATTTTACCGAAGTAGAAGGTTTCGCTCTTGAAGGCGAGATTAGCATTGATGGTAATGACCAGCAAAAGTGGTATGATGGTGTGCTGCTCACAGCCGACTTCAACCTCGATGGTTATCCCGATGTGGTAACATTCAATGGCAATCCTCGTGAGGACCAGGGAACACCAACTATCTACCTCAACAATCAAGGCAATGGCACTTTCACTCGCATTGCTGAGAGTGGTCTTAATCCTCAGCGTGGCGGTACGATGGCTATTGGTGACATCAATGGCGACGGCAAGCCCGACTTGGTTGTATGTGGCTGGATTGACAATGACCGCATTCGCGCATACTATGGCAATGGCGACGGCACATTCACGGCTGCCGAGACTGCAATGTTCGATGACACCAACCGTGGAACTGAGAAGGGACACATTATCCTCGTGGATATTGATGCCGATGGCGACCTCGACCTTTTCGTAACAGGAACATCTTGCCCGCAAGGCTGGGCTCGCGTAGCCGATATTTATCTCAATGACGGAACAGGAAAATTCACTTATACTGACTATGGACTTCCCGGAGTGCAGGCATCGGCTGCCGACTGGTGCGACCTCAATGCCGATGGAAACATGGATATTGTTTATGTGGGCTATGGAAGCAATGGAGGCGTGACTAATGTGGCAATCAATCAAGGCAATGGCACTTTTGTGGTGAAGAATAACCTTATCGGCGCTCACCGCGATGGCTGCTCGGTGTTTGCGGCCGATGTCAATGGTAATGGTATGATGGATATTCTCGTGATGGGTTATCAAGATGGCTCCGACCACCACTTCCAGCTGATGAACGGACTTGCTTCTCGTGGCGTTAATTCGGCTCCTACTGCTCCCACCAACCTCAAGGCATCGTCGGAGGGTGGAAAGGTGACATTCACCTGGGAAGCCGGAAGCGATGCCCAGACTCCCACCGCAGCTCTTCGCTACAATGTGTATGTGAAGATGAACGACGGCCGCATCATCACCGTGGTTCCCGCAAATCCCGCATCGGGTGTGCTTCGCTCGGTTAATGGCGTCAGCGGCGCTCTCGTTGGATGCAGCTATACACTCAATGTCAACGCTGCCGACGTGGCAGAGTGGGGTGTTCAGACAATCGATGGCTGCAAGCTCGGCAGTGCATTTGCAACATCAACTGAAATCACAAGTGGCGCAGAGGCCGTGAAGGCTGAGAAGGTGGCTGTGAAGTGCAACGGCCGCACAATCACGGTCAATGCCGATGCACAGGTGAGCGTAATCGACTTTGCGGGTCGCGTGGTTGCCAATGCAAGCGTTAAAGCCGGCGAGGCAATGGGCACCAACCTCGCAGCAGGTGTATATGTGGTAGAGGCAACTACCGCACAGGGTAAGAAGATTGAGAAATTTATTATCAAGTAATTGCTTATTTTGGGTTTATATATTCAGGTATAGTTTTTTAAGTTAGTTTACTTAGGTATTCGTGGCTTGTGCCACTTTCATGATAGCACAAGCCACGATTTTACAAAAAAAATCGCTATATTTGCATTACTAATCAAAGATAATCGTAGGGTTATGAGAATCACAACGAAGATATTATCGGTTCTTGCTCTTGCAAGTAGCAGTCTGCTTGCAATGGGCGGAAACCTCTATATCACCGACGGTGCATGGAAAATCACTGCCGGAACATCGAACACACTGACCTATACGGTCGATGGTAACACCATCATCAAGAATGCCTACGTCACGGCGCTTGATGAGAGTTACAACACAATGTCGTCGAAGAACTATCCCACATGCAACCTCACATCGAAGAGCATCAGCGACGGTTTTGGTACGGGAACACAGTACACCTACCGCTTTTCGGGCAAGAGTGGACAGAATGACCTTGAGCAGAACATCTACATCTATACGAACCAACCTTATATTCTCGTGGAGGCATCGGTGATAGCCTCATCGGGTACTACATCGAGTACAAAAATATGCCCGATAGTGTCGGAAACCACTACAACCCTCTCGGTGCTTGGCAGCAGCAACAACCGCGTGTATAACATGCCATTCTGCAACGACAACTGGGCTACTTTCAACACAGTTACATGGGAAACCGGACAACAGGTGATTTCGTGTGAGGCAACAACCCTCTTCAATACCGACAGCCGCAAGGCGATAGTCCTTGGCTCGGTTGACCACACCACCTGGAAATCGGCAGTGTATGTAACGCCCAATGGCAGCAACCGCATGCGCAAGCTCACCGCCGAGGCAGGCTACATAGGCGAGCGCACTTGGGACGTTGTGAAAGACAAGGCTTCGAGCGAGCGCCACGGAGCAGTGAAGGGCGCGAAAGTAAGCTCACCGCGCTTTATGCTGGGCGTGTTCGACGACTGGCGCACGGGAATGGAGACATTTGGTGATGCCAATACCGTGATTTGCCCCAAATATGAGTGGACCAAAGATGAGTCGCTCTTTGGCTGGCAGTCGTGGGGAGGCATGGAATTTGGACTTAATTACACCTCGGCAATGAGTGTGCTCGACTTCTTCGAGCGCGAGCTGAAGCCGGTGGGATTCTTCAATAAGCAGGGCCGGTGCCACCTGGTGCTCGACTCAGGCTGGAGTGCACTCAACGATGACCAACTTCGCCGTTATGCCAGTCGCTGCAAGGAACTTGGCTTCGTGCCCGGTATCTACACCACACCATGGTCGTACTGGGGAAGCGAGCAGCAGGTGCTCAACAACGATGAGTGGGAAGGCGGACGTCTTGGCGAGATGGTGCTGAAGGCAGGCGGCAAGTATCGCCACATTGTAGGTTGGTCGCTCGACCCGACACACCCGGCAGTGAAGGAGTGGAACCGCCGCACAATACAGAAATTCCGCAATCTCGGCTTTGAATTTGTGAAGATTGACTTCCTCAACAATGGCTCGCAGGAGGCCGATTCCTGGTATGACCCGAATATCACAACAGGAATGCAGGCTTATAACTACGGACTCGATTACATTAAGGAGTTCTGTGGCGATGATATGATGATTGACTTCTCGATTGCGCCCGTATTCCCCAACAAGGCACATGTGCGCCGCATAGGTTGCGATGCCTGGGGTGAGCTGAAATTCTCGATGTACACCCTCAATTGCATTCAAGGCTCTTGGTGGCTCGACCGCATGTATGCTTTCAACGACCCCGACCACATGTGTCTGTCGAAAGTGAAATTCTCGGGCAAGGGTTCGCCCGATGAGCAGGAGGCACGCATTCGCTACACTTGTGGCTTGATTACGGGCATGACCTTGCTTGGCGGCACCTACGCCTACGAGGGAGAAGTGAAGGGCAACTATGGCCATGTGGTGGGCTATGACGAGGAGCGTGCCCGCGCGGTGAAATTTGCTACGAACAAAGGGCTCACCGAAATGGGTCGGATTGGCAAGACGTTCCGCCCCGTTGAGGCGACATTCAAGTATAATTCATCGCTCTGGAGCACCAACGACGTTGCCGTAGATAAAGAGTTCGTTATGGATACTCCCGATGCGTTCTACTATGTGGTATTCAACTACGAGCAGAATGGAGCGCTCAACTTTGCGCCCAATTTTGAGCGCCTTGGCGTAAGTGCCTCGGAGTTTGTGCGCGTAACCGAGCTTTGGGAGAGCAAGACATATACCAACCCTGCATCGATGCAGATAAGCGTGCCCAATAAGGACGTGCGCATCTATCGCTTTGAGCGTGCCGGCTATGGCAAGGCAGAATCAACTTTGATCGACCCTGCGGGGTCGGTCAAAGTGAGTTTCCGCAATGGCGAGCTGCATGTGTGCGCCGCCGAGGCAGTGAGCAGTGTGAGCGTCTATGGAATCGACGGCTCGGCACTTGCCACACTCACACCCGGCAGCTATGCCTGTGAGCTCGCAGTGCCACTGGGCAGACACATGGGCGTTGTCATAGCCAAGGTGACACTTGAATCGGGGCGTACGGCAGTGCTCAAGGTTGCGGCACGCTGATTTGCTGCCGCACCTTCCTGCCAATCACCTCACACTTCTATGCCCACAAAACTAAATCGAAGACTACATGAATCTCAATTATCATAGCGCATTATTTGCACAATTGCGCCTCATTGTGCTGCTACTTGCCGCTTTGGCGGCAACCGAAGAGGCAAATGCGCTCGACAACTATTCATTCAAGCACATCGACAGCAGCACCGGACTCTCATCGAGCAACGTGAAATGCATTGTCGAGGACAGCTATGGTTTTATGTGGCTTGGCACCAAGAACGGACTCAACCGCTACGACGGTGTGAACATGCGGCTCCTCGACTGCTACGATGAGGAGCTGAAGCAGGGAAACAACAACATAGGCGCACTCTATGAGGACGAGAACAAGATGCTCTGGGTGGGAACCGACCGAGGCATCTATATCTACAATCCACGCACCGACCGTTTCACAAAGGCCGTGCAGAAAGATGCCAAGACAGGCACCGTGGCCGACAACTGGGTGCAGTCGATAGTGGGCGACCAGAGGGGCAATGTGTGGGCGCTTGTGCCCGACCAGGGTGTGTTCCACTACCACGACGGTGACAAAGTGGACTACTACAACATCACAAAAGACGGAAACTTCAAGAAAATATTCCCATCTAATATATTCGTCAGCAGCAAGAAGAATGTGTGGATATGCACCACAGGCTCAGGCCTCTACCGCCTGAATGTGGAAACCCGGGATTTTGAGCAGATAGCACAGGTTGACGATACTTCGCTGCTTGGCATAAATTTTATCTCGATTGCCGAGGACATCACCGGCTCGCTGATTCTGGCATCGAATGAGGGGCGGATTTTCCGCTTCAACACACGTGCGAACAACATATCGGAGATTCCATTCACCTGCGCGGGCAAGGTGTATCTTCGCTGTTTGGCCTGCTTCGACGGAGAGATTTGGATAGGCACGCAGCACGGACTCTACATCATCGACACGATAAGGCACACTGAGCGTTACCTCATAAACGACCCACTCAATGAGTTCAGCCTGTCGGACGACATAGTTTACTACATCTACAAGAGCAAGCAGAATGATGCCTGGATAGGAACCATGTTTGGTGGCGTGGACTACATGCCACGCCACAAATTCACATTTGAGTACTTCGGGCTTGGAGCCGGACTGAGCAGCCGGCGAGTGCGCGGACTGGCGCAGGCAGCCGATGGGCGCATCTGGATAGGCACTGAGGAGAAGGGGCTGAATGTGCTGAATCCGGCAACAGGGACAGTCACATTTGCCGAGCAACGACCCATACCCAGCAACAATACCATACTGATGCTAACTTCGAGCGGAGGTGATATTGTGGCGTCGTTCAGCCGATTGGGTCTGGTGAGAGTGGAATCGGCGAAGAACTACACGAAACTATTCGACAACAACAGCGGCTCCAACGGAGTGTACTCTTACCTGAAGGACAGCAGCGGCACCGAATGGGTGGGACTTGGCTATGCCCTCTACCGCCGCAAGGCGGGAGCGGCCGATTTTGAGCATATAACGGCAACAGGATATGACTGGATATTCACCATTGCCGAATCGACCAACGGAGAGGTGTGGCTTGGCACTATGGGAAACGGAGTGTGGCGCTACACACCCCATAACGGACTTTTCAGACAGTACACCTGCGATGGAGAGAATCCCAGCGGACTCCGCTCTAACTCAATCAGCGCATTGTACACCGACAGCAAGGGACGGCTGTGGCTCTCGACCGACCGTGGCGGAATAAGCCGCTACAACCGCGACACAGATGACTTTACCACATTCGGACAGGAAGAGGGGCTTCCCGACGATGTGGCATACAGCATGCTTGAGGACGAGAATGGGAATCTGTGGTTCGGCACCAACAAGGGGCTTGTGAAATTCAATCCCAACACGGCAGCGGTGAAGGTGTTCACCATGAAGGACGGTCTGCCGGGCAACCAGTTCAACTACGGTCAGGCAGTGAAGACTGGCAGCGGAATGTTCTACTTCGGCTGCATCGACGGCGTTGTGGCCTTCAATCCGCAGAACGAGGAGCTCCAGACTTCGCTCGAAGGCATATACTTCACGCGGATGGACGTGCTCAACGATGAGGTGTATCCCGGTGAGGAGGGTTCGCCGCTTGAGCAGAACATACTGTTCACCGACCAAATCACGCTCCCCTACGACCTTGCCACCTTCTCGCTCGATGTGGCATCGCCCAACTTCGGCACCACAGGAGGCGACATCTACAGCTACAAGATAGAGCCACTTGGCGACAAGTGGATAACGATGCACAACAACCGCATTTCGTTCACCAATCTTGCCACCGGCGACTACAAGCTCACGGTGCGCGTGGAGAACAACGGCAAGAAAGTGGAGCGCGAGATGCGAATCACGATACTGCCACCCTGGTGGCTCTCGGGATGGGCATTCTTTTGCTATTTCCTCATGGCTGCGCTTGCGGTGGTATGCTGGTTCTGCTGGTATCGCAACCACAAGGAGCAGCAGCTCAGGGAGAGGCAGAAGCTCTTTGCCATCAACAAGGAGAAGGAGCTGTATGAGAGCAAGGTGAACTTCTTCACCGAGGTTGCCCATGAGATACGCACGCCGATAGCTCTTATCGACGCGCCTCTTGAGGCAATAGAGGAGATAGGCGTGAGCGATGGCAAAGTGGCGCACTACCTGAATGTGATGCGCCAGAACACGCGCCGCCTGCTCAACCTCACCGGGCAACTGCTCGACTTCCAGAAGATTGACTCGGGGCGCATGGTGCTCACGAGCGAGAATGTGGATATTGCGCTGCTCGTGACCGAGACCCTCGACCGCTTTGAGCCTGCAATCATGGTGAAGCACAAGCAACTGCTGCGGCATGTGACCGATGAGCAGATAATCGTATCGACCGACAAGGAGGCTGTGACCAAGATACTGAGCAACCTGCTCAACAATGCGCTGAAATATGCCTCGAGGACAATAGAAGTGACGCTCACGGCCGACGACAAGACTTTTGTGCTGCGCGTGATGAGCGACGGAAAGAAAATAACCGAAGCCGACCGCAGGCGCATATTTGAGCCATTCTACCAGATTGACAAGACCATGAGTGGCGAGAATGGCGTGGGAATTGGGCTGCCGCTGTCGCTGTCGCTTGCCAAGATGCTTGGCGGTGTGCTCTATCTTGAGGAGAACACAGGCGATGAGAATGTGTTCTCACTCTCCCTACCCATCAACAAGACCGACATCAGGCAGAACAACAAGAATGTGGTAGTCACCTCCGACTATCTCATTGAGGAGGGCTCGAACCAGTCGAAAGAGAATGCTGCCGGATACACGGTGCTCATAGTGGAGGACAACGACAATATGCGTGAGTTCCTCGCCGACCAGGTGAACATGTCGTTCTCGGTTGAGACCGCAAGTAACGGCAAGGAGGCATTTGAGAAGCTGAAAAAGAGCCATATCGACCTGATAGTGACCGATGTGATGATGCCCGAGATGAATGGCTATGAGCTGTGCAAGGCTGTGAAGGCCGACATCGACCTGTCGCACATTCCGGTGGTGTTCATCACAGCGAAAAACGACCTCGACAGCAAGATAAAGAGCCTGCAACTTGGCGCAGAGGCCTACATCGAGAAGCCTTTCTCGGTGAAATACTTCCGCCAGCTCATCCGCTCACTGCTCGACAACCGCCGCCGCGAGCGCGAGGCATTCTCGAAGAAGCCTTTCTTCAACGTGGATAACATGCACGTGAACAAGGCCGATGAGGAGTTCATCAACAAGGTGGTGAAAATCATTGAGGACAACATAGGCGAGGACAACTTCAGCGTGGAGTCGATGGCCGACATCTTCTGCATGAGCCATTCGAGCCTGCTTCGCAAGATTAAGACGGTGTTTAATCTCTCGCCGGTGGAGCTGATAAGGCTAATCAAGCTGAAGAAGGCTGCCGAGCTAATTCAGGAGGGCAAATACCGCATTGGCGACATCTGCTACATGGTGGGCATATCGTCGCAGAGCTACTTCAGCAAACTCTTCTTCAAGCAATTTGGCATCACGCCCAAGGACTTTGAGAAGCAGTGCCAGAAGAAGCTGCAAGGCACGGTGCCCGAACAGCTAAAATAGCAACATTTGGCGGAAAATGGCGATTTTTTGGAGTTTTCATGGCTTTTGGCTAAAGAAATAATGAGTAATTTTGTGGGCAGGAGAGGAAACCAGGAGTATCCTTCCACTGAGAAAACAACATAGACTTCTAACAATCATTTATCAAGACAATGAAAAGAGATAGCATGAGAAGAATGAGCCTTGTGCCTGCATTGCTTGCCTTGTGGCTCGTGGCAGGAGCGAAGGTGCAGTTGCCGCAATTTGTGACCGACAGCATGGTGGTGCAACAGCAGAGCAACTGGAGAATTGAGGGCAAGGCCTCGGGCAAGGTGAAAGTGACAACATCGTGGAATGGAAAGACCATCGTGGCTACCACCGATGCCGACGGACACTTTGCAGTGACACTTGCCACGCCGGCGGCCGGCGGCCCACACCGCATCACCTTCGACGACGGCGAGCGGCTCACGCTGCGCGACATCTACTCGGGCGAGGTGTGGCTGTGCTCCGGGCAATCGAACATGGAAATGCCCGTGGGCGGCTGGGGCAAGGTGATGGACTATGAAAAGGAGATTGCCAATGCGAATCATGACAATATCCGCTTCCTGCAAGTGCAGAAGCAGATAGGCTACCGCACTGCCGACGACACCAATATAAATATGGGAGGCTGGCGCACGTGCTCTCCCGCCACCGTGGAGAATTTCTCCTCGATAGCCTACTTCTATGCCCGCGAGATGGCGAAGAAGCTGGGCGTGCATGTGGGTGTGATTGACTGCACATGGGGCGGCACACCGGCCGAGGCATGGACAAGCTATGAAGGAGTGAAATCGGTGCCCGGATTTGAGAAAGAGACGCAGTTGCTCAGTGACGGCAACTTCGATGCCGCCAATATGAAGCAACTCTACGAGAAGGAGATTGAGGAGTGGATGAGGCTGGCATCGTCGGGGAGCAAGACATTTGATGCCGCGCGTTACGATGCTTCGCTGCCCAAAATGGCACTGCCCTGTGAGTGGGAGAAAGCGGCGCTGCCCGACTTCGATGGCATAGTGTGGTTCCAGTATTCGATTGACATTCCTGCCGATTGGGCGGGGAAAGCGATTGAGCTGCACCTCGGGATGATTGACGATGAGGATGTGACATACTTCAATGGAAAGAAGATTGCCGAGGGTTCGGGCTACAACGTGAAGCGCAGCTACACAATTCCGGCTGAGCTTGTGAAAGCCGGACGCTCGGTGATCTCGGTGCGCGTGAGCGACTTTGGCGGCGGTGGCGGAATATGGGGCGATGCAGCCGACATGGTGGCCGTGCAGGGCGAAAAGAGCATCTCGCTCGCCGGCAACTGGCACTACAGCGTAGCCGCCGACTTTGGCAAGCTGCCACGGCGACCCGTTTCGGTGGAAAGCTCGAGTTTCCCTTGTGTGCTCTACAATGCAATGCTCTATCCGCTTCACACCATGCCGGTGAAGGGAGTGCTGTGGTATCAGGGTTGTGCCAATGTGGGACGCGACGCACAATACTCGGTGCTCTTCAAGCGACTTATCAACGACTGGCGCACGCTGTGGGGCAATGAACAGCTGCCATTCTATTTTGTGCAGCTTGCCGGCTACTTGCAGCCGAAGCTCATTCAGCCCGATTCGCAATGGGCTGCACTTCGCCAGGCACAGGCCGACGCCCTGGAGCTTGACAATACAGCCATGGCCGTGGCTATCGACATAGGCAATCCCGACGACATTCACCCCAAGAACAAGCAGGAGGTGGCACGAAGGCTCTCGCTCATAGCACTGAGGCATACCTATGGCCGTGGCGAGGTGATTTGCGAAGCACCGAAGCCTGTGTCGCTCGGTGCGGCAGGCAATGATGCGCTTGTGAAATTTGACAATGAAGTGAAAGCCGATGGCGCAGCTCCACAGGGCTTCATCGCCCTTGTGGGAGGCCAGTGGGTGCGACCCGAGGTAAAAATTGTGGATCACAATGTGGTGCGCCTCACCGCCGGTGGCAAAATTGAGCAGGTGAAATACAACTGGGCCGACTATCCCGACGGCAATTTGCGTGGTA
>JAQXTJ010000004.1 GCA_029219425.1 Bacteroidales bacterium
GCCTTCCACCCGCTGCTCAACCTTGTGCACCGCGACGTGCAGGCCGATGTGGCCAACTCCATGCTCGCGCACTACGACCGCAGCACCGAGCACTTGCTCCCTTTCTGGTCGTTTGCCAGCAATGAGACGTGGTGCATGATAGGCTACCATGCCGCATCGGTGCTTGCCGACATGATATGCAAGGATGTGGCCGGATTTGACCAAGAGCGGGCCTTTGAGGCAATGGTGACCACGGCAATGAACGAGCACTACGACTGTCTGCCCGAATACCGCACTCTGGGCTATGTGCCGCTCGACAAGGAAGCCGAATCGGTGTCGAAAACCCTGGAATATGCCTACGACGACTATGCCATAGCCATGGCGGCCAAGAAGCTCGGCAAGGAGAAGGAATATGAATACTTCATGAACCGCGCACTAAGCTACCAAAATCTCTACGACCCCACCACAAGCTACATGCGCGGCAAGGACTCGAATGGCGAGTGGCGCACGCCATTCACGCCAGTGGCCTATCAGGGACCCGGCTCGGTGAACGGCTGGGGCGACATCACCGAGGGCTTCACCGTGCAATATCACTGGAGCGTGCCACAAGACGTGCAGGGGCTAATCAACCTAATGGGCAAGGAGAAATTCAGGACGAGGCTCGACTCCCTCTTCCAGCATGAGCTGCCCAAGGACATTCCCGGCGCACACGACATACACGGCCGCATTGGTGCCTACTGGCACGGCAACGAGCCCTGCCACCATGTTGCTTACCTCTACAACTACATAGGCGAAGGATGGAAGTGCCAAAAGTGGGTGCGCAGGGTGATTGATGAGTTCTATGGCAACCAGCCCGGGTCGCTGTGTGGCAACGACGACTGCGGACAGATGTCGGCATGGTATATCTTCAATTGCATGGGCTTCTACCCAGTGTGTCCTGCGAGCGGCTACTACAACATAGGTTCGCCGGCACTGCCCTCGATGAAAGTGCGCATGAGCAACGGGAAATATATCACCGTGACCACGCGCAACTGGAGCAAGGAGGCGGTGTATGTGGAGCGAGTGAAGGTGAATGGCCGTCCCTACACAAAGTCGTACCTCACATGGGAGGATGTGAATGCCGGGATAGAGATTGAATTTACCATGAGCGCCAAGCCCAACAAGAAGTGGGCGCGCCGCCAGAGCGACATTGCGCCGTCGCTATCCACGCCGGCCGCCACGAAGAGCTACCGGCATGGTATGACGCTGTGATAGAGAAAAGGAACAGCGCAAGAAAACAGGGTGTGCCCAACTCGACTAATGAGAATTGGGCACACCCTGCTATTCTTTTTATGAGGCAATAGCCTCACTCCACATGGGGGAGAGGGGCAAAGACCGAATTACCGCACCATGAGCTTGGAAGTGAGGGTGGCACCGGCCGAAGTGACTGACACGATGTAGGTGCCGGGCGTGAGTGATGAGGAGAGGTCAACATCCATAACTCCGCCTGATGCGTGGAGCTGACGTGAGGCCGCGAGAGCGCCGCTGAGGGTGAAAACGCGGAGTGATAAATCGGAATCGACGGCAGAAAGAATGGAGAATTGGCCGTGGGAAGGATTGGGATAGATGATGAGTGGCTTTTCGCGAGCCACGTTGTCGCTCACGCCCGACGTCTGATAGATGTGCTTTATGCCCTCAAAAGAATTGATGCGGCCGTAACCCCATTTCTCGGGGGCGGCCTGGGTGTGGGAGTCGTTGTCGGCAGTGGCTTCGAGAATCTCCTTGATGTCGTCGGGTGAGAGACTGGGATTTGCCTCGAGCCAGGTGGCTATTATGCCCGACACGGCAGGACACGACATAGAGGTGCCTTGCATAATGCCCCAGCCGTAGGTGCGGCCATCGACGGTGACGTTGCCTGTGGTGCGGGAGGCTTTATCGGTGTCGTAGCTGTTGAATGAAGAAGTGAGCGAGCGGCCGGGCCCCACGATTTCGGGCTTGGTGCGGCCGTCGATAGTTGGGCCGTAGCTTGAGAAGAAAGCCAGGTTGCCGAGGCCTGCGCCGGCGGTGGTGAAAGCGCCCACTGAAATAGAGTTGAAGCCGCAGGCCATTGTGTTGATTGACTTATTGGAGTCGCCGTCGGTATAGCCATCGAGACCGGAGCTTGAGAACTGAATGTAGGACTCGCACCACATCTCAACGGAGTCGCCCTCATAGGCCTCTACCACAAGAGCGAGGATGTGGGAGCTGCTTGAGGTGCTGCCTACGGCCTCGATGAAGATTTCGTTTCCGCAAGGAGTGCCTTCTACATAGTCCATCCTGATGCTTCCCTTGAAGTAGTTGCCAAGTCCGGTGGGGAGCGACAGAGAAGGAGTGTCCTTGCCACAAGTGTTGGTGGATTTATAGATGAGCCGGCCATTTGCGTCAATCACGGCGAGACAGGCTTTGATGTTGCCGGCCGAGTACATATCGATATAGGCAGTGTAGTCGGTTCCGCCCCAGTTGTCGAGACGTGTTTTCATTGTTTTTGTCTGGTCGAAGGTGTGGGTGAGGTGTACCTTGTCGCTGCCCTCATTACCTGCCGAGATGCAGATGATGCGTCCCGGGCCTGTGAGCTTGTCGAGCATATAGGCGCAGAAGTCGAGGCCATTGTGCATGCCAACGTTGTTGCCGAGGCTGAAGTTTACCACAGCGGGGAGTCCCATCTCGGCGGCGCGGTCGAAGACATAGGCGGCAGTGTTCACAATGTTCAGGTCGGAGAGGTTTTCCGAGCCACTGGCAATGAGGCGGGCATCGGGGGCGAAGCCACGGTACTGGTTGTTGTAGCTACCGGCGGCGGTGCCGAGGGTGTGAGTTCCGTGTGACTCGTTGGGATAGTCGCAGGTGAGAGCCTTAATGGCCTCGTCGGAGTTGAATGTGGAGCCCGGGAGCGTGGCTGTGACAAATTCCATTGAGCCCTCATCAGCGTACCGGCCGGTGTGATTTTCACCAGAGACGCTGTCGGGGAGATAGACCGAGATGAAGCGTGTGGAGTTGTCGTCGTTGCGGAAGTTGACGTGGTTGAAGTCGATACCCAGGTCCATAGTGCCATAAATCACGCCTTTGCCGGTGAGCGGCGGGATGCCGAGAGCGGCATCGCCGGCGAGTGTGGCATCGTGGCTTGTGGTGCTGCGGGCTTTATCGTTGAGCAGCCGAGCCTGTCGGGGGAACTCCAGCTGGAGGACATCGTCGGAGGCGATGACATCGCTGATGGCATTGAGTGGAATGGAGGCAGTGATGCAGTTGCCGGCCACCACCTGTGGCTGCACGCCGAGGGCTTCGAGTGCGGCGATTGCGCTTGCATTATTAATGCGCACGAAAGCCTGCACCACCTTTTGCCCGTTGACTGAGCGCAGCCCTGCGTGAGCTGCCGATTTCTCATATTGATATTCACTGAGCTTCTGCACGGAGAATGCCGAGAGCTTGGACTGAGCCACGGTGGCCAGTGCCAAAGCCGAGAGCGCGAGAAGGAGATAAAACTTTTTCATACACAAATGGTGGAGGGAAAAAGGTCGATATTAAATTAAAAATGTTTTTTTGGGTGTGCAAATGTAAGGAAAAAAACGGAAAAAGTGTCGGTTACTTGCAAAAAAACAATTGTATGGGAGGAAAATGGAGGGAAAAGGGCGAGGAGTGGTGATGGAAGGGAGATGAAAAAGACGAAAGAGCTGTGGCAGGGGATGATAATATGTTGTAAAACATTTGGTGTGGATGGATAAAAAGTGCTATATTTGTGTGCAATATTGTTTTTTTTCATATACCAAAACATGAAAAGAGTACTCCCCATCATTAAAAATGACCCGTGGCTTGAGCCGTATGCCGATGCAATAAATGGCCGCCACGAGGATGTGATTCGCAAAGAGAAAGAGTTGACAGCCAATGGCGGTAGCATCGCCGATTTTGCCAACGCCCACAAGTTCTATGGCCTGCACCGCACACGGAAGGGCTGGGTGCTTCGAGAGTGGGCGCCCAATGCCACGGAGATATATGTGGTGGGCAACTTCAACGACTGGAAAGAGACAGAAAGTTTCCGCATGACGCGCATAGAAAATGGCGCGTGGGAGTTGGCCATGGAGCCTGAGGCCCTGCACCATGGCGACCTCTACAAACTGCGAGTGCACTGGAACGGCGGCGAGGGCGAGCGAGTTCCGGCCTACGCCACCCGAGTGGTGCAGGATGAGAAGACCTACATTTTCTCGGCGCAGGTGTGGAATCCCTCACGACCCTACAAATTCAAGGTAAAGGATTTCAAGCCGAGCACGTCGCCCTTGCTGATTTATGAGTGCCACATAGGCATGGCCACCAATGAGGAGCGCGTGGGCACCTACGATGAGTTCCGCACCAATGTGCTTCCCCGCGTGGCGGCCGACGGCTACAATGCCATACAGATAATGGCGATACAGGAGCACCCCTACTATGGCTCCTTCGGCTACCATGTGTCGAGCTTCTACGCAGCATCGAGCCGCTTTGGCACACCCGACGACCTGAAGCACCTCATCGACGATGCCCACAGCCTGGGCATAGCCGTGATAATGGACATAGTGCACTCTCACGCCGTGAAGAATGAGCTTGAGGGACTGGGCCGCTTCGACGGCAGCTACAACCAATACTTCTATGGCGACCACCGCCGCGAGCATCCGGCATGGGACTCTCTGTGCTTCGACTATGGCAAGAACGAGGTGCTGCACTTCTTGCTGAGCAACTGCAAGTTCTGGCTTGAGGAATATGGATTCGACGGCTTCCGCTTCGACGGTGTGACCTCGATGCTCTACTATAACCACGGACTGGGACAGGCGTTTGGCAGCTACGACGACTACTACAACGGCGGCCAGGATACTAACGCCATCACCTATCTGAGCCTCGCCAATGAGGTGATTCACACAGTGAACCCGAATGCCATCACCATTGCCGAGGAAATGAGCGGCATGCCCGGCCTCGCCACCCCGGTGAAGAATGGCGGCATAGGCTTTGACTACCGCATGGCGATGGGAATACCCGACTACTGGATAAAGACCATAAAAGAGAAGAAGGACGAGGACTGGCATCCCACATCGATATTCTGGGAGCTTACCAACCGCCGTGCCGACGAGAAGACGATAAGCTATGCCGAGAGTCACGACCAGGCTCTTGTGGGCGACAAGACACTCATCTTCCGCCTCATCGACAGCGAGATGTACTGGCACATGATGGTGGGCGACAACAACTACACTGTGGATCGCGGCATCGCGCTGCACAAGCTAATCCGCCTCGTGACCTGCACCACAATCAATGGTGGCTACCTGAACTTTATGGGCAATGAATTTGGACATCCGGAGTGGATTGACTTCCCACGCGAGGGCAACGGCTGGTCGTATAAGTATGCCCGCCGCCAGTGGGAGCTTGTGGACCGCCAGGACCTGAAGTATCAGTATCTCAACAACTTCGACAACGACATGATTCACCTGGTGCGCGGCGTGAAGAAATTTGAGGCACTGCCCGTGCGCAAGCTGTGGGACAAGGACGATGACCAAGTGCTTGCATACATGCGCGGCAATCTGGTGTTTGTGTTCAACTTCAACCCATCGAAGTCGTTCACCGACTATGGCATACTTGCACCAGAGGGAGAATACATGGGAGTGATGAACAGCGACGACCCGCGCTACGGCGGCTATGGCAACATCGACAACGACGTGCATCACTTCACTGAGCACGATGAGCTCTATGCCGAGCATGGCGTGGGCTGGCTGAAGCTCTACATTCCTGCCCGCTCGGCAATGGTGCTAAAGCTCGCGCCAAAGCCCCGCAAGAAGGCTGCGCCCAAGACGGAAAAAGCGCCTGCAACGAAGTCTGCAAAGAAAGTGGCGGGCAAGGTGGAGGAAGCAGCCGAGAAGCCTGTGAGAAAAGCTGCCACAAGAAAGACAGCAGCAAAAAAGACTAAAAAGGAGGCATAGCACATAGCCTTGGCGCGGAGTGGATTCTTCTTTGCTCACGCCACGACAGACACAAACGATTGCCCTCCCTCTCCCGTCGGCGATGGGGGCGGGGGTGGGCAGTCGTTTGTGTCGTTTATCAGTGTGATGGGGCACTGTCGTAATGATTGGGATGGCTGTGGAGGTGTATAAAAATTGGAGAATAACCACTTATTGCGTCCGTCCACAGTCTCTTTGGTTATCGCTTAATTATGAGGCTGTAACGCCGACGCACCGGGGCGCGTCCTTACATAAAAAATATCATCAAACCAAATATTGACACACCCTCTTTGAAAAGCGGGAAATGAAAAAAGTTAAATTAGTGTTAAACGGCAGAGTGTGTTGGCTTGTTCAGCAAAAATACACTAATTTAGCAAAAAATAAAAGATTTTCGTGAATTATTGTGCACGAACAACTCTGATACATAAACTTAAACAAACACACAATTGCTTATGGGATTCTTTGGAATAACCGACAACGAACGCATGGCCGAGCTGTCGAAGCAAGTTCAGGCCTTGCAAGACTCTGTGGAACTACAGCGGCGCAATGCAGCTGAAGCACAGGCTGCGCTGACCAGAAAAGACGAAGAACTCCGTGCCGCTTATGCCGATTTGCAAGCGTCGCAACATGAGGTGGCATCCATGAAAGAGAAGACGGCAGCTGAAGTGAAGGAGCTGAAGGACACTATTGACGCACTCCGCCAAGCTGTCGCCGAGAAAGAAGCAATCATATCCACCCTAAAGCCGGAGGAGAAGAAGGCTGAGCCTGTGGCAGTGGAGGAGAACAACCCGCCTGTGGAGGAGCAGAGGGCAGAGCCTGTGGGGGCTGACGTGACCCCGCAGCTTGAGGCCATCAAGGCCGATCTGGCGCAGATAAGGGAGGCATACACCGACCTGGTGCGCAAGGACGACCTCTTCAACTCGATGCACAAGGAACTCGACACGCTGCGCAATGATGTGTATAACAAGCTCACCCGTCCCTACAAGGTGTCGATAATCTCGCTCTACGACAGCATAGTGAGCACGGTGAATTACTATCGCGGCCGCAAGGAGGAGGAAGGAAGCTATGACCGCCTCATGAAGCAGCTCGACAACTTCATGCTGTCGATAATGGACATACTATGCGATGAATATAATCTCGACAGCTTTGACGCACAGCCCGGTGACCAATTTGACCGCCGCGCGCACAAGACGATGAATGTGGTGGAGACCGACGATCCGGCGAAGCACGGCACTGTGGCGAGAGCACTGCAGTGTGGCTTCAAATACATGGCATTCGACCCGGTGAAAGGCGTGGAGCGTGAGGTGATATTCCGCCCGGCATTCGTGGACACCTACAAGCTGAAGCAGCAGTGAAATTTTCAATCAGTAGAAAAAAACAAAAAAACAACATCATAACACTATATTTTTTTAGATTATGGATAAAAGCAGAGCCGTTTATGGTATAGACCTTGGCACTACCTATAGCTGCATAGCGCAGGTGGATCAATTTGACCAGGCAGTAGTATTGAGAAACTTTGAGGGAGATGCCACTACTCCGTCGGTAGTATATTTTGAGGACGAGACCAATGTGATAGTTGGCAAGGAAGCGAAGGGAATGCTTGAGACAGAGCCTGACAAGACTGTGTCGTTCATAAAGCGCGACATGGGAAATGATGCCGCCTTCGACAAGAGCAGCAACACAACGCCCTTCCATCTCGACCCGTCGGAAATCTCGGCCTATATCCTCAAGAAACTGGTGAAGGACGCTAACGACGCCAACGGATTTCCGGAGCCGGTGAAGGACGTGGTAATCACTTGCCCGGCCTACTTCGGCAACAAGGAGCGCATGCAGACCAAGCAGGCAGGTATCATTGCCGGACTGAATGTGCTTGCCATCATCAATGAGCCTACAGCTGCTGCAATTGCCTACGGCACCAAGACCAATGAGCGCAAGTCGATCCTGGTGTATGACCTTGGTGGCGGTACATTCGATATTACGCTCATTCTCGTGAACGGCGGCTCAATCAAGGTGATTGCCACCGGAGGCGACCACCACCTGGGTGGCGTTGACTGGGATACTGCTCTTGCAGAGTATATGCTCGGTGCATTCAATGAGCAGAATGGCACAAGCTACTCGCTCGACGACAACAAGATGCTGAAATACCAGCTCCTCAACCTTGCCGAGACGAAGAAGAAGCTGCTCACAGCCAAGACCAAGGTGAACGTGAACATCAACTGGGAAGGCCAGTCGGCACGCTTTGAGATTACCCGTGAGCTCTTCGACGCTCTCACAGCCGATAAGCTCAACGAGACTATCGACGCAACGCGCAAGATTCTCGACATTGCCCGTGAAAAGGGTTTTGAGAAAATCGACGAGTACATTCTGGTGGGCGGCAGCAGCCGCATGCCGCAAATCAAGGAGCGCGTGGATGCCGAATTTGGCGTAGATGCCAAGCTCACCGACCCCGATGAGTGCGTGGCCAAGGGAGCAGCCATATATGCAATGAATGAGGCTTATCGCCAAGCCATTGAGGACTATGAGAACGGCGATGCCGACGAGCTGCCCAAGAAGCTCAACTGCGAACGCACCAACGTGATGAACGTCACCTCGAAGACTTACGGACTGGGACTTATCAACAATCGCGTGGGCAACATGATTTTTGCCAACACCGGTCTGCCTATATCCTACACCGACACATTCTATACCACTATCGACAACCAGAGTGGCGTGCGCCTGCCCATCTGGGAGAGCGACTTCACCGACAAGGAGAAGGATGTTGAGGTGGAGGACAAGTTCTGCCGATTAGTGACTACCGAGCCCACCGTGCTGCGCCTCACCAAGAACTGGCCAAAGGAAACGCCAATCAAAGTGACCTTCAACATCGACAACGAGGGTATGCTCTCTGTTCATGCCCAGGTGGAGAAAGACGAAATCGACTTTGAGCTGAAGGTGACGGGCGTGAAGAGTGAGGAAGAAATCCTTGAGGCTCAGCGCTTCATCAACAAAGCCAATATTGAATGACAATGCGTTGACGCGGAGTGCCGGCCAGCCCGGGCAAGACAATGCTGCCCCACAGTGGCTCTTTTTCCCGGCCAACTCCCGTGAACTCAGCATTACAGCCAATATAGATTGCGTGGCAGCACCCATGCAATCTATATTGGCTATATTAAGGAGAACCACAAAAACAACATCAACGAGATTTCATGAATCCAATCCTGCTAAAGCAAAGAATCACCAAGTGGATTGAGGCTTGCCAGTTCCTGAAGAGCGCCGAAATCAAGGAGCAGCTCGACACCGACGAGTGGACGGCGATTGAGGAGCTGAGCAACTTGTGGAACAAGAACTTCACCGCCAATGGCGTTAAGGACGATGCTCTCGCCCATATCGACACACTGAAGCGGTGCGAGGACATGCACCCCAACAACCTGAAGATTAAGGAGATGAGCAAGGCTCTCACCGGTGTGGCCCGCGAGATGATGACCAAGGACGAGGCTACCTACAATGAGTTTAAGGAGGCTCTGAAAAAGGAAATCAAGCAGAACCGACCGGTGCCGAAAGCTCCGCCCACGCCTAAAGTCACTCCCACCGTTAAGCCTAAAGTTCCTGCGACCCCCAAGACTCCCGTGATTCCTAAAACCCCGCCGCGCACCACGGTGAGCGACCGCGACATAAAGATTGTGACCGTTGAGAACCGCAACGTCGACTACGACGGCAATGTAATCGACGACTTTGGCTCAAAGCTCAAAGTGGGCTCGCTCTATATATCGTCGCGGCTGCACATTGCCACGAGCTATGTTGGAGAGGCGGTTATCGAGACGCGGTTTGTGGACCCCGACGGGAAGGAGCGCGGCTCCACGAGCACCAAGTTCGACATCAATGGCTCGGGCAACTACCGGACGATAAGCTATGGCAACGACAATGGCAACTACTGGAACAAGCCGGGCTACTGGACGCTGAAATACTACATCAATGGGCGCGAGGCGCACACCCATAAGCTATATATCTATCCTAAAGACAACAAGATAACGATAGAGAAGGTGCTCTTTGGCAACAGCGACGAGCAAAGCAACATAATCGACGATTACGGCAGCACGCTCTACACCAACACGAAGTATCTGCGGCCCAAGATTACTTTCAGCACTGCCCGCCGTGGCAACACCAAGTTTGAGATTAAGATTACGTCGCCAAGCGGCAAGGTGTCGACCTACGATACAACGATTAACATCACACAGGACTCCGAGACGTGGAATCTCACGGGCTGGGGTAACGACCAAGGAACTTTCTACACTGCTGGACAATGGAAAGTGCAATTCTATGTGGACAATGTGTTGCTGAGAACCGAAACGGTTACAATCCACAGCCGCACCACACCACGGCCTCCCGTCACTCCACGCAACACCGGCGGCGGTGGCGGCGGCAACTCCGGCAAGGGCTTCGTGAACTTCCTGAAGTGGGCGGTAATTATCGGCACGGTGCTTTTTGCGCTTAACTACTTCTCCCGCATGGATTGCAGCGGCCGTAGTGACTTGCCTGTGGAATATGCCATTGCCGATGGCGTGAAGCTTTACCAACAGCCTAAGCTCAACTCGGTGGTGAACCAGAAGCTGAACCGCGGCACTAAGCTCTACCTTGTGGAGCGCGAGGGCGACACAGGCTGGATAAAGGTGGAGACCGACGATGGCACCAAGGGCTACATTCACGAGAGCTACACACTGAGCGAGGAGATGCACACTAATATCTCGAAGCTATTTGCCAACAGCGACCCGGCTGTGGTGGATAAGTTCCAGAGAATGAAATATCAGGTGATGAAGAACCAGGCCCTTGCCGATGTGTATCGCTTTGCACCCGGTTTTATGACCGTGAATGCCAAGATAGTGGATGTGGATACAGCAGCCGACAAGCCCTACGAGCAGGTGGCATTCCTCATCACCGACGGCACCAGCACTTTTGCCGTGGCCTATTCCTTCAATGCCGACGGAGAGCCAAAGGTGACTCGCTACAGCGCCCTCCACGAGAAGCGCAACGACACTTATTTCACCGCCATCAGCTTATTCACCGCCTACCAGCTGAAAGTGAAGACCAGCGACGGAAAGACGGTGACAGTGGACATATTTAAGTGACGCAGAATTGATATGAATTTTCGCACTGCGATAAGAATTGACAAACTCACTGAGCCAATCAAGCACAGCGACAAGCTGATGCTGATTGGCTCATGCTTCTCGACGAATGTGGGCGAGCGGCTGCGCGATGCTATGATGCCCGTGATGGTGAATCCGCTTGGCACGCTCTACAACCCAATGAGCATTGCCCGCGCCATTGAGCGCATTGCCCGGTGCCGGCTGGTGAGGCGTGAGGAGCTCTTTGAGGCCAATGGCGTGTGGAACAGTTTTGACTTTCACTCTTCGTTCTCCTCGGCTTCAGCCGAGGAGGCACTGAGGCGCATGAACGATAGCATTGCCGCTGCCCACGGGCACTTGCGGGAATGCCGCTATGTGCTTGTGACACTGGGCACTGCCATCACTTATTCGTGCCAAGGCGAGGTGGTGGGCAATTGCCACAAGCTGCCGGCGGCGCAATTTGTGCGCACTATGCGCAGCGTGGGCGAGGTGACGGAGGCTTTGCGCGAGGCCGTTGGTCTTATGCGCGAGGCCAACCCGGCTGTGGAGGTGATATTCACCGTGAGTCCCATTCGCCACATAGCCGATGGGTTTTCGGCCAATTGCCTGAGCAAGAGCACACTGCGCGTGGCTGTTGGCGAAATTACTGCCTCTGTTGCCGGCTGCCACTATTTCCCGTCGTTTGAGATAATGCTCGACGACCTGCGCGATTATCGCTTCTATGCCAGCGACATGGTGCACCCTTCGGAGGTGGCGATAGACTACATCTGGGAACAGTTTCGGGCAGCCTGCATTGCCTCGGAGTCGCAGACGGCCATTGACCGCTGCGAGCGAATGACCAAGCTGCTGCGGCATCGCCCCATGAGCGACAGCGCCGAGGTGGTGGCACGTTTCCGGGCCGACAGGCAAGCGGCCTATGCCAAGCTCCGCGCCGACTATCCCTATCTTACGGAAATAACAACTTAATAACTATTCGCAAATATGAAGCTACAACTGAAACACTTGCTATGCGCACTCACAGTGCTGCTTGCACTGCCGCTATGGGCACAAGAAACCACTATCGGACAGGTGGATACCATTGCCGTGAGGAGCGTGAAAATGAACAAGATGATCAACAACCTGGTGATTGTTCCGGCTCAATATCACGATGTGGAGCTGCAAAATGAGCAATACCCTGTGGTGTATCTGCTGCATGGCTTTGGCGGCAACTATGCCACCTGGATTGAGATAAAGCCCGAACTCGACGACCTGGCATCGGAGTATGGCATAATCATCGTGTGCCCCGACGGCTCAACGAGCTGGTACTTCGATTCGCCGGTGGATAAGACGATGTGCTACGAAACCTACGTTGCCAAGGAGCTGACCGCCTATATCGACAACAACTACCGCACCATTCCCGAGGCGAAAATGCGTGCCATCACCGGCCTTAGCATGGGCGGACACGGCGGCCTGTGGCTGGGATTGCGCCACCCCGACGTGTTTGGGGCCTGTGGCAGCACCAGCGGCGGCGTGGATTTCCGACCCTTCCCCAACAAGTGGAAACTTAGCAAGGACTTGGGTGACTATGCCACCAACAAGGACGTGTGGGACACTCACACTGTGCTCAGCCTCGTGCCGAAAATTGACAAGGAAGCACGCCAGCGCATCATCATCGACTGCGGCACCGACGACTTTTTCTTCGAAGTGAACAACAACCTGCACGCGGCGCTGCTGAAGGCTGGCATAGCTCACGACTACATAGTGCGCCCCGGCAAGCACAATTCACAATACTGGAACAATTCCATCGACTACCAGCTTCTCTTCTTTGTGAAATCCTTTGCCAGCAACTGAGAGGGTGCGTCAAAATTCGGTTTGATGATAATCTCATGTAGGGACGCACCGGGGTGTGTCCCTGCATGAGTGATTGTTCTCCCATTTTGACACACCCTCTTTGGAGTGGTAAGGGAGGACATAAAATAGTTAATTCGTATTAAATTTTGTAGTTGATACAAAAAAATAGTTGTGGGAGTGGTGGAATTTTGGTAACTTTCGGGCGGAATATGGAAGAGAAGTGAGGTGTGTGCGCCTGAAGGCAATCGTGTATCTCACAAAACGACCGGTTCTTCTTTGGGCAGTGACAAAAAATGACCGAAGATTGATATATGAAACAACTGATTTACTACTGGGGTAAACAGGACTTGGCTCATCTGTACGAAGAAATCGCGGATTGAATGATTTTTTGCTGATAATGGTATGGGTCAAAGAAATGAAATTTTTGCACAAAAGTGATAATACAAGAAATATAACAGAAACAACTATTATTTTATTAACCCTTTTAATCCAAACTCAATTATGAAGAAAGTAATCCTTACTTTTGCTCTATGCTTGAGTGCATCGGCATTTGCGCAGGTGCTCGACGTGGCTTCGGTGCAGAAGCTGGCGACCCCGCAGGGTGTGGTGGCAGGAATCAGTCCGCAAGGCGACTACGTCCTGATGACCAATGCCACGAATGACGGCCTCAGCAAGTATGACCTAAAAACAGGTTCCAGCACAGTGCTTACCGCGGCCCGCGGTGCAGGCTACAACGTGCAAATCTCGGCCGATGGCCAGAATGTGGTTTACCGTGAACTAACGTTCAAGAACAACTTGCGCTACAGCGAGGTGACGCAGGCCAATCTTGCCACCGGCGAGAAGAAGCAGCTTGTGAAGCCCTCGCGCAACATTGAGGGTGTGGCGATGTACCAGGCCAAGGCAGTGGTGGTGAACAAGGGCAAGGCAACAGCGAAGGCCTCGACCCCCGTGCTGTCGATAAAGAACCGCCAGCTCATGATTACACGTGGCGGCAAGACGAGCGTGCTTTCGCCCAACGGACAGCACCTGAGCTACATCTGGCCGTCGCTGTCGCCCGACGGAACGATGGTGCTCTATTATGTGTGTGGCCGTGGCGCCTACGTTGCCGACCTTAACGGCCGCATCATCGCCGAGCTGGGCCAGCTCCGTGCACCGAAGTGGCTCAACAATGAGATTGTGGTGGGAATGAACGACCGCGACAATGGCGAGGTGACAACCGCATCGAGCATAGTGGCAACCACGCTCTATGGCGTGCGCCAGACGCTCACCGACGAGAGCATTATCGCAATGTATCCCCACGCCGCAGTGAATGGCGAGAAAATCGTGTTCAGCACACCTGATGGCGAGGCTTACCTAATTAATATTAACCTGAAAAAGTGATTGCGCCATGAAGAAAGGATTTTTATTAGCGGCAGCGGCTCTACTTGCAGCCGGCGCAATGAATGCGAAGACAATTGATGAGGTTCGCGTATATCTCAATCCGGGACACGGAAGCTGGGGCCCCAACGACCGCCCGATGGCAACTATCCCATATCCCAACCTTGATAACGGAATGCCCGACACTTGCGGCTTCTATGAGAGCAACACCAACTTGTGGAAAGTGCTCAAATTAGGCAGCAAACTCGAGGCAATGGGAGTGAAGAAGGAGAACATCATGTACTCGCGCGTGAAGAATGGCCCGTATCCCTACGTGAAGGGAGCAGCCGACGCCGAGATTTACAATCGCAATCTCACCGAGATTTGCGAGGAAGTGGATGCCAACAACATGGACGTGTTTATTTCCATACACTCAAATGCAGCCAGCGAAGGCACATCGACCAACTATCCGCTCTTCCTCTACCGAGGAACTGACGCCGAGGCATACGTGGAAGGCTCGAAGGACATGGGACTCACCGTGTGGCCACTATTCTACACCAACGGCATCGACGTGACCAGCTACTATAGCCCCACATCGACCAACGTGCGCGGCGACGTGAGCTTCTATGGCTCGTCGAGCAACCGCACAGGCTCGAATGGCGTGACCTACACCGGCTACCTCGGAGTGCTGAAGCATGGCGCACAGGGCTTCTTGAGCGAGGGCTACTTCCACACCTACCAGCCGGCACGCCACCGTGCGCTCAACAAGGACTACTGCTTCCAGGAGGGTGTGCGCTACGCACGCGGACTCTGCCAGTGGCTTGGCGGCACTGCCGAGACCACGGGCTACATTATGGGCACGGTGAAGGACCTTCACGAGCGCATACAGAACGACCTCTTCAAGTATGCCGCAAACTCAATCGACCAGTGGCTGCCGATTAACGGCGCCGAGGTTACGCTCTACAAGGGCGAAGAAGTGGTGGCTACTTACACCGTAGATAACAACTACAATGGAGTGTTTGTATTTGAGAACCTCGCACCGGGCGAATATACACTCGACGTTACAGCCGAGGGCTACAAGCCGCTCTTCGACGAGTATAAGGCTCCTGTTACAGTAAAGGCCAATGAGACCACCTATCCGCTCCTCTATCTCGAATCGGAGAGCTATGAGCCGCCGACAGTGGTTTATACCGACTATCCCGACGAAATCAACAACCCGGCAATAGGCCTGGCGGGCGAGTACAACTTCGGTACCAGCTATCGCGAGGCAGCCGTGGCCGAGCTTGAGGGCAAGACGGTGCGCCGCACAGTGCTCCGTGGCAACAACCTCTATGTGCTTGCTGTCGATGAGGCTAAAGCACCCTACATCTATGTGATCGACGCAACAACACACGAAGTGGTGAAGACACTCGGCACTGAAGGCACTGAGGGCACCGAGCTTGCAGTATCGGACATCGCACTCACAGCCGACGGCGTGCTTGTGGGCTGCTCGATGGAGCTTTGCCACTACAACGACGACCAGGTGAAGGCAGGCGAGACCCGTGGAGAGGTGAACGTGTATAAGTGGGAGAACGGAGCCGACGGCATCGCCGAGGGCAATCCTGCAATATGGTTCAAGAGCACGGCGTCGGGCAACTTCTACCGCGCCTACACAGGCAACACAATGCTTTACAAGGGCACAATTGCCGAGGGAACTATCGTGATAACATCACGCACCGCCACTGCAGTGAAGATTTACAACAACATCTTCTCGATAGTGGATGGACAGCAGGTGAGCTACGGCTTCAACAACAAGATGGGCAACGCCCATACCAAGGACGTGTTTGGCGACGACTACACGCTCCATCTCTCGCCGCTCGATGCCGAGCGCTTCATCATCACCGGCAGCAACCATGTGGCACGCCAGTTTGGCATCACCGAGACCACAGGTGCATACGTGGATCTTGCCGAGGGACTTGTGAATGTGCCGAGCGCAAAGGTGTCGTTCTTCAAGTATGCCGGCCGCTCACTCATGGTTACGCCCGATGTGGTTGACGACAAGCCTGTGGTGAAGATAATCGACATTACCAACGGACTCGACCTTGCCACCCTCGTGGATGTGAAGACCGCCGATGAGGCCACCGCAGCCGCACTCACCGCAATGGGACTGACCAAGGTGACCAGCGACGATGAGGGCAACACCACCGCAGCCAATATTGAGCTGATGACCGTGAACGAAGGCGGCACAGTGACCCGCCTCACCACCGAGGGCACCGAGCAGCCCAAGAACCTCGCTGCCTACGCCTACGGCCTGAAGGCCGAGATGAGCGGCAACGTGGTTACATTCAACTTCAAGCTCTCGGCCGACGCCAAGGACGTGAACATACGTATTTACGACCTGGGACAGCTTGGCACCGAGGATGCAGCCGGAGACCCCGAGGACGTATTCTTTGAGCTGGCTCTTGGCGCACAGGCCAAGGGCGATGTGACAATCTCGGCATCCATTGAGGGACTTCCCGCAAGCGAATATGGCTGGGGCGTGGCAGTAGATAGCAAGAAAGTGGGCGTGCCCACGGTGATTTACACCGACAGCTCATGTGATGCCACAAATTCCAAGGGTACGCACAACCGTGGCGGCGTGGCAGTAGATAACGACCCCGAGAGCCCGCTCTTCGGCAACATATATGTAGCTAATGGATATTCAAAGGGCTTGCAGGTATTTGACGCTCAGCTTAATGCACAAGGCACATATCTTGCCGACAAGTTTGCCGCATCGAATGGAGCATCGCCATTCCGCGCAGCAGTGAGCGACGGCAAGGTATATCTTACCGACTGGAGCGACGCACACGCAGGCGTGTGGATGTTCGACCCGGCATCGGGCGTTGACGACGTGACCAACGTATTCGTTGGAACTAAGGACAGCGACGGTTGCTTTACCAATGCCGACGGCGTGGCAATAGGTGGCGGAACCACCGGCATCTCATTCCTTGGCAAGGGCGAGGACCGCAAGATGTTTATCTTCTGCGAGGACTATCCTGCCGGCAACGGACAGACAGGCCTTGGCTACAACATCGGTGCTGCCGACACCTGGGACCAGGCTCCATCGGTAATCTTCAGCGAGACTCCGGCTCGTATGCAAAACACCAACGTGAACGTAACAGCTTGCGAGCAGGGCGTATTCTTCTCGCAGACTCGCGGCTCGGGCAACAACAACACCTACGCTCCGGCATTCATCGTGTGCAACCATGAGGGTGAGACTGTGTTTAACAGCGGTAACCTCACCGACCTGAATGGCTGCAACGGCTCGGGACTTACCCTCAACGAGGATGCAAGCGTGATGTATATCGCCGACGAGAACGCCAACGTGCGCGCTTACGATGTGTTCTGGGGCGAGGACGGCGTGCCGACCTTTATGTTCAAGTATGGCTTCACCATGCCGAATTGCTCGGAGATAGTGCAACTTGCACTCGACTATGCAGGTAACGTGCTTGCATATAACCGCGCAGGAGGCCTGATGGTAGTGGCACTGCCCAACAGCGACCCGAGGGAGGTTGTTACTCCTGGCAAGGAGACACTCACCATAGGTGGAGTGGGCGTAGAGGCAGTGAAGGCACAGAAGGCAGTGAAGGTTTATCCTAACCCTGCAACCGACGTGGTGACAGTGGAGGCCGCCGAGGCAATCGAGGCAGTTGAGATCTACAACCTCGCGGGAGCCGCCACACGCGCCGCAGCCACCATCAATGGCAACAGCGCTACACTGAGCGTTGAGGCTCTGCCGGCCGGCACCTACATCCTGAAGGTGAACAAGCAGGCTGTGAAGCTCATCAAGAAGTGAGCTATGAGCTGTGAGCTATGAGCTGTGAGCTCATGTGACATGATAATTTTTCGAGGTTGAGCCAGGAGTATTTGGCTCAGCCTCGATTTTTTTGCAGCTATGACACACATTGCTGCCGAGGTGGGGGTGTGGAGGGTAATTTTGTCATTTTTAATATTCCAAAAGGCTGATTGTTTTCGCAATTCGACCAAAATTGTGTAATTTTGCACTCTTGAATCACACTTAACACCACACTGCGATGAAGATAGGCAATATCGACTTGGGCTACCGCCCTATAATGCTTGCACCGATGGAGGATGTCACCGACCCTTCGTTCCGGCTCATCTGCAAGGAGCAGGGGGCCGATATGGTCTATACGGAGTTTGTGTCGGCCGATGCGCTGATACGCAATGTGAACAGCACCACCCGCAAGCTCTTCATCGACCCTGCCGAGCGACCGGCAGCCATACAGATATATGGTAAGGAGCTTGAGCCTATGGTGGAGGCTGCCAGAATTGCCGAGGCGGCGAAGCCCGATGTGCTCGACATCAACTTTGGCTGCCCGGTGAAGAAGGTGGCATCGAAGGGTGCAGGCAGCGGAATGCTGCGCAACGTGCCGCTGCTTCTGGAGATAACACGGGCCATTGTGGATGCGGTGAAGATTCCCGTCACCGTGAAGACGCGCCTTGGCTGGGACTGCGAGAACAAAATAATAGTGGATCTTGCCGAGCAGCTCCAGGACTGTGGCATACAGGCTCTCACCATACATGGCCGCACGCGCAGCCAGATGTACACCGGTGAGGCCGACTGGACCCTTATAGGTGAGGTGAAGCGCAATCCTCGTATGAAGATACCGATAATAGGCAACGGCGACATCACCACGCCCGAGAAGCTGGTGGAATACTTCGACCGCTATGGAGTGGATGGAATAATGGTGGGACGAGCCTCGATAGGCGCACCGTGGATATTCCGCGAGATGAAGCACTATATGGCCACCGGCGAGCGCTTGCAGATTGCGGCATCTGAGAAAATGGCTTTGCTGCGCCGGCAGATAGATGAGAGCATCGACCGCATCGACGAGTACAGGGGCATATTGCACATACGCCGCCATCTCGCTGCCTCACCGCTGTTCAAGGGCATAGCCAACTTCCGCAGCACCCGCATAGCCATGCTACAGGCAAATAGCCGTGCCGACCTGGAGGCCATACTAACGCAAGTGGAAAAAACAATGTTATAATTTACTGACAGCTATGATAAAGAAACTCACACTTATTGCATTATCGCTCATGGCCACCTTTGCCGGCATGGCACAG
>JAQXTJ010000005.1 GCA_029219425.1 Bacteroidales bacterium
GGCCTGTGGTGGAAAGAATCGACTTCACGGTGCCGGTGGCGAGGTCGAAGTAGCGGTTCTCGCTGTTGAAGTTGCCAATCACCTGCACCTTCGAGGTATCCTGTCGCATCACAAGCTGCTCGCGGTGCATCTCGCCCTCACGCACCTTGAAGATGCTTGCCCGCACAAGCACGGTGCCATCGGCAAGACGCTGGCCGCTCACAAGGAGCTTCTGTCCGGCATCGGTAGGAGTCCCTTCCTTGAATTTCTGCATCCACGTTGCATCGTCGGGATAATTGAGCAGCGACGGAGCACCGCCCTTGATGTCGCTCAGCGAGAAATGGTAGTAATAGCCGGGATCGTCGAGGCGACCCGCCTTGGTGTAGTCGAGGGCAAGATTACCCTGGGCTACAGCAGCCTCGGGCTTGCGCGCGGCATCGGCAAATTCCATTGCCACAGTGCGGCCGTCGGAAGTCACATAGAGCGGGCGGCGGTTCACAGGGTCGATATAGGCCTGCACGCCGAAGCTGCGCAGCGAAGCCACGGCGAAGATGTCGCGCGAGGTGGGGTATATGTCCTTGCGGTGGCGATACACGCTCTCGGGCGATATGTGAATGTTCTTTGCGCCGGCGGGAGGCGTGGTGGCGATGTTTTTGGCCACCCACTTCACCCACTCCTCGGGATGGGCAGCATAGCGGCGGCGCAGCTTCTTCGAAATCTTGGAGGTGAAGAAGGCGCGGTAGGGTGTGAGAGTCTCATTGAGGATGCGCGGCGACATCACGCGCTCCACATAGGCCACAGTATCTACGCCGGCAGGGATGCGCTCGGTGTAGCTGTCGGCAATAATGTCGGGGGTGATATCGCGCAGGTCCTTCGCACTCAAAGAATTGAGATAGAGAGCGGCAAGACGCTTGTTGCGTGCGCGGCTCAGGAAATCGCGAATCACACGGTGGTTGCCGTAGGAGTCGAAGAGCAGCATGGAGGCATCGTCGCCAAGACCCAGCTTCGCTGCAAATTGGCGCGACTCCTCTTTGCCCACAAAAGTGGCTGTGTAGGCGCCTCGAATGGAGTCTTCCACGGCAAAGCGGTACTTGTTGATTTCGGCCTGCGCCGCAGTGGGAGCTGGCAAGTTGGCGCTTTGACGCGGCGGTGTGAGATTAAACTCGGCTACGCCCTCATAGTCGGCATCCTTGTCGAGCACAATATCCATGGAGCCACTGCTTCCCACGGTGTATTTGGCAAAGCCGAAACGGGAGCCGTCGGTCGCCCACACGAGCAAGTCGCCAATTCCGGCAGTAAGAGAGGCGCGGCCGGCAGCATCGGAGGTCTTGGTGGCAATTGGGAAGAACTCGGCATAGTTGTAGAGGCAGAAGCGCACGCTTGCGCCCTCAATGGCACGGCCATCGGTGCCCACGATGCGCACCCGGGCAGTATCGACCGGAGCATAGTTGGCAGTGACATTGATGCAGGCATTGAGGCGGTTGCGCGAGAGCACCTCCTCGGGGCCAAAGTAGCTGCCAAGGGTATTGGTGTTCATAAGCATTCCTCGCGATGCCGGGGCGTTGAACCAAGCCAGGTTCAGTATCGGCTCAGGCTCACACGCGCCGAGGAAGTGCCAGCGGCCATCTACCCACACCTCCACCCAGGCGTGGTTGTCGTCGGTGTGCGCCCAGCGCGGAGTGTAGATTTGTCGGGCAGGAATGCCCACCGAGCGCATCGCAGCCACCGCGAGGGTCGATTCCTCACCGCAGCGGCCAAATCCTGTCTTCACAGTGGCGAGCGGAGTGGAAGTGCGCGAGTCGCTGGGGCGGTAGGTAGCCTTCTCGTGCAGCCAGTGGTTCACCTCGAGTGCAGCCTCAGTCATCGAGAGGTGGCGAATGCGTGGTGCGAGCTCGCGGTAGAACACCCACCGGGCACTGTCGAGGTGCTCATTGTTCACGCGCACCGGCAGCACAAAGTGCCTGAACTCACGCTCGGGCACCAGCCGCCCCCAGGGCATCTCCTCGCGGGCCTGCATGGCAGCCTCAATGTTGCGGGCGTAGAACGAGCGCGAGTAGTCGAGACTGTCGGCAAGATTCATCGACCCATATAGGAAATCGAGATATTCATTCACTTGATTGTTGGTGGCAGGCTTCGCGGCATTGAGGCAAAGCGAGGCACTCAGAGCCACCCATGTAGTAATTGATTTTAGATTCATGTATTTTTTGGTATTTTTATTGTTATTTTCTTGGCTTTGGGCTATGAGCTTTTGCTTTGGGCTATGAGCTTTGAGCTGATTACCGGCTTTTTGCTGCCAGGCTCACGGCTCACAGCTCACAGCTCACGGCTCACAGCTCATGGCTCACAGCCGCTACAATAGCCTGCACCTCCTCGGCGCTGGTGGAGAGGCGAGTGTCGCTGTCGTTGCTGCCCATAGTCACCTCGGGACGGCCAAAAGTCATAGCCGAGGGCAAAGGCTTGCGTGCCGAGGCATGCACCTCGCTCACGCCACTCAGCCTCACGAGCTGCTCCACATTGACGCTGCTCACGCCACTGCCGGCAAGAATGGCAATGCGTCCTGCCGCCACCTCCACCAAGCGGCGCAACACATCAGCCCCCTGGAGTGCCGTGGGAGCAAGACCCGAAGTGAGCACTCGGTCGCAGCCCAGTGCAATGATGCACTCAAGGCTTGCCACGGCATCGGCAGTGCGGTCGAAGGCACGGTGAAATGTCACGCTCAGGCCGCGGCTGTGGGCTGCCTCCACAAGAAGTCGGGTGGTGGCAGTGTCGATGGAGCCATCCGGCAGCAGAGCGCCCACCACCACGCCATCGGCGCCACAGCGGGCAGCCATAGCCACATCGGCGAGCATTATCTCCACCTCCTCGGGCGAATACACAAAGTCGCCCTCGCGGGGACGGATAAGCACATGCTTCCTCACTCCCGGCACCGCCACGGCGCGGGCAACGAAGCCCTCAGAGGGAGTGAGTCCGCCCACGGCAAGAGCCGAGCACAGCTCCACCCTTGCCGCTCCGCCGCGTGCGGCAGCGATAACCGACGCAATGTCGCCGGCACAAATCTCAAGTAGTACATTCATAGCCAAATAAATTCTTCATCATTGAGGCATCACAACGACCAACCCCCATGCAGATGGCTGCGTGGGGGTCGGTCGTTATCGCCGTATCGCCGTAGCATCACACTGTGAGGATTTCCTTCTCCTTGGCGGCGAAAATTTCGTCGATGCGCTTCATGTAGCGGTCGTGCATCTTCTGCACCTTTGCCTCAGCATCCTTCTCCACATCTTCGGGCATACCTTCCTTAATAGCCTTCTTCAGCCCCTCAATGGCATCGCGGCGGGCATTGCGCACCGAAATCTTGGCCTGCTCTGCCTCGTTCTTCGACTGCTTCACCAGTGCCTTGCGGCGCTCCTCGGTGAGTGGCGGAATGGAAATGCGAATCACCTCGCCATTGTTCTCGGGAGTGATGCCAAGCTCGGAATTGATGATAGCCTTCTCGATAACCTTACACATCGACTTCTCCCACGGAGTGATGGCGATGGTGCGAGCATCGGGTACCGACACGTTGGCCACGTTGCTGATGGGAGCTGCGCTACCGTAGTAGTCCACACGTATTCCGTCGAGAATCTTTGGGTTGGCTTTTCCTGCACGGATGTGAGCAAGTGCCTCATCGAGATATTCCACAGCCATTTCCATCTTCTCTTCGGCCGGATTGAGATAATGATTAACGTCGTTCATAATGCGTCAGTTTATTGTTTTTTATTTGTTGATTTTTTTATTTAATACACCAGAGTACCAATAGGCTCGCCGCCGAGCACTTTCTCGAGATTGCCCTTGGTGTCCATGTCGAATACGATGATGGGCAGCCCATTCTCCTTGCACAGAGTGGTGGCCGTGAGGTCCATCACCTTGAGTCCACGGTTGTAGATTTCATCGTAGCTTATCTCGGAGAACTTGGTGGCGGTGGGATCCTTCTCGGGATCGGCGGTGTAGATGCCATCCACGCGGGTGCCCTTGAGCATCACATCGGCCTCCACCTCAATGCCACGCAGGGCCGAACCCGTGTCGGTGGTGAAGAATGGATTGCCTGTGCCGCCTGCGATGATGGCCACCTTCCCGGCGCTCATGGCGTCGATTGCCTTCCACTTGCTGTAGTGCTCGCCAATGGGGAACATATTGATTGCTGTGAACACCTGCGCTGCCTGTCCGTGCGCCTCGAGCGAAGAGCTGAGAGCCAGCGAGTTGATTACGGTGGCAAGCATACCCATCTGGTCGCCCTTCACGCGGTCCACTCCTTTGGCCGCGCCGGCGAGGCCGCGGAATATGTTGCCGCCGCCAATCACGATGGCCACCTGCACTCCGCTCTCGGCCACACGCTTAATCTGCTCGGCATAGTCGGCCACACGCTTAGCGTCGATTCCATAGCCCTGCTCACCCATGAGCGACTCACCGCTCAGTTTCAGTAGTATTCTTTTGTATTTTGTTCTCATGTCGCAGTAGTGTTTTTTATCAAGAGATTAATAATTTTCACAAATTTAGTTTATAATGCCTAAGTCACCAAATTTTTCACCACAAAAAATTCACACCACACCTCCACTCTCTTCCCGAACGATGCCTGTGGCAACGCAACCATCCCGCACCCGTAGCTAAGAATCAACTCTGCATGCAAAATTGCCAAAGTGGCTGACTGCCACCGCACGACAGTGCTGAAAAAAGCCCCTGCATGGCACAAAACACAGGTATTTTAGCCTCTAAATCGAAAAAAACGCGCGAATTATTTTATTTATCGCAGAATTACTATTAATTTTGCAAATCTAAATTTGTAATTTTATCATTAAAAAAGAGTTATAATAAACAAAATGGCTAAGAAAGAAACTACTCGCACTTCGATTGACGAGATTAATGAATCGCTTTCATCTTTTGAGCAAAAAGTGGAGAACAACAAGAAGTATATCTACTGGATTACCGGTGGTATCGTTGTGCTTGCTTTGATTATCCTCGGTTATGTGTATGGTATTCATAACCCCAACATGGAGAAGGCTAAGAACGAAATCGCAAAGGCCGACATGGATCTCTCGCTCGGCAACGACTCTGTGGCTCTCGCCGAGTATCTTGCCGTGGCAAGCAACTACAGCAACGAGCCTGCCAACCGTGCGAGCCTCAATGCCGCCATTATCCTCTATAAAGAGGGCAAATTCCAGGAGGCTGCCGACGCAGTGAAGAACTTCGACGCAGAAGGCACTATCGTGGGTCCTGCCTCTCAATCGCTCCTCGGCGACTGTTATGTGAACCTCAAGAAATACGACGAGGCTATCTCTGCCTTCGACAAGGCTGTGAAGCTCTCGGGCGACAACGCTCTCTACACCCCTCTCTTCCTTATGAAGAAGGCCACAGTGCTCCGCGAGCTAAAGAACTTCAAGGCCGAGGCCGAGATTTACTCCACAATCAGGGAGAAATATCCCGAGTTTGCAGCCAACTACAACGTAGATGTGGAGAAGTATCTCGTGCGCGCCCAGCAGCAGGCCGGCGAATAATCGCCACCACACCACCCGACAATCAATCTTGTTTCATAACTACAGAAACCCCATTGCCTCCACGGCTTTGGGGTTTCTTTTTTGCCGACCCTCTCCCACCATGCACTATGCCACTGCGAGCCAACTCTCAGTGTGCCGACAGCAAAAACTGACATTTTTGCAGTAGATTCACATAAGCACATATTTAATTGATACTCAATATATTAAACACTCAAAACAACATTTTTACGAAATTTTTACCTCAAAAATTTGGAGGTTATAGAGAAAGGCACTACTTTTGCAGTGTCTAAAATATGTTTTACAACATACTTTTTCAGCATACTTTTCCTCCTTTGCGTGCGCAAGCAAGCATAAAGGAAAAACACTGAAAGAGCAACTATAGGGAAAAGGTAAAAAAGATTGTTTAATTAAATTTGATTTAATCGCTATGTTGAAAACATTTAAGAAAGCAGTGAGCTGGTACGTCAGCAAGATTGAGGAGAACAACGCATTCATGCCCTCGTGCATGACGCCTGTGAACCCCAAGCACTAATTACCAGCCGGGCATAGCCGGAGGCTGTGCACTGCAACACTGAGACAGAGAAAAACACAGGAAGTGTTGAAAAGTAGTGTTTAACCTATGCTCGCACGCATATTGATGCACAAAGCATGTGATTGCAACTGCGTGCCTCACACAGAAAAAACTCACTTATTTTGGTTGGCGAAAAAGCGACGCCACAGCGCGTGGCCTGCCAACCGGCGGCAGCGGTGGCAATCGCGCAGAGCGGGCAGAAAAAATGATTCAAGATGACTATGGTAAAAACTTTGAAACGCGCAGTGGAATGGTACTGCACAACGGCTGCAAAGGCTTATCAGCCTTCGTTTTTCACCAACGATTATTCCATCTCGGAGTACAACCGGTACCGGTATGAATCGAGCAAGCAGCACTAATGAATGAGCCATGCGGCTCTTTATTAACCGCAACAACAATTTCTCATACAAAAATTCACCCTGCAAGCCCATTGAGGCAAGCCTCGTGAACCAAAATGAAAGCTCTATATTTGATTTTGATGATTTCCGCGCCATCTCGGCAAGGGAGTCATCAATTTTTTTTATGCCTTACGCTGCCTCCCACACGGCCTCACGCCGAAAAATATCACCTCTATTGCAAAGGAGCTGAGAGGGGGGAAAAAAAAGAAGAATGTTTACAGGCACAGGATTCGCGTGCGTAAGGAAAGGTGGAAAGCACAGGTGTCAGGCAAGTCCAAGCTCGAAGTCGCGGATGAGTCCCACCATGGCCTCATTCTGCTTGCACATGTCATCGACCACCTCACGCGGTGACCATATTTTTGGCGCCGGGCCACCCTGGCGTATGTTCACATTGATGGCAAGCATATCGTTGCCCACGGCATTGCGCAGATATTCCACAATCTCGGTGCGGTGAGTATTGAAAAATTCCACCTGACCCTGGTTCTCAACGAATATCTCATATAGAGTGTCGTTGACCCTGCTTGGCTGCGACATGCGCATGGTGTTGATAATCACTTTCTCGTGGGGATGCTCTTCGATGAATCGCTGCCATGCCGCAAGAAGCTGAGACTCGGTGAATGAGGCCGTGCGGCGATTGCCCACGGCAGCAGCCTCGGCGGCACCTGTGGCAGCTCCCTGCTGCCTCGCGGGCTGGGCATTAATCATAATGCGGCTCGTGGATGGAGTGCGTATGGCTCCCGGCTTGTAGGAAGTGGCAACCGATGGCTGCGCTGCCGGGCGCGGCTGCTGAGGCTGTGGCGCGGCAGCCGTGCCGGGCTGAGACGGAGTGGCCACCACAGGCTGTGGCGACACCTGCCCCTGCGGCTGCTGGCCGGCGGGGCGAGATGCAGCTGTGGGCTGTGGCTGTGCCGCCGGGCGCGGCTGCTGTGGCTGTGGCGTGGCAGCAACAGTCTTCAGTGGCTGGTTTCCTCCACCGCCTCCTCCTGCCGGGGGAGTGGCATCGAGAATCTGGCACAGCTTTATTAGTGTCAGCTCCACCACAAACTGCTTGTTGGTGGCAGTGCGGTAGTTCACGTCGCAGGTGTTGCAGAGGTCGAGTGCGCGGTAGTAGAACTTAGGATGGAACTTGCGCGACTCCTCGATGAAGCGTTGCGCCACCTCATCGCTCATCTCGAGCAGCGACTTTGTGGCAGGCGTGAGAGCCACCAGCATATCGCGCATGTGCTGGGCAAGGCCATTTATGAAGAAAAGAGAGTCGAAGCCATGATCGCGAATCTCCTTATAGATGAGCAGAGCCTCGGGCACGTTGCATGTGCGGAAGGTTTCCATGAGGCGGAAATAATAGTCGTGGTCGAGTACATTGAGGTTGTCGATGGCACTCTGGTAAGTGATGTTGCCCAGAGATGAAGCAGCCACCTGGTCGAATATGGAAAGAGCGTCGCGCATGGCACCGTCGGCCTTCTGGGCAATCACATTGAGCGCGGCAGGCTCGGCAGTGATGCCCTCCTGCGAGGCTATATACTGGAGCTGCTGCACCATGTCGTTGATGGTGATGCGCGAGAAGTCGTAGATTTGGCAGCGCGAGAGAATGGTGGGGATAATCTTCTGCTTCTCGGTGGTGGCAAGGATAAAGATGGCGTGCGACGGCGGCTCCTCGAGTGTCTTGAGAAACGCATTGAAGCCCGATGTGGATAGCATGTGCACCTCATCGATGATAAACACGCGATACTGCCCTATCTGTGGCGGAATCTGCACCTGTTCGATGAGGGTGCGGATGTCGTCCACTCCATTGTTGGATGCCGCATCGAGCTCCACAATGTTGTAGGACCGCTGCTCATTGAAAGCACGGCACGACTCACATTCATTGCAGGCTTCGCCCTCGGCAGTGGGATGGAGGCAGTTGATAGTCTTGGCGAAAATTCGCGCACAGGTGGTCTTGCCCACACCTCGCGGCCCACAGAAGAGATAGGCGTGAGCCAGTCGCTGCGAGTCGATTGCAGCCTTTAGCGTGTGAGTGAGCGACTGCTGCCCAACGACGCTGCGGAACGTCTCGGGGCGATATTTTCGTGCAGAAACGATATAGTTACTCATGAGAAATCTGTTTTGGTTACAAAATTAGTGCAAGGCGGGCGCAAAGGCAAATAAAAACGCAAGTTTTTATTTTTTGCACTTGCCGGGCGCTGCATAATTCATGCAAAAGGACTAAGCCGATGCCATAAGGTGAGGGGAAGAATCAGCTGGTGAGCCGCAGGCGATAGTGCTTGGGGCTGATGCCAGTCTGTTCCTTGAAGTATTTGCCAAAAGCCGACTGTGTGGGGAAATTAAGGCGGTATGCCACCTCCTTTATGCTTATCGAAGTATCGCCGAGCATGGTCTTGGCCTCGAGCACCACATAGTCGTTGATCCACTCCAGGGCGCTGCGTCCGCTGTATTGTCGCACCGCGCCCGACATGTAGTTGGGCGTGAGGAAGAGGCTGTCGGCATAGAAGCGCACGCTGCGCTCGCGCATGTGGTGAACATTGAGCAGTGATATGAAGCGGTCGAAAATCTGCTTTCCACGCGAGTCGCCTGTAGGATTCTCGGTGCTGTAGGTGAGAATATATGATATCACGGTGTAGGCAAGGGCACGCGCGAGGCTGCGCAGAATCTCGCGGCTCTCGGTGATGGGAGCGGTGATATTGTGCAGCATAGCCTCGTAGATGCACTTTAGCGGATACATGGTGGCATCGGATATAGAGGCGATGGCATTCTGCCTAATCTGGAGGTAGGACTCTGAGCGCTTGCCAAAGTCGATTTGGAGGCTGTTGAAGTAGTCCGACGACACCACCACGGCATAGAGCTTAATGCCGTCGGCCTGATGTAGCTGGATTATGTCGGGAGGCAGAATCATGAGCAGCGTGCCGGGCACGATGTGATAGCGGCGCAGGTTCACACTACAGTCGATGGTTCCCTCATTACACACGAGCATCGTCACTGCATTGATGCGACAAGGGTGCCTGAATACATCCATGTCGCCAATGTTGCTGGTGATGATGATATCATTGTCGAAGCACACAGCAGAGTGCAGTCCGCGCTTCTTAAATTGTGATATTGAAAGGTATGTGAGTCGGTCCATGCGTCAAATGTAGGAATTTTCAACGATATAATTTACTAAAACAGTACAAAAAGAGTAAAATACTCCAATTTCTCCTCTATTTATGTCTTTTTTGTGCAAGGAAATAGAGCGTACTTTGCACTACCTAACAACAACAGGAGAAATGAAAAATAAGAAACAAGCCGTAGTCCTACTGATGCTCATGCTTGCCGCAGCAGTGCAGGCACAGAGCATCGCACTAAGCATCGACAGTTGTCGCTCCCTTGCCATTCGCAACAACAAGGCCATGCGCATTGCCGACTTGCAGGTGGAGAAGGCCGGGCACGACCGCCGTGCCGCCTTCACCAAGTATTTTCCGCGCATCAACGCACAGGGAATGTATATGTACACCTCGCGGGAATTGTCTCTACTGAGCGACGAGCAGAAATCCACCCTTGGCAACCTCGGCACTATTGCCGGCACTATGGTGCCACAATTTGCAGCATTAGAGCCTCAGCTCAATGCAGTGGGCGCGGGGCTGGTGGATGCTCTGCACACCGACACCCGCAATGCCACCGCCCTCACCGTGATGCTCACACAGCCCATCTACATGGGCGGAAAGATTGTGGCATACAACCGCATCACACGCTATGCCGAGGCAATTGCACAGAACCAGCGCAACCTTAGTGTGCAAAACACTATTGTGGAAGTGGATGAGGCCTACTGGCGGATTGTAGCCCTACAGTCGAAGCGCCGACTCGCCGAGAGCTACCTCAACCTCGTGCGCAAGCTCGATGCCGACGTGCAGCAGATTATCTCAGAGGGTCTTGCCACCAAGGCCGACGGGCTAAGCGTGAAAGTGAAAGTGAACGAGGCCGAGGTGACGATGATTCAAATCGACAATGGCATAGCCCTGTCGAAGATGCTGCTGTGCCAATTGTGTGGCCTCGACATCGACTCACACATAACACTTGCCGATGAGGACTCACTGCGCACTCCCATGCCCGTGCCGCAGCAGGTGAGCGTGGAGCGTGCATGGCAACAGCGACCCGAATTGCAGTCGCTCTCGCTGGCTGCCGAAGTTTATCACGAGAAGGTGAAGGTGGCACGCGCCGAGTTTCTGCCCACTGTGGCTCTCACTGGCGGCTACATCGCCACCAATCCCTCGGTGTTCAACAGCTTTGAGCGCAAGCTCAAGGGAATGTGGAACGTGGGCGTGGCGGTGAACATTCCGCTCATCACATCGGGTGAACGCATCCACAAAGTGCGCTCGGCACAGGCCGAGGAGCGCATAGCTCGCTTGCAGCTCGATGAGGTGCGCGAGAAGGTGGAGCTACAAGTGAACCAGTGCTCGCAGCGCGTGCAGGAAGCTCATGAGAGGCTTGGCATTGCCGAGAAAAGCCGCGCACAGGCCGATGAGAACCTGCGCTATGCCACCCTCGGCATGAAAGAGGGCGTGATTCCCGTGAGCAATGTTCTCGAAGCGCAGACCGCGTGGCTCAAGGCTCACGACGCGAGCGTGACGGCACAAATCGACCTCCTTCTCTCCGACCTCTACCTGCAAAAGTCAACCGGCTCTGTGAATTTCTGAAAAAAACAAATATCTATTAGTAGCTATATATATTATCATTCACACCGATATGAAAAAGAATAAAAAATTCAGCGTTGTGCTGCTGTTTGCCATAGTGATTGTTGCGGTTATGGCTTTTGTGATTATCATGGGACTCTCAATGAGCAAGAAGCCCGAAGTGATTCAAGGTCAGGTGGAACTGACCGACTACCGCGTGTCGGGCAAGGTGCCCGGGCGCATCGCACGCCTCTGTGTGGCCGAGGGCGACACCGTGCACCGTGGCGACACCTTGGTGGTGCTCGAGGCTCCCGATGTGCTTGCCAAGCTATCGCAGGCCGAGGCTGCTGTGAGCGCGGCCGAGGCTGTGGAGCAGAAGGCTGTGAATGGCGCACGCCACGAGCAAATACAAGCTGCCTACGAGATGTGGCAGAAGGCTAAGGCAGGCCTTGAGGTGGCCGAGAAGACCTACAACCGCGTGAACCGACTCTTCAACAGCGGCGTGATGCCCGAGCAGAAGCGTGATGAGGCCTATGCACAATATCAGGCTATGGTGGCATCGGAGAAGGCCGCACGTTCGCAATATGAGATGGCCGCAAATGGCGCACGCCGTGAGGACAAGGCTGCCGCCGGCGCCCAGGTGGCACGCGCCAAGGGTGCCGTGAGCGAGGTGACTGCCTATATCGACGAGATGGTGCTGCTGGCTTCGGCCGACGGCGTAGTGACCGAGATTTTCCCCGAAGTGGGCGAACTCGTGGGCACCGGCGCTCCCATTATGAATGTGGCACGCCAGGGCGAAGCTGTGTTTCTCTTCAACGTGCGCGAGGACCTGCTGCCCGGGCTAAGGATTGGCTCGGAGGTGGAAGTGTATGTCCCGGCTATCGACGCTACCGTGAAGGCTCGCATCACACGCATGAAGGATGTGGGAAGCTTTGCCGTGTGGAAGGCCACAAAGGCAACCACCGGCTACGACCTTAAGACATTTGAGGTGAAAGCCACCCCAGTCGATGCCCGCCTCGACGGCGTGCGTGGCGGCATGTCGGCAATCATTCAATAACTCTCTTTGGCTGCGAGCCGTGAGCTGTGATCCGTGAGCCTGAATGAAAAAAGCCGGTAATCAGCTCAAAGCCCATAGCAAAAAAGCATAAAACTAAGTATATGGATTTTAGAAACTCGCAATATGGCCGCCTTTGGAGCATTATGTGGCGCGAACTAAGCACTTTCGCGCACCGTCCGCTGCTCCTGTTCACCATGCTTGTGGCTCCCATCGTGAGCATGGTGCTGTTTCTCTCCATCATGAGCGACGGTCTGCCCACTTCGCTGCCTGCCGCCGTGGTCGATGAAGACAACACTGCCACATCGCGTGCCGTGGTGCGCACACTCGACGCAATGCAGGCCACCAATCTGGTGGCAAGATACCCCGACTTTGCCTCGGCTCGGCAGGCTATGCTGCGTGGCGAGATTTATGGCTTCTTCCACATCCCCAAAGGTGTGACTGAGAAGGCTATCGCCAGCAGGCAGCCACACATCGCATTCTACACCAACGACTGCTACTACATGCCAGCAGCCCTGCTGCTGAAGGACATGAAACTCTCGTCGGAACTGGTGGGACTTGCCATAACGCGCGAGAGCCTCTATGGACACGGTCTCACACCTCGAGCCGCCATGGGTGTGGTGCAGCCTGTGGTGGTGGAAACACACCCTCTCAATAATCCCGAACTGAACTACTCAGCCTACCTCAACAATATCATTATCCCCGGTATTCTGTTCCTGATGATTATGCTCACCACTGCCTACTCCATAGGTATTGAGTGGAAAAATGGCACACAGCGCAGGCTTTATGCAATGAGCGGCTATTCTTCCACCGTGGCTCTTGTGGGAAAACTCCTGCCACAGACGCTGGTGTTCTCGCTTATGATGGTGTTCTTCGACGTGTGCTTCTATCGCTATAGCCTCTTTCCTTGCAACAGCAGCATAGCAAGCATGATGCTGCTGGGTATTGTTGCGGTGATGGCCTCGCAGGGACTGGCAGTGTTTGCGATGGGAATTTTTGCCGGACAGATGCGCATGGCCATGAGCGCATGCTCTCTGTGGGGTATAGTGGCAGTGTCGATTACCGGCTTCACTTTCCCCGTACCGGCAATGAATGCACCCCTGCAATGGCTATCATGGCTCTTCCCTCTGCGTCACTACTACATGATATATGTGAATCAGGCCCTCAATGGCTATCCGGTGTGGTATGTGTGGCAACACATTGTGGCTCTGATGGCGTTCATGCTGCTGCCACTCACCGTGCTGTGGCGCTACCGCGTGGCGTTCCTAAAGATTAAGTATGTTCCTTAAAAAAAATGCTCTTTTTTATTGATGAAATGGATCAACAAAATACTAAGTGCGTGGCTCGATGAGCTGCGGGTGGTGAGCCACGACGTGGGCATAATCATCTTTGTGGTGCTCGTGCCTCTGTTCTATCCACTGCTCTATGCCTATATCTACAACAACGAGCAGGTGCGCGAGATTCCTTTCGCGCTGGTCGATGACTCCCACTCACCGCAGAGCCGCGACTTCGTGCGAAAGGTGGATGCCACCCCCACGGCTGCTCTCTATGCCTCATGCCTCTCGATGGGCGAGGCCGAGGAAATGATGAAGCGCCGCGAGGTGTATGGAATAATACACATTCCAGCCTCCTTCGCACGCGACCTGAGCCGTGGCGACCAGACAACCGTGGGACTATACTGCGACATGAGCACCATGCTCTACTACAAAGGCTTGCTCATGGCAGCGAGCAGCGCCTCGCTCGAGGTGAACCGTGGCATAAAGGTGGGCAAATTCCTCCCGGGCAGCACCGACCGTCAGGATGCCGTGACGGCAATGCCTGTGACCTACGACTCAGTGGCACTCTACAACCCCCAGAGTGGCTTCGCAAGCTACCTCATCCCGCCTGTGCTCATGCTCATCATTCAGCAGACGCTGCTGCTGGGCATAGGAATGTCGATGGGAAGCACCCGCGAGCGCAATGGCGGACTGATTCCTGCACAGCACAGCGCCACATCGATGGTGCTTGGCAAAACGCTCTTCTACCTGCCGCTGTATGTGGTGTCGGCAGTGTATATGTTTGCAGTGGTCACCCGTGGCTTCTCCCTGCCGCAGCTTGGCGACTATACCACATTCCTTGCATTCATCGTGCCCTACATAGTGGCGTGCATCATGCTCGGCATCACGCTGTCGATGCTCGTGTATCGCCGCGAAGACTGCATCATGCTCTTTGTGTTCATGTCGGTGCCACTGCTATTCCTCTCGGGAATATCCTGGCCGGGATCAGCTATTCCCGACTTCTGGAAATATGTGTCGTGGCTCTTCCCATCCACATTTGGAATGAATGGCTACATGCGCATCACCAGTATGGGAGCCACGCTCACCGACGTGTCGGCCGAGCTGTCGGGTCTTATGGTGCAAATCGCAGCCTACTTTGCCACTGCCACCCTGCTCTACTACCGCCGCCTGACAAAGCAATAACCATCTATCAACCAACTATTAACGAAGGCTTATGCAAAATTTGGCGTGAAAAATTTGCATAATTCGGGCAAAAATCCTACCTTTGCGCCGCAAATGCGACGAAGAGTCATGTTTGTTTAGGATTGGACTATGGTGTAATGGTAGCACAACAGGTTTTGGTTCTGTTTGTCCAAGTTCGAATCTTGGTAGTCCAACACACCCAGCGGGGAGCATCACAATGATGCTCCCCGCTGACTTTTTTATGATGATTAAAAATGCGCCCGTGGCTCATCCATGGCGGCTCACGACTTCATGGCGGTGAAGTGGCGGCGGTAGGCGGCGAGGAGGTCTTGCTCGGTGATGTCGAGCAGCACGGCCTGGCGCATGAAGGGGTCGAGTTCCTCGGCGAGAAACTCCTCGCGGCGCATGCGCTTTATTGCCTCCACGGCGTTGTCGGCCACGAATAGGCCCACTCCACGGCGGTTGAAGAGGATTCCGCGCGATTGCAGGTAGTCGAACGACCGCGCCACGGTGTTGGCGCTCACCTCAATCATTGCGGCATACTCGCGCACCGACGGTATGCGCCCGGCTTCGGCGTATGTGCCGAGGATTATGTCCTCGCAGATGCGGTCGGCGATTTGCAGGTATATAGCTTTGTTTTCGTTAAACTGTATCATAGATCAATGCAGAGATTATCGACATTAATGCCGTGATTAATAATGCGGTTGTCATAGCTTATTTCTTGTTGATGATGCGTCCCACCACCTCGGCACGGGTGAAGATGCAGTAGGCGAGAACCCAGTTGGCTACACAAAGTATGGCTGCTGCTACATCGATTGCTGTTGTGAGATTGATTGATGTGCTGGTGGTGGTTCCGGTCACAAGAGCCATGGCAACCATAATGAAATACACTGCCAGAATTGCCACTATTGTCTTAACATGGGCATTTTTGTGCCAAATACTACTGCCAAGTACGAAAACCGACTGGAAGAAGAACAACCCCAGCACCTGGCGGCCGATATTGTCATTGTGGCTTATAATTACCGACAGGTTCATAAATTGCACATGGCCTCGGAATGGTGTGTCGATAACGTAGTTGAAAGTGACGTAACGTATCACATCATATAGTTCAATAGTAAGGAAAGTGAACAGAGGCATCACTACAATCACCAGCAGAGTGCCGAGCAGGAATTTTTCTTGCTGCGAAGCTGGAGCCATGATTCGCGCTATGCGCTTTGCCTTGTTATCCATATTCCAGGCGGCGAGAGAGCCGAAACACACCACGGCTAATGCAAACCACAGAACCACCCAGTGGATATAGGCCATAGGGTCGCCTTTTAAGGCAGCTTCTTGCGCCCCACTGGAGTTGTAAATACCATAGCACATGGCAAAGCCGGTGAGAGAGATTGCACCGAGCAATACACTAAATTGCATGAGAAGCATACGGCGCTGTTCGGTAAATTCCTTTTTTGCGAAAGCCACGAAGCGTGGCAGGGAGAATATATCATTAGTGGTGTTCATATTAGTTAAGCGTTTTTGGGGTTGAAAATTGAGGAAATGCTGTCGCGGCTGGAGAGGGTGGCGTTGAAGAGCGTCTCGAGGTTGAGCTGGGTTTCATCATCGCTGCCATCGGCGGGCAGCACAAGGCTGTGCCCCATCACAGATGGCTGGGAGAAAATAGCAGCCTCGGCCTGGGCAGCGGTGCCATTCTCCACAAATCGCAACTTGGATGTGATGCTTGCCACGCTCGCATCGAGGAGCACACTGCTGTGGTCGATGATTACCACATGGTCGATGCAGCGGTCGATGTCGCGCACCTGGTGGGTGGAGATGAGGATGGTGCGGTCGTCGGTCATCTGGCTTGCCACGAGGCGGCGAAACTGGCTTTTGCCGGGAATGTCGAGGCCGTTGGTAGGCTCGTCCATGAGCATAAGGCCGGTGTGGGTGGCAAAGGCAAAGCTCATAAGCACTTTCTTCTTCTGCCCCATGGAGAGCGAAGTGAGCGACTTGATGCCGGGGTCGATGTCGAAGATGGCGAGATTGTGGAGCATATCGTCGTAGCTGAAGCGCGGATAAAGAGCACCATTGAGTGTGGCAAACTCGCGCAGCGACATGCGCGGCATCTCAAATTCCTCGGGCACCACATAGATGTCGGCGAGTGTGGAGGGGCGGCGGTCGCGCACACAGGCGCCGTTCACGATTACCCGGCCGGCTTTAGGCGTAAGCAAGCCCGCCATGAGATAGATTAGGGTGGATTTTCCGGCTCCGTTGAGGCCGAGCAGTCCATACACCTTGCCGCGCTCGAGCGAGAGCGAGAAATCGGTGAATAAAGGTTTCTGCTTCAGCCATCCGTAGCTGAATGAGATGCTCTCCACCTGCATGATTGAGTTGTTGTTACTGTTAATTGTTTCGTTGTTCATAATTTTTATATTTTTGCATTCGGTTGTCTATTTGGCATCACTCAGTGTTTTAGTGTACCAGTGTGCTTGTACACTGCAAAACTATAACAGTTTTTCAAAACAAACAACAACAAAACTGATATTTAACATTAATTTAACACATCATTCCATTTCTATTGATTAACACTTGTGGGTAAATTGATGAGATGACGCATCCTGATGCTTCTTCGTTACAGAGGGTGTGTCAAAATTCGGTTTGATGATAATCTCATGTAGGAGGGTGTATCAAAATTGGAAAATAACCACTTATGTAGGGACGCACCCCGGTGCGTCCGCCCACAGCCGCTTTGGTTATCTCTTAATTATGAGGCTGTTACGCGGACGCATCGGGATGCGTCCCTACATCGAAATATTATCAAACCGAATTTTGATACCCCCCGCGTTACCGCCTCACAATCAGGCGATGACATAAGTGATTGTTTTCCCATTTTGACACACCCTCCAGTGAGGCAGAAGCATCAGGATGCGTCACGGCTGGAGAGTGTATGTGTTATTTCAATAAAAAAATTTTATTTGCGGCCGAAATCGGCGGGTATCTCACCCCACGCCTCGGTGTCCCACTTGATGATGCGGTTGGTGAAAGTGTTGTTTTGGAGCCATACTTCGGCACGTCGCACTATATTCATGAGTTCGGCATTCTTGGCACAAGGCTGGAGCTTCGACTTGCACATGCGGTCGCGCACCCACGCCATACCGGTGCGGCTGTCGCTGTAGATGGGCGTGTGTTTGTTGCCCTGCTGCTTCAATAGCGCAAGGGCATGCACAATGGCAAGGAACTCGCCTATATTGTTGGTTGCGTGTGGGAACGGACCTTTATGAAAAATCTGCTCACCGGTGCGCACCGACACGCCGCGATATTCCATCACCCCCGGATTTCCGCTACAGGCGGCATCGACGGCAATGCTATCCACAATAATATCGGGAAAAGCCTCATAGTTCACCATGCTGTGGCGGGCATTGGCTATGCTGCGCAATATGCCCATCTCGCTCTTGTCGTCGCCACGCAGAGCCATGATGGCTTCTTCGCGCGAGGGAAACGCCTTGTAGCGTGCACCGGGGAAGTTCTCCACCTGCTGCTTGCAGTCGTCCCACGTTTCATATATACCAGGGTTGTTTCCAACCCACACCACATACCACTTCATTTAGCGAGGAGTTATTTCAGTTATTAGTGAGGAGTTAGGAGTTAGGAGTTACTTCAGTGAGGAGTTAGGAATTATTAAGATTCAATACACTCCTAACTAATAACTAATAACTCCTAACTAATAACTGAAGTAGCTTCTCACTCTGAATTTAACAAACTACGTTGACGATTTTGTTGGGAACAACGATGACTTTTTTGGGGGTCTTTCCGGCAAGCCACTTCTCGGCGGCGGCGTTGCTGAGAGCCACGCGCTCCACCTCGGCTTTGTCAGTACCTGTGGGAACCTCAATGTTGTAGCGCGGCTTGCCATTGAACGACACCACATATTTCACCGACTGCTCCACCAGGTATGCCTCGTTGCACTCAGGCCACTTGGCATCGCACACTGTGGTGTCGTTGCCCAGCTTGTGCCACAGCTCCTCGGCAATGTGGGGCGCGAATGGAGCAATGAGCACCACCAGGCCGTTGAGAATCTCACGGCTGCTGCACTTCATTGCCGACAGCTCGTTCACGCAAATCATGAATGCGCTCACCGAAGTGTTGTAGGAGAAGTGCTCTATGTCGAAGGTCACTTTCTTAATGAGCTTGTGCAGCGACTTCAGTGCTTCGGCCGATGGTTTCTCGTCGGTGACCACAAAATCGTCGCCCTTAAAGAATAGTCCCCAGAGCTTCTTGAGGAAGCGGTTCACGCCGTCGATGCCATTGGTGTCCCAGGGCTTGCTCTGCTCAATTGGGCCAAGGAACATCTCATAGAGGCGCAGCGTGTCGGCTCCATAGCGCTCCACAATGTCGTCGGGGTTCACCACATTGAACATCGACTTCGACATCTTCTCGATGGCATATCCACACACATACTTGCCATTTTCAAGTATGAACTCTGCATCCTTGAACTCGGGGCGCCATGCGCGGAACTTATCGAGGTCGAGCACATCGTTGCTCACGATGTTCAC
>JAQXTJ010000006.1 GCA_029219425.1 Bacteroidales bacterium
CCAATATGAGGCCTTTTCAAGGCAATTAACCGGCCAAAATATAAACTCGCCAAATCCTCGGATAAGGACCTGGCGAGTTCTTGATTTTTAGTCTCGCTTGAGAGCAACCTGAAATATGATTACTTTTTCAGTGCCCTCGAAAGAGGTGCGATTTTTTCTTAGGCTTAAAATTGTCTTTCCAGAGATTAAGAATCGGTTTTAGGCAAAATCTACCGAGGATTAGCGGCAGGCTGTGTGCCGAGCGTCACGGTTATTTGCCGTAGATTGAGGTGAGGAGGTGGGCGAGGCGAAGACCGCCTTTAAGGAATTGCTCCTCAACCACTGGAGTCCAGCGGGCCACATAGTCGTAGCTGGCTTTGTAGCCCTGTGGCGTTTCCTTATACACCTTGGTTGCCAGGAAATAGGTTTCGCGCCCCCAGTCGGCTGGCGTGCCTTTCACTGTTTCGGCGATTGTGTTGTCGCTGGCACGGTCGATTTCGCGCTGCCACTCTGTGTAGCTCCACTTGTGCGCGCTTTCCACCAGGGCGCCGTCCCACACAGAGTGGAGGTTGTTGTCGCGGTTGAAGTAGATGATGCGGTGGGAGTTTCCGCCACGGTCGGAGGCGTGGCCCATGTGCATGGGCTGGTGAAGGTCGCCCATAAGGTGAATGAGCATCATGAGGTAGGTTTTTTCCTTTTCGTGCGGGAGTCCGCCCTCGCGCAGCATCGAGGTGATGTCGGTAACGGCCTTCACCACGTCGCCCGAGGGGTTGGCGGGGGCGTTTTCATAGGTGTCGCCGTCGTCGATGTTTTTGTAGTGCCACGTCTTGGTGTAGGCATATTCGGGGGTGTGGCTTGCGTTGTCGAGCCAGTTGGAGTAATACACAGGCGAATGTCCGTCGAGCACTGCTTCCACTCGCTTCAGCACATCGGGCGAGAGATGGCATTCGGCGATGAATGCCACCACGTCGTGGCCCTTTTGCCCCCAGGCAAAGCACGACAGGGCAGTGAATGCAAAAGAGATGATGAGAGAAATTTTTTTCATGCGTCAGAAAAAATAAATTGTTTTTTAAGTTGATGTGTGATATAGCCGGATAGGTTTCCGACGTTGCAAATGTAGTTCTTTTTGTGGAGAATCTCAAGAAATGCAAAAAAAATTAAGAAAAAGTATGGAAATTTTTTGAAAATATTTTGTGGATAAAAAATAAGCTATATCTTTGCGAAAAGAAACTTAGATAAAGGTATTTCAATTTCATAGCGAAAATTTGACAGAAAACAAAAACTCAAATAGTTTATTTACATAACCAAGTTGTTTCATTATGAAATTTGCATTGTGGGATATCTACAACTTCTCGCCTGGTGCAAGCTATAATAATAAGGAGTTTTTCAACTATAAGTCGGCAGAAACCGGCCGTTTCCTCGATGCCAGCATTGCCTACAACTTTGGTGAGAAATTCCCACTCACGGTGTCGTGGGCTACCGTGCTTTTCGGCCGCGACCGCAATGCCGCAAACACTGAGAACAAATATTCCACATTCGTATATGCTGAGTATCCTGTGCTCCTCGCCGAAACATGGGGCCTGAGCGCAGGTATAGGAGGAGCTTTTGCGCTCAATGAGTGTGGCTCAAGCTCTCACTTCTATGGCGACAAGCCGGGCATTGTGCACATTCAAATCAAGGGATCCTACAACCTGAAGATTACCGACTAATACACACTGCCGCTCCATGCTATGGTGATGTTTAATCCCGAGGACGACCGTGCATTTTATCAGATTGGCGCAACACTCTTCTCGTTCTAACAAAAGAAGGCTTAAATCGCAGTGATATAGTAATTTCTTGTATGGTGACAGCCGCCTCCCGGCCACTTGTGTGGTCGAGGGGGCGGCTTAAATTTTTTTGTGACACATACTGGTTCCGAGCATCGAATTTGTATGTTCACTGATTGATAGTCGAAAAAAAATAAATTTTGGCGCTCTGCTTTCGGCTTTCACAAATTTTTCGTAAATTTGCAGTTGATTATGTTTTGTCACTGAAATTGAATGTATATATATTGAAATACTTTATCGATAATGTCTAATTTCAAGTTAAAAAAAGGTGTAAACTTGAGTCTTGCCGGAGCCATTACTTCCACCTCGGCGACAACAGTGTCGGCGAAGCGCTATGCAGTGGTGCCAGATGACTACACAGGCATCATTCCAAGACTCGATGTGAAAGAAGGTGACAAAGTGCTTGCCGGAGATGCGCTTTTTCACGACAAAAATCACCCTCAGATCAAAATTACATCGCCGGTATCGGGCAAAGTCGAAGCAATCGAGAGAGGCGAGCGCCGCAAGATTCTTGCCATCGTCATCGAGCCCGATTCAGAGAACCAGTTCAAAGTGTATAATGCCAAGGATGCCCGTGAGCTTATGCTCGAGTCGGGAATATGGGCGGCAATGCGTCAGCGTCCCTACGACATCGTTCCCGACCCCGAGGTGGTGCCTCGCGACATCTTCGTGACCGCCTTCGACTCGGCGCCGCTTGCCGCGCCTATGAGCCTTCAGCTCGAAGGCAAGGCCGAGCACTTGCAGCGCGGTATCGACGCACTTGCCAAGATGACCGGTGGCAAGGTGTGGGTGGGTTACTCACCCGATGCCGAGCTGAGCCTGAAAGGCTGCGAAGTGAACACCTTTGCCGGACCGCACCCCGCAGGAAATGCCGGAGTGCAGCTTGCCAACGTGAAGCCCGTGAACAAGGGCGAGGTGGTGTGGACGCTCGATGCAGTGACCGTGGCACGCCTCGGTGAGCTTGTGTCCACCAAGAAGCTGCCAGTGGAGACTCTGGTGGCTGTGGTGGGAGAGAGCGTGAAGCAGCCCAAGCTGGTGAAGTGCACCATGGGAGCCGACATTGCGTCGCTCACCGCGGGCAACATTGCCGCTGACGCTCAGCAGGTGCGTATCATCTCGGGCAACGTGCTTACCGGAGTGAAAGTGGCAGCCGGCGGATATTTGCGCTTCCCTTTCCGCCAGATTACCGTGATTCCGGAGGTGAAGAACGACGCGGAGTTTATGGGTTGGGCATCGCTCAGCCCCAAGAAGTTCAGCCTCTACCGCTCATTCACCTGCCGCCTCTTTGGCGTTAAGAAGCCATTCAGCTTCGACAGCAAGCTCAATGGCGGTGAGCGAGCCATCATTATGTCGGGCGAGTACGACCGTATGCTTCCTATGGATATCTATGCAGAGTTCCTTATCAAAGCCATTATCGCTTTCGACATCGACAAGATGGAGCAGCTTGGCATCTACGAGGTGGCACCCGAGGACTTCGCTCTTGCCGAATTTGCCGACACATCGAAGCTGCCCTTGCAGCGCATCGTGCGTGAGGGTCTCGACAAACTCCGCAAGGAGATGAATTAATGCACCCCATTTTTTGTAACAACACTAAAAAACAAGGATAAAGTGAAAGGTTTAAGAAAATTTTTAGATAAAGCCAAGCCCAATTTCATGCCCGGCGGAAAATACCAGAAGTTCCAGTCGGTGTTTGAGGGACTTGAGACTTTCCTTCTGACTCCCAACACCGTTGCCACGAGTGGTGTGCATATCCACGACAGCAACGACTCCAAGCGCACCATGAGCGTGGTTATACTTGCCCTCATGCCCGCGCTGCTCTTTGGAATCTACAACTTAGGCTATCAGCACTATCTCGCCATTGGCGACACTGATGCAGGCTTCTGCTCGATGTTCGTCTATGGCCTGCTGGCACTGTTTCCCAAGATAGTTGTGTCGTATGCCGTGGGACTTGGAATCGAGTTCATCGGAGCACAGCTCCGCGGCCATGAGATTCAGGAGGGCTTCCTGGTGACAGGAATGCTCATACCGATGATTTGCCCCATCAACACTCCGGTGTGGATGATTGCCGTGGCCACAGCCTTTGCGGTGATATTTGCCAAGGAAGTGTTTGGCGGCACAGGAATGAACATATTCAATGTGGCACTGGTGACTCGCGCCGTGCTCTTCTTCGGCTATCCCTCGAAGATGTCGGGCGACGCTGCTTTTGTGGCCACCGACCCCGCTTTCGGCTTTGGAGCCGGACAGGTGACCGACGCCTTCTCGGGTGCCACACCGCTTGGCCAGGCAGCAATCCATGCAGGAGAGGGCGTGCCGCAGCTCACAAGCATTGTGGGTGAGCCTATCAGCACCCTCGACGCATTTATCGGCCTCATTCCCGGCTCGGTGGGCGAGGTGAGCACGCTGTGCATCCTTATAGGTGCTGCAATCTTGCTCATCACCGGCACCGCATCGTGGAAGATTATGTGCTCGGTGTTTGCCGGAGGCTTCTTCATGGCCTTTATCGCCAACACCTTTGCATCGGCCACCTATCCCGTGTCGATGCTCGCGCCAATCGACCAGATTTGCCTTGGCGGATTTGCCTTTGCGGCAGTGTTCATGGCCACCGACCCCGTGACCGGCGCACGCACCGAGACCGGCAAATACATCTATGGCTTCCTCATTGGTGTGCTTGCCATCCTCATTCGCATCTACAATGGCGGATTCCCCGAGGGAGCGATGCTCGCAGTGCTCTTTATGAACGCATTTGCGCCCACAATCGACTATTGCGTGGTGAATGCCAATATCAACCGCCGCTTGAAGCGTGCCAAATCCACTAACGATTAATTAAAGGAGGACAAGAGAAATGAACAAACAAAGCAACACTTATACCATTCTCTACTCGGCAATTATGGTAGTGGTGGTGGGCGCAGTGCTCGCACTCACCTACATGGCACTCAAGCCGAAGCAAGACGAGAATATAGCCAACGACAAGCGCATGCAGATTCTCAGCGCAGTGCACCTCACTGCCACCGACGGCGACTACCGCTCGGTGTATGAGAAATACATTAGCGAGACATTTGTGGTGAACGTGAACGGAGACCGCACCGAGGGCGACGCTTTCGGTGTGAACATGGCTGCCGAGGTGAAGAAACCGGCTCAGGAGCGAATGCTCCCCGTGTTTGTGTGCAAGCTCGACGACGGCCAGGTGAAATACATCCTGCCTGTGTATGGCGCAGGACTCTGGGGCCCGATTTGGGGCTATGTGGCACTCAACGACGATGCCAACACCGTGTATGGAGCCTACTTCTCCCACCAGGGTGAGACTCCCGGACTTGGAGCTGAGATTGCCAAGACGGAGTTTCAGGCTCAGTTTGAGGGCAAGCAGCTCTTCAAGGACGGCAGCTTCCGCTCAATCGACGTGATGAAGGCCGGCCAGAAGCCCACCGACAATGCCGACTATGTGAACGCCATCTCGGGTGGCACAGTGACCAGCAAGGGCGTGGAAGCCATGCTCAAAAGCTGCCTCACCGACTACAGCGCGTTTCTCGATAAACTTAAAACCAAATAACACTACTCTACGACTATGTTATCGAAAAAGAATAAAGAGGTATTTTTCAACCCATTCTCCAAGAACAATCCTGTGATTGTGCAGGTGCTTGGTATCTGCTCGGTGCTCGCCGTCACTGCCAAGCTCGAGCCTGCGCTTGTGATGGGTATCTCGGTGACTGCCGTGCTGGCTTTCGCCAATGTGATTATCTCGCTCATACGCAACACCATCCCCACCAACATTCGCATCATCGTGCAGCTCGTGGTGGTGGCCGCGCTTGTGATTATCGTCGATCAGGTGCTCAAGGCCTACAACTATGAGGTGAGCAAGGCTCTCTCGGTGTTCATTGGTCTTATCATCACCAACTGTATTCTTATGGGTCGCCTTGAGGCATTTGCACTGAGCAACGGCCCTTGGGACTCATTCCTCGACGGAGTGGGCAACGGAATTGGCTACGCCCTGATTCTCGTCATCGTGGGCTTCTTCCGTGAGCTTCTTGGCTCGGGCACTCTGCTCGGCTTCCAGGTGATTCCGCAGGCTCTCTACGACCTGGGCTACCAGAACAACGGCCTCATGATTCTGCCTCCCATGGCACTCATCACCGTGGCTTGCATAATATGGGTGCACCGCTCGCGCAACAAAGACCTCCAGGAGAAATAATCGATTGAGTTACATAACCCCCAAAACAAGAAAAAAAGAAAATGGAAGAATTAAATCTGTTTGTCCGCTCGATATTCATCGACAACATGATATTTGCCTATTTCTTGGGTATGTGCTCATTCCTTGCAGTATCCAAGAATGTGAAGACCGCACTCGGCCTCGGCGTTGCCGTGACCTTTATGCTTGTGGTGTCGCTCCCAATCAACTACCTGCTCAACACCTATGTGCTCCAGCCCGGAGCGCTGGCATGGCTCGGTGAGGAATTTGCCGACGTTGACCTGAGCTTCCTCGCGCTGATAATGTTTATCGCCGTGATTGCTTCGATGACCCAGCTTGTGGAGATGGCGGTGGAGAAGTTCTCTCCCTCGCTCTATGCCTCGCTCGGTATCTTCTTGCCGCTCATCGCAGTGAACTGCGCCATCCTCGGCGCGTCGCTCTTCATGCAGCAGAAGGACTTCGGCTCGGCTCTCACTGCCACCGTGTATGGCGCAGGTTCGGGAATTGGCTGGCTCATTGCCATTGTGGGCATTGCTGCCATTCGCGAGAAGCTCGCCTATAGCAACGTGCCCAAGCCTCTGCGTGGCATCGGCATCACATTTATTCTCACCGGACTCATGGGCATAGCCTTCATGAGCTTCCTTGGCATTAAACTTTAATTGACTGTTTTTTAATATGGATATTCAATCATTGACCGTAGTATCGAGCGCGATAATCTTTCTGGTTATCACGCTGCTGCTGGTGGTAGTTCTGCTGGTGGCAAAGCACTATTTAGTGCCTTCGGGCAAAATACATATCGACATCAACGGCAAGAAGGATCTTGAGGTGGAAACCGGTTCTTCGCTGCTCGCCACGCTGTCCAACAATGGCGTGCACCTGCCATCGGCTTGTGGTGGTAAGGGCAGCTGCGGACAGTGCAAGGTGCGTGTGCCCGAGGGTGGAGGCAACATTCTTCCCACTGAGACCGTGCACTTCTCGCGCAAGGAGCAGCAGGCCAACTGGCGTCTTGGCTGCCAGGTGAAGGTGAAGGAAGACATGAAGATTGCCGTGGATGACTCCGTGCTCGAAATCAAGGAGTGGGAGTGTGAGGTAATCTCCAATAAGAATGTGGCCACTTTCATCAAGGAGTTTATTGTGGCTCTGCCTCCCGGCGAGCACATGAACTTCGTGCCGGGTTCCTACGCCCAGATTCGTATTCCTGAATATGAAATGGACTACAACGTGGATATCGACAAGGACTCCATTGGCGCAGAGTATCTGCCCGCATGGGAGAAATTCGGCCTCTTCACTCTCAAGTGCAAGAACACCGAGCCTACTATCCGAGCTTATTCCATGGCTAACTATCCAGCCGAGGGCGACCGCATAATGCTCACCGTGCGCATTGCCACACCGCCATTCAAGCCCAAGCCACAAGTGGGATTCCAGGACGTGATGCCGGGTATCGCTTCGTCCTACATCTTTACGCTCAAGCCCGGCGACAAGGTGATTATGAGTGGCCCCTACGGCGACTTCCACCCAATTTTCGACTCGAAGAAGGAGATGATTTGGGTAGGTGG
>JAQXTJ010000007.1 GCA_029219425.1 Bacteroidales bacterium
ATCGTGGTTGTGTCCGCAGCAGCACTTGCCGCCTTCGCACTCTATCTTGTCGTTGGCAATCTCGTTGAAGTTGGGGAACTGGTTGGTTCCGAGCAGCGACTCCTTGCGGCGAGCCACATCGGTGTGGCGCTTGTCGCTCGACTCATTCACAGCCTTCTGCACCTCACCGGCCTTCAGCGCTGCATAGAAACCGCCCTGCTCCTCGGTGGCAAGGAAGAGTTTCCAAGCCTCGGTTGCAATCGACATTGTGAGTGTCTCCACATAGTAGGAACCACCGGCGGGATCCACAATCTTGTCGAGGTGGCTTTCCTCTTTAAGAAGGAGCTGCTGGTTGCGTGCCAGACGCTCAGAGAAGTCGTCGGGATTCTTGTATTGCTTGTCGAAAGGAGTAACGGTGATTGAATCAACGCCTGCAAGGGCTGCCGACATCGACTCGGTCTGCGAGCGGAGCAGGTTCACATAGGCGTCGAAGATAGTCTGGTTGAACTCCGAAGTAGTTGCGTGCACATTCATCTTGCAAGCGCAGTCGCACTTAGGCTCATATTGCTTCACAATCTGTGCCCAGAGCATGCGTGCGGCACGGAACTTGGCAATCTCCATGAAGTAGTTGGTGGAGATGCCCATATTGAACTTTATGCGCTTTGCAGCCTCGGCAGCATCCACACCGGCATCGGTGAGCTGGCTCATCCATTCGTTACCCCATGAGAGGGCGTAACCGAGCTCCTGATAGATATAGGCACCGGCATTGCACAGCTTGTCGGTGTTCACGGCAAGCACGCGCAGATTCTTCACCTCGGCCACAGCCTTCACTATTCCGGCTGCGAGAGCCTTTATGACCTTGGGGAAATCCTTGCCGTGCTTGAGCAGGCGGCGGAAGGGGTCGAAGCCAATCGAGCCTTTGAAAGTGTCGGCTGCACCGGCAGCCTTCACCACCTCCACGAGATTCTTGGCGAGCTGCAAAGCCTTGTTGGGGCAGCAGTCGAAGTTGATTTCAGTCTTCGCGAGGTCGATGCCTGCGAGCAGAGTCTTAAGCCCTTCGGCGTCGAGCTCTTCCTTGAGCTTGAAGCCGAGCGAAGTCACGCCCTTTCCAAGCACGTCGAGAGCCTTCTCATTGGCGCCCTTGGGGCAGCACACCTCGATTTCCTGGCGAATGAACCAGTCATTATCAGTGCGGGTACCACGAACGAAAGGATATTCGCCGGGAAGAGAATCAGTTGTTTTAAGGTCCTTGATATCCTCAGCACGATACATTGGCTGAACATTGAAACCCTCATTTGTGCGCCAAACTAATTTTTTGTTGAAGTCAGCGCCTTTAAGATCCACTTCGACTTTTGCCCTCCACTCCTCGGTGGAAACAGGAGGAAACTGGTCGAACAGTTTTTCTTTGTTTTCTGCCATAGCTTTTTTATTATATGTAACTTTAAGTTTATATAGTATCAGTTTTTTTATTGATAAAGTCGGTTGTATCTTAGTTGCAATGTGTTTTTACACAAATTCAAGCGCAAATATACACATTTTTCTTGATACGGCCACCCATTTCACCCAATATTTACACGATAAATAGCGAAATCGGCCAAATTAGCACGGTTTCACAACGAAACCACAATACTTTTGTTTCGCCACGCCGCGTTGTCGACTCTCAGCGCATGCCACACTGCGTGCAAGCACGAAAATTTGCAGAAATGCAATGATGAAAAAATGTAACAAAGTTGTTATATTTTTTGGAGGAGTATTTGCTAATTTTGCAGTGCGTAAAAAAAGCCCGCACGAGCACGAGGGCAAGCTCTCGGACACACTCTATGCAAGCGTTGGCAAACAGCAATATTTTTTTGTTATACTATATGAGCGAGACAAAGAAGATTATGGTGGTCGATGACGAGGACACCATCTGCGAGGTTATCAAGCTCAATCTGGAGCTTGAGGGGTATGAGGTAGATACAGCCAACTCGGCCGAGGAGGTTCTCACCAGGACCCTCACCGACTACCGCCTTTTCATCCTCGATGTGATGATGGGCGAGATGAGCGGCTTTGAGCTGGCATCGCACATTCGCGCCGACGCGCAAGTAGGCAATGTGCCCATCATCATTTGCACCGCCAAAGACCGCGAGGACGATTTGGTGGAGGGATTCGCACGCGGCATCGACGACTACATTCGCAAGCCCTTCTCCATGCGCGAGCTGGTGCTGAGGGTGAAGAGTGTGCTGCGGCGCTCGGAGCACAGCACAGGCAGCGACCCGGTGATGCGCTGCGGCGACCTGGTGGTCGATGCCCAGCGCAAGCAATGCCACATAGCAGGAAATGAAATACAGCTCACCAAGAAGGAATTTGAGATACTCCGGCTTCTGCTCGCCAACCGCGGCAAGATTTTCTCGCGTGAGGAGATTCTCGACAGCGTGTGGGAGGACGATGTGCTCGTCATCGACCGCACTATCGACGTGAACATCAACCGCCTGCGCAAAAAGATAGGCGTGTATGGCAACGAAATAATCACCAAACAAGGATATGGATATGGCTTCAAGGAGTAGAATCGACTACCAGACGCGGCTGTTTCTGCTCATCGTAGTGTTCACATGGGTGCTCACCTTCGCGTTCTTCATGCTGCAATACACGCGCGAGAGGGAGTATAAAGTGAACACCCTCAACGCGCAACTGCAAGTGTACAACCGCGAGCTGCTACGCGCCTTCGAGCGCGACTCAGTGCACGACTTTGCCGCCGTGGCCAAGGACTTCCGAGCCGACAGCATGCGCGTCACTGTGGTCAATCTCAGCGGCAGTGTGCTCTACGACTCCAATGGCGACTTCAACTATAGCAACCACAGCAGCCGCCACGAGATAAGCGAAGCTACTGCCAAAGGAATGGGCTACACCATTCGCCGCCAGTCGGAAACAAACGCCAAGGACTATTTCTACTCTGCCACCCGGGGCAGCAACCTGATAGTGCGCTCGGCATTGCCCTACAACTCATCGCTCTACGCCGACCTTAAAATCGACTCCGTGTATATCTGGCTAATACTCGCAATTGCAGTGGTAGTGACCGTTATCGCCTACTTCGCCGCAAGCCGCATAGGGCGCAACATAAAGAACCTGCGCGACTTTGCCGAGCAGGCCGAGAGCGGCAACGCGCTCACCTACGACACCAACAGCTTTCCCGACGACGAGCTGGGCGAAATTTCGAAAAACATTATAAATCTCTACAAGAGCCTCAAAGTCACCGCCCAGCAGCGCGACGAGAACCTGCGCAACGCCATCTTTGAGGAGCAGGAGAAAGTGAGAATAAAGCACCAGCTCACCAACAACATCAACCACGAAATAAAGAACCCGGTACATGCCATTCAGGCCTGCCTCGAAACGATAATCAACAATCACGACCGAATCGACCGGCAGGCATCATTCGAGCTGCTCCACAAGGCCTACGACAACGTGAACCGCCTCTGCTCGCTCCTTCACGACATCTCCATCATCACCCGAATCTCGGAGGCAAGCGACAAGATTGAGAAGCAGAACGTTGACGTGAGCCGCATCATCGACGACGTGAAGCAATCAATTGCCCTCTATCCACCCGAAAAGCAGATGCGCATCAACGTGAATGTGCCTGCCGGAGTGGCAATCAACGGCAACGAGAGCCTCGTGGAATCAATCTTCTACAACCTGGTGAACAACGCCATCGCCTACTCGGGCGGGCGCGATATATTCATTGAAATGGTTGAGGAAACTCCCGACTACTACCGCTTCTGCTTCGGCGACAATGGCGTGGGAGTGAGCGAGGAGCACATAAGCCGCCTCTTTGAGCGCTTCTACCGCGTCGATGAGGGTCGCTCGCGCAAGGTGGGCGGCACAGGCCTTGGCCTCGCCATTGTGAAGAATGCCGTGCTCTTCCACCAAGGCTCCATCTCGGTGAAAAACCGCCATGCGGGCGGCCTTGAATTTACTTTCACACTTCACAAGTAGCATAGGCAATTAGCACACATACCGAAACACCTGCGGGAATGACTCTCCAAGAGCCATTCGGGTGATTCCACACTCTCGAATTTCATCAAAACACATAACGAAATTTATTATTATGGACCCTATTTTCACTGTGATTATCATCATTTTGGCTCTGCTTGCCATTCTCGACCTGATAGTCGGCGTTGCCAACGACGCAGTAAATTTTCTCAACTCGGCTCTCGGGGCCAAAGTAGCGCCAATGAAGGTGATTCTTGGTGTGGCCGCCGTGGGAATACTACTTGGTGTGGTCACCTCCAATGGAATGATGGAGGTGGCTCGAAAAGGCGTGTTCTATCCCGAAATGTTTACATTCACAGAGGTGATGATGCTCTTTGCCGGTGTGATGCTCACCGACGTGATTTTGCTCAACACCTTTAACTCTCTTGGCCTGCCCACCTCCACCACCGTGTCGCTCATCTTCGAGTTGCTCGGCAGCGCAGTGGCTGTGACGGTGTTTAAGATTGCCAACGACTCCGCTCTCACTATGGCCGACGTGGGGCAGTTTATCAACAGCGGCAAGGCACTGGTGATGATTTCGGGCATCCTGGTGTCGGTGGCAATCTCGTTCATTGTTGGCTCTATGCTCATGTATTTCTCGCGAATGTTATTTTCATTCCGCTATGAGCGCTCATTCGGCCGCTATGGCGCAATGTGGTGCGGAGTGTCGATTTGCGGAATCCTCTATTTCGCAATCTTCAAGGGTATGAAAAGCTCGGGATTGTTCCCTGCCGATCTGCTTCAGACCATAAACGACAATATCTTCCTTGTGCTCGGAGTGGCGTGGGTGGCTTCGTCGCTAATTCTCCTGCTCCTGCAAAAGCTCAAGGTGAACATACTGAAAATAACCATACTTTCGGGCACTTTTGCACTTGCACTTGCCTTTGCCGGCAACGACCTTGTGAACTTCATAGGCGTGCCTATAGCCGGAATCGATGCCTACAACCTTGTCCTCAACAGCGGCAATGAGCAGATGCTCATGAGCGAGATGGCAAAGCCTGCACAGGTGAATCCGCTGCTGCTCATCACAGCCGGCGTGATAATGACGCTCACTCTCTTCTTCTCGCGCAGTGCAATGCGCGTGGCACAGACGCAGCTCAGCCTCTCGTCGCAGAATACCGAGGACGAGAAATTCGGCTCCACACTCTTCTCGCGCACCCTGGTGCGCTTCGCCATCGCAGCCAATGCCACCTACAAGAAGATGATTCCGGCATCGGTGTCGGCCAAGATTGAGCGTCGCTTCGAGATGCTCCCCGAGGCCGAGCGTGGCAACGTGGCCTACGACAATGTGCGTGCCGTGGTGAATCTGGCCGCAGCAGCCATCCTCATCTGCATAGGCACCTCGTTCAAGCTGCCACTTTCCACCACCTATGTGGTGTTCATGGTGGCCATGGGATCGTCGCTCGCCGACCGTGCCTGGGGACGCGACAGCGCGGTGTATCGCATCACCGGCGTGATGGTGGTGATTTCGGGATGGTTCATGACTGCCATCGCCGGCTTCGTTCTCTCTTTTGCCATTGCCACATCTCTCGTGTGGGGCGGCTGGATAGCCCTCATCATTGTGGTGCTTCTTTGCGGCTACGCACTGTGCCACAATCTCATCTTCAAGTCGAAGAAGAGCGACGACAACGCCATCTCAATCATCGACGAGAGCGCCGGAGCCGAGGATGCTCTCTATTCCTGCACCAAGTCGGCCTGTCGCCTTATGGAAGAGCTCTCGGCAATCTACAACCACATGCTGGTGGCTCTCTTCACCGAAAACCGCAAGGTGCTAAAGGAAACCGTGGCGCAATCGGAGGCCATCTACCGCGAAACCACTCGCTACAAATATGGCATGATGGGAACGCTCAAGAAGCTCCACGAGCAGAATGTGGAAACAGCCCACTACTATGTGCAGGTGGTTGACTACCTCAACGAGACCGCCAAGGCCCTGCTACACATCACCCGGCCGGCCTACGAACATATCAACAACAACCACAAGGGACTCTCCGAGGAGCAAATCCACGACCTCAAGATTATCAACGACGAGGTGGAGAACATTTTCAACGCCGTGAACGATATGCTCCGCGAGAAAGACTTCTCGAAGCTCAACGATGTGCTCACCATGCGCGACCGCCTCTTCGACACCATCGCCGAGTGCATAAAGAACCAGATTCGCCGCCTCAAGACGCAGGAGGGAAGCACCAAGGCCAGCGCACTCTTCATGAATATCCTGAGCGAAACCAAGGTGATTGTGCTCCACTCGCGCAACCTGCTAAAGTCGGAAGCCTATTTCCTCAACAAAATCCACCAGGCACAAGAGTCTGCTTTGCAAGAATAAATTGGCCAAGCCAAGGCGACTCTGAAACTGTTTCCCTGATTACCACACACACGGTCGGGGAAACAGTTTTTGTCGTTTTGCGTGGTTGGTTTCACAATTATTTCATATTTTTGCAAAAAAATATTCTCAATTATGGCAAAAAAGAAAAAAGAGAGTCATGGGCAGCAATTCATGTCGCCCGAAGCATTTGTGAGGAACAGGGCGCGCCAGCTGGCGATTGGAAAGTGCTTTGTGTCGAAAAGCCTGTTTGACACCGACGGTGAGGGATATGTGCTCGTCTGCCGCAACCACACCGGCGGAAAGGTGAGCTGTGCTTGCTTTCTCGTCGATGTGCTGTGCCTTGGTGTGAAGGACTCATATTTTAGGCTGCGGCTCGATACACTTGATTTTGAGGAATTGCTTGGTCGCCTTGAGGAGGCCACGGAGATGAGGGAGTGCAGTTACAATGAGGCTCACAACATCATCTATGGCGCAATAGCCTTTGCCGAGGAGGCCGAAATCAAGCCGCACAAGAGCTTTGAGGTCACTAAGTATATGCTTGAGGAAGATGATGAAACTGTTCCGCTGATTGAGTATGACTTTGGCAATGACGGCAAGCATTTTCTCATTGCGTCCGACAAAAGCGAGGCGAGCAAGTATCTTCCCAAACTGAAAAAGCTCTATGGAAATGATTTCAGGTATCTTGTTCCGTTCAGCGGTTTTGGCTACGATGACAGCGAATATGAAAAATCTCCCACCTATGGCGAGACGACCAAATACACCTACAATCCGCCGACATACGCCACCGAGCTCAAGTTGCATCATCCTTGGATTAATGACGAACTTGGGAAGCCCCAAAATTCTCTTGCCCTCGACGATGAGCTCACCGACCGTATTCTTGCCCTTCCCAAAGAGGAGTTGAGGGAGGACCTTGAGAACATAATTCTTTATTACACCACTTTGACGCGCGATGGCGTCATTCCCGCCGGATTTGAGACCGATGAGCATTTCAATGGCATAATCCCGGTGTCGCTTGCGCTGCTTGCCGAGGTGGGCAATGCCGACAGCAGCCTTGATGTAGTGCTGGAGTGTATGCGTCAGTCCGATGATTTCTCAGATTACCATTTTGGTGATTTTGCTGATTGTTTCGTAGGATATTCGCTGATGAAGCTGGGCAAAGACAGGCTGAGCCACCTCCTCGATTTCATGAAAGAAGAGGGACTGAGCACATACTTAAAATGCTTAGTGCCCGAAACGGTGGTGCGATTGGGCACTTACAATCCTGAGCGCAAAGCCGAGAGCGTGGAATGGTTTAAGAAGCTGTTGGCGTTTGCGACCGAGGTGGTGCATGAGGTGAAATACATTGACTATGAGCTGGCCGCTTTGATAGCGTCATATTCTGTGAACTTGGGCGCGCCCGAATTGCTGCCATATATCAGGGCTCTGTATGCCACAGGTTGTGTCGACCAAGATGTGCAGGGTAGCATTGATGATGTTGAGGATATGTTTGATAACGAAGATTACAGGCAAGACGACATTAAAGACATGCCGCTTGAGATACATGAGTATTTCAGATACTTGAAGGACCGTCTTGGGAACCTTTGAGAAAGCTGCGCCTCGGCTCTGTTTGATACAGGAAAAAGAGAGTGGGTGAAGAATAATAATGAACCTCCATTTCAGGAGAAAACAATACCCCTGTCACAGCTATTTGTGGCAGGGGTAAATAGTTCTGTTTGGGCATTATGTCGCGCCCAATGTTTTTGTTGTTTGGGAGGGTATGATTAGTCGGTCAAATCCACGGCGTAGTATTTCTTGATGCCGGTGGGGTAGATACCGGTGATAAACATCACCTTGTCGGTGTCGGTCGATTTCATGATTGCGTTGTAGATGTTCTCCACCTCCTCCTGTGAGTTGACAGGAGCGTTGTTGATATCAACAATCACAAATCCTTCCTTGATACCTGCCTCTTTGAACTTGCCGGCCTTTAGACCCACAACCTCCACACCATTGCTTATGCCGAGGTCGCGTTTCTTGGCAGCCGAGAGCTTCTTGAATGTGCATCCCAGGTCGATCACATCGCTTGCCTTGGTAATCTTAGTGGTGCCCTGATTGTTTTTCAGCGTCACCTTTGTAGTGTGGGTCTTGTTATCGCGAATGTAGGTGAAAGTTGCCACATCGCCCGGGCGGAGCTTGTTCATCTGCTCCATCATCTGGCCATTGTTCTTCACGTCGTTGCCATTAATCTTTATGATTACATCACCCTCCTTGAGTCCGGCTTCCATAGCAGCACCGCGGTCGGTAACTTTAGCCACATATATTCCCTCGCGGGTAGCGGTGATGTTCTTTTCCTCGGCCATTTCGGCAGTAAGCTCGGTAAACTGGATTCCAAGCACTGCACGCTGCACGGTGCCATATTGCTTGATGTCATCTACAATCTTCTTCACCAGCACCGAAGGGATGGCGAAAGAGTAGCCTGCGTAATTTCCCGTCTGCGAGTAGATGGCGGTGTTGATGCCCACAAGTTCTCCGTTGGTGTTCACCAGTGCGCCACCGCTGTTGCCGGGATTCACGGCTGCGTCGGTCTGAATAAACGACTCAATGCCCATGCTGCGGCCGTGAGTTGCCTGACTTATGCTTCGTGCCTTTGCACTGACGATGCCGGCCGTAACGGTCGAGGTGAAACCGAAGGGGTTGCCCACAGCAAGCACCCATTCGCCCACCTTAATGCCATCGGAGTCGCCAAAGACGATAGGGGAGAGGTTCTCGGCCTCAATCTTGAGCAGGGCGAGGTCGGAGGTAGCATCTGTGCCTATAATCTTGGCATTGAAGGTGCTGTTGTCGTTGAGTGTTACTTCCACCTTCTCGGCACCGTCAATCACGTGGTTGTTGGTCACGATATAGCCATCGGTGGTGATAATCACGCCGGAGCCGAGACCGAGCTGCTGTGGCTTTGATTCCTGCTGCTGTGGTTGCTGGCGGCGTTGCTGGCCATTACCCGGTCCGAAAAAGAACTCAAAGGGGTCAACGAAAAAGTCGTTGGACCGCTGCTGCATCCGCGGCGTAACGAAGGTCTTCACGCTCACCACTGCGTTAATCGTCTTCTCGGCAGCCACAGTGAAGTCGGTTTCCACTGATGGTACGCGTGCAGCGGTTCTCACAAAACCGTTATCCTGCACGGCAACACAAGTATCGCTGAACGAATCGGTGTTACTCATTGCACGAGTTGCAAAGAGAGTGGTTGCCGATCCCAAAATCGATGCACCAAAAAGAAAGAGTGCAAATTTCATGTTCTTATTCATAACTGTTAGTGTTAAATTATTTCCGTAATTAAAATTTTATAAGTTAAAATTTAACTTTTCGATTTCGGCTGTAAAAGTAGTTTTTTATTTGTTACGTTGTATCACTTGGCCTCAATTTTTAAGTTAAATTAATAGAGAAAACACCCGGTTTAGCAGTCGTTAAAAATAAGCAGCCTATTATGGGTGGTAATATTCACATTTCCACTTGTAAAAGCCACACTATTATTTGGCTTATAGCAAAAATAATGATACATTTGTGGAAATAAACGCAAAATTCACGTCGTTCATGAAAACGATATTGTCGATACTGGTTGCAGCCATTCTGAGCAATGCTGCGGTGTGGGGCGTGGAGCCGGCCGATACGCTGGCGGCGCGGCTCGAGGTGCAGCGCTATGTGTATCCGCAGGAAAAGATTCACATCACCTCCGACAAGGAGCGCTACATGGCGGGCGACACCATCTGGCTGCGGGCCTTTGTGGTCGATGCAGCGAGCCACTGCCCGGTGGCGGCAAGCCGCTATGTGTATGTGGAGCTTCGCAATCCTTTTAATGAGGTTGAGAGTCGCGTTAAGATTATTGGCCGCAATGGCGTGTTCAGCGGCTATGTGCCTCTCGATGCAAAGATGGCCGAGGGAAGATTTATGCTCACGGCCTACACTATGTTTATGGAAAACGCCGGCGAGGAATATTTCTTCAAAAAAGCGGTGAATGTGACGAGTGCTTTCTCCACAAAAGTTTATATTCCATACCGACTTACAACCGAGCCTAACGGCGAACGAAAAGTTCACATTGAGTACACCGACCGTGAGAGTGCCAGCCGGTTGCCCTACGAGAGCTTCGCTGTGGAACACAGCAACGGGCGGCGCAAGCAGTGGGCAAAAGGTAGTGCGCCACGCGAAGTGGCTGTTGAGCCGAGCGAGAGGCTGCTGCTTGTGGAAATTAACGACGAGATAAGGAAATATGTCGACCTGCGCAGTGCCGAGTGCGACAGCATTGCTGTTACGCTCCATCCCGAGGGCGGCTACCTCATTCCCGGCAAGGCCTGCAAGGTGGCGTTCAAGGCCATTGGCAGCGATGGACTGGCGCGCGACATAGAAGGGAGAGTGGTGGAT
>JAQXTJ010000008.1 GCA_029219425.1 Bacteroidales bacterium
AGTTCTCCCAGACCGCGTATGCCACCCACACAGTCGATGCGCTTGTCGCTGCGCAGGTCGGTGATGCCGAGGATGTCGCGCAGGATTAAATCCGACGAGATAGTCACATCAAGCACTCCAATCGGGTCACTGTCGTTGTAGGTTCCGGGCTTTGCAGTGAGCGAATACCACTCACCGCCCACATATAGCGCGAAATTGTGCAAATGAGTGGGCTTGTATATTTCCATGCCCTTAGCCTCCACTGCAAAATTCTCTCCTATGCGGTCAAGCAGTTGTTCCACTGTGAGTCCGTTGAGGTCGCGCACCAGGCGGTTATAGTCGATGATATTGAGGTGCGATGCCGGGAAGCACACTGCAAGGAAATAGTTATATTCCTCATTGCCGGTGTGATGCGGATTCTGCTTTGCCTTTTCGGCTCCCACCAGTGCGGCAGCAGCCGAGCGATGGTGTCCGTCGGCAATGTAGAGTGACGGTATCTGGGCAAAAGCCTCTGTCACTGCGTCAATCGTAGCCTTGTCGTCAATCACCCAGAAGTGGTGTCCAAAGCCATCCTCGCTGCTAAAATCATATTCAGGCTCACGCTTAACAGTGTCGGCAATCACGCGGGCAAGAGCCTCATTGTCGGGAAACGAGAAAAACACAGGCTCCACATTGGCATTATTTATGCGCACATGCTTCATGCGGTCCTCCTCCTTGTCGCGGCGCGTGAGCTCATGCTTCTTTATGCGCCCCTCCATGTAGTCGTCCACCCACGCCGCCACCACAATGCCATATTGTGTGCGGCCATTCATCGTCTGCGCGTAGATGTAGTAGTGCTCTTCCTGGTCCTGCACCAGCCAGCCATTTTCCTGGAACTTGTGGAAATTCTCCACAGCCTTGTCATATACGCACTGTGCATGCTCATCGGTGCCCGGAGCAAAGTCTATTTCGGGCTTAATGATGTGATAGAGCGATTTCTCGTTGCCTGCGGCCTCACGGCGTGCCTCTTCACTGTTGAGCACATCGTAGGGGCGCGATGCCACTTGCTCCACCAGTTCCTTCGGCGGACGCAAGCCTTTGAATGGTTTTACCTTTGCCATCTCTATTTCATGGTTTTGTTTAGATGTTTATCTCACAATAGTCTGGGCGCGGTCGGGGCCCACCGACACTATGGTCACAGGCACGCCAAGCTCACGCTCTATGTATGCAATGTAGTTCTTAAATGCTACCGGAAATTCGGCCTCGCTTGTGATGCCGGTCATATCGGTCTTCCATCCCTCCATTTCAGTATATACCGGCTCTATATTTGCCTCCACACTGAAGGGGAAATCCTTCGTTGCCTCACCGTTCACCCGATACTCGTTGCACACCTTGATAGTGTCGAAGTCGTCGAGCACGTCGCTCTTCATCATGATGAGCTGAGTCACGCCATTGAGCATAATTGTGTAGCGCAGAGCCACAAGGTCGAGCCAGCCACAGCGGCGCTCACGTCCTGTCACGGCTCCATACTCGTGGCCTATGGCACGAATCTTCGCCCCTGTCTCATCAAACAGCTCTGTGGGGAACGGACCGCTGCCCACACGGGTGCAGTAGGCCTTGAAAATGCCAAACACCTCACCTATCTTGTTTGGCGCAACACCAAGTCCCGAGCAAGCTCCGGCGCAGATGGTGTTGGAGGAAGTAACGAATGGATACGAGCCAAAATCCACATCGAGCAGGCTGCCTTGAGCGCCCTCGCAAAGCACGCTCTTGCCCTCATTGAGCAGGCGGTTCACCACAAACTCGCTGTCGATGATGTCGTAGCCCTTCATATATTCAATGGCGTCCATCCACTTGCGCTCAAGCTCATCCACATCGCTGCCCTCACCAAGTGCGGTGAGCAGGTTCACGTGGCGCTGCTTGGCAGTGGCATACTTGGCTGCAAAATTGTCGAAGATGTCGCCCACACGAAGACCGTTGCGGCTAATCTTGTCGGTATAAGTGGGGCCAATGCCCTTGCCTGTGGTGCCAATCTTGGCATCGCCCTTCAGCTTCTCGTAGGCAGCATCGAGCAGGCGGTGTGTGGGCATAATCAGGTGCGCCTTCTTCGAGATTTTCAGGATGCCCTTTATGTTCACCCCACTCTTCTCGAGCGACTCTGCCTCCTCGCGGAAGAGCACAGGGTCGAGAACCACACCATTGCCTATAATGTTGATTTGTCCATGCTGGAATATGCCCGAGGGAATCGAGCGAAGCACATATTTGTGTCCCTCAAATTCGAGCGTATGACCCGCATTTGGCCCACCCTGGAAGCGTGCCACCACATCATATCTCGGAGTGAGAACATCAACCACCTTGCCTTTGCCCTCATCTCCCCACTGCAATCCTAATAGAACGTCAATTTTCATTTCTCAATTCTTAAAATTAAGTTTATGTATAGTTTTGTTTTTATTATTTTCTTTTCTTGTACCGGCCAACAGAGCAATACTGACCTACTTCTCCGACGAAGCATTTCTCAGCTTCCTTGCACACCTGCTGCAAATGCCATACACATAGAGCGAAAAATATTGTGTGCTGAACGACGGATACTTGCGCGAGTTCATGTATCTGATAAGCTCCTGGTCCTTCACCTCCTTTATGCGGCCACACTCGGTGCACATCAGGTGGTGATGATTCGTGGCATCCAGCAGCATCTCAAATTGCGCGTGGCGGTTGCCAAACTGATGCTTTCTCACCAGCCCGCACTCCACAAGCAGCTCCATGGTGTTGTAGATGGTGGCGCGGCTCACATGGTAGGCATCTTCCTCCATCGCACGGTGAAGCGCCATTATGTCGAAGTGCGCCCTCAGTTGCAGCACCTTGTCGAGTATGGCATAGCGTTCCGGAGTCTTGCGCAGCCGCTTGCCCTCCAGAAAACCCGTCAGCATGTTCCTTGCCGCCATTCTCACCTTTTCATCATCCATATCACTGCTCTGAAATTTCTCCAACACACGCACCACATCGCCCACCACAGCCTCCTCGATTGCCCTGATAAGGCAACAGAAGAACCCACGGCAGGCAACATCGGCCTGTACGGTTTTCACATCACAAAGATAAAACAATTACCCAAATTACACAACCTTTTTCCCTCAAAAAGTGGGAAGCCTCGAAGAAAGAGCCAATGTCACTAACGACTGGCTGTTTGCAACAAGCGCCGGCAGCACTCAAGCCCTCTCACCTATAAAATAGACAAATCCCCCTTGCAGCACACACACGAACGTCTGCAAGAGAGATTTTTATTCCGTGAAACAAGCAAAATACTTTCACTCTAATTATGAATGTTTTCCATAGAGCAACGACTATTAGGCCTACATCTCGTCGTCGAAGCCCTCGAGGTCTGATAGCTCATCATCGTTATAGGCATCACTGCCATAGAACTCCTCGCCTATCTCATCTTCAAGGTCGGGTGTGGCAGTTATCACGGGCTTAAACTGGTCGATATCCACAAACTGCTTTGGAGCCTTGCCCTCTTTGCGCTGGCACAAGGGGTCGAGCAGCGTCTTGCCTGTCACTATCTCCTTCATCTCCATGAAGAAGCAGCGCTCGGTCATGTAGTCGAAAATATAAATGAGCTTTTGTCCCTCATCCTCAATGAGCTCGCTCAGTGGAGTATCTTCCATAATCCACACGTCCTCATCACTGTCCGTGTCCATTTCGGTGAGCGTTATCTCCTTCTCCTTTGTCCAGTCGTCGCCGCAGATAAAGAATGAGTCAAATTGATCCTTCGAGTATCCCACCGCATCGAGAATTGCATTGCGAAGCCGCAAGAATGTGTCGTCGGAGTCGATGGCAATTTCAAGCTTGAAGTTATCTACTTCATCCGATACAATACGAAATTTATAAATCATATCTATATGAATTGTAATTTAGTAATATCTGTTAGTTCAATTTTGCTGCGAATTTAGCAATAAATAAATTTTCCACACAATAAATTTAAGCCTTTTTTTCTTGCAAAATAAAAAAAAATGCTCAGTGCCATGTGAGGCACTGAGCACATTTATGCTATCTATCTGTGTAACAGAATCTTCACTCAATAATTCCGTGCTGGCGGAACACCTTCTGAATCTTCTCGAGAGCCATGGTCACCTGCTCCTTAGTGTGTGTGGCCATAAGGCTGAAACGAATCAGCGTGTCGTGTGGTGCTACCGCAGGCGAAACCACAGGGTTCACAAACACGCCCTCGTTGAGAAGGTCGCGGGTCACGGTGAAAGTCTTGTAGTTGTCGCGGATAAACAGCGGAATGATAGGAGTCTCTGTGTGTCCTATCTCGCAGCCCATATTGCGGAATCCCTCGAGTGCATAGTTGGTGAGCTTCCACAGATTTTCCTGACGCTCAGGCTCGGTGAGCATGATGTCGAGCGCCGCATTGGCTGCCGCTGTGGATGCCGGAGTGATGCTGGCAGTGAATATATAGGAGCGAGAGTGATGGCGAAGATAGTTGGTTATCTCCTTGTCGGTGGCTATGAAGCCACCCAGCGATGCAAACGACTTGCTGAATGTGCCCATTATCAAATCCACATCCTTGGTCACGCCAAAGTGGTCGCAAGTGCCTCGGCCCTGTCGGCCAAACACGCCTATGCCGTGTGCCTCATCAACCATCACCGTGGCATCATATTTCTTGGCAAGCTCCACAATCTTGGGCAGATTGGCTACATCACCCTCCATCGAGAACACGCCGTCGGTTACTATCAGCTTCACCTTGTCGGGGTTGCACTTCTGCAACTGCTCCTCGAGCGAGGCCATGTCGTTGTGCTTATACTTGAGTGGTGTGGAGAACGACAAGCGTCGTCCCTCGATTATTGATGCGTGATCCTGCTCATCGAGTATCACATAGTCCTCTCGACCTGTAACGCACGACACTACTCCAAGATTTACCTCAAACCCGGTAGAGTAGATCATTGCATCTTCTTTGCCCACAAACTCGGCCAGACGGGCCTCAAGCTGCTTGTGAATGTCGAGCGTGCCATTGAGGAAAGGTGAGCCGGCACAACCCGTGCCATACTTCTTTGTTGCCTCTATTGCGGCCTCCTTCACTTTGGGGTGGTTTGTCAATCCCATGTAACTGTTTGAGCCAAACATGAGCACTTTCTGTCCGTTGATAATCACTTCAGTGTCCTGCTCGCTCGATATTGCGCGGAAATAGGGATACACGCCAAGTGCCTTAGCCTTCTGTGGTTCCTGATACTTTGATAGTTTAGCTTGTAATAGCTTCATAGTTTATTTTGCTGTTTCTTGTATTTTATAATGATAAACTATCTACATTTGTTCGCTAATTTTCATTGGTCTTCAAATGTAGGCTGCAAATTTACGAAATAAATCTTAATAATCGTAACATTATCTCCAAAAAATGGCACATTTTTTCTCAAAAGTGCAATTTTAACCACTATTTCAGCTAATTTTCACCCCAAAAACGCCTCCCCACATTGTCCTCAAAAAGCCCTTCACCGGCAAGCCCCGGCAAGCCGTCCCAAGTGCCCGGGGCTCCCTGTATCCACCAATTCACCTCAATCGAGTAGGTCGGGAAACGAAAGCTTTCTGACCTGCTTTCGTTTCCTTTCCTCTCACACCACCGTACGTGCCGTTCGGCATACGGCGGTTTAATTTGTTTTCAAAGCGTGACTAAACGTGTAGTAGTCCAAGCAACTT
>JAQXTJ010000009.1 GCA_029219425.1 Bacteroidales bacterium
TCTATGCCCTGCCTCGCGCAAAGCAGACTGCACCTACGGCCGACGACTGGATTCCCGTGAAAGTGACTATGACCGAAACCACCCAGCACAAGACGCAGATGATTGTCACCAGCCGCGACGAGCTGAAGGTGATGATCATCAATGGCGCATGCGACCAGCTACTCATCTTCGACGACAAGGGCAATCCCGCCAACGCCAATATCACCTCGCGCATTTTCAACCCCGGCGACCTCACCGACCAGGATGAGAAACCATTCGACTGGGACCGTCTCGCCTGCTTCCACGAGGATGCCACGGGGCATGTGTGGCTCGGCACCACAAATGGCGTGGTGGAGTTCAATCCTGCCAATGCCTTCGACGACAGCTTCCGCATCAACCGCATCAAGGTGCCGCGAAACGATGGCACCAACTATGCCGACTATCTTCTTTCGGGCACTATCGTCACGGCTATAGCACACGACGGAGCCAATCGCAAGTGGATTGGCACACGCCACATGGGCCTCTATCTCGTGAGTGCCGATGGCTCACAAATACTTGAGCACTTCACCACCGACAACAGTCCGCTCACCAGCAACAACATCATCTCACTGTGCTGCAACCCTACGAATAATGCCGTGTATGTGGGCACGCCCATAGGCCTGCTCGAGTACTACAGCGACACCGCACCGGCTGCCGAGAGCTACAGCGAGATTTATGCCTATCCCAATCCCGTGCGACCCGAGTATGGCGGCGACATCATCATCGCAGGCCTCATGGAGAACTCTCTCGTGAAAATTGCCGACTCGGCCGGACGCGTGATACGCCAGCTACAATCTATCGGCGGAATGGTGTCGTGGGACGGCTGCTACCAGGGTGGCGGGCGCGTGAAGACGGGTGTTTACTATGTGCTTGCTTCTTCGGGCGACGGCGACTCCAATAGCGAGGGCGTGGTCACCAAAATTCTATTCATCAAGTAGCCTCACTGTGCACTATTTGCGGCTCATCAGAGGCTGCTCAATGCACTTCCATGATATAAAGGCAAGGGTGACGGTTATCAACACCGTTGCCACAAAGCACATTCCTATGCTGTGCCGGTGAAGTCCAAATGCCACAAGAGCTTGAATCACAGGCCAGTGATAGAGAAACATACCGTAGGTTATGTTGTCGTATTTACGCATAAAATTAAGAGGCCTTACGTTGTAGGCAATGAACACTATTATCGTTGCAAAGGTGAATGGCTCAAGCGAGTGAAGAAGACCATTGAGGCAGGGCAGGGCGTGGGTGTAGAGCAACACTTCGCACAAGCAGGCAACGACCATTAGCGTGTACTTGTGCCTCATGAAAGCATCGAGATAGAGCAGCACCACCATTCCGCCAAGAAAATACATAGAGTACATGAGTTGCTTAGGCATATTGCTGTAGAAGCACAGGCACACCAGTGTCATTGGAGCTATAATCCACATTTTGTGGCTCTTGCGCATCACCCACACAAGTGCAGGCACCACCACATAGAAGATGCACTCCACTTTCATAGTCCACAGTGAGCCATTTATGGGGTGAATGAAATTATCCTCAAACACGCCCGGGAGGCATGGTTCAAGCCAGTTGAGCATGAGCATGTTGGCTATGGTGTAGTGCCATGTGGCAGGGGCAGAGAGAAATTCGTGGAGATGGAGGCTGCTCATGCAAGCTCCAAGCACCACACAAAGGGCTATTGCCACGATGTAGGCTGGCACGATGCGGGCAATACGCTTGCGGGCATACACATGAAGGTTGTATCCACCGCGCACGAAGCTGTAGGTAACTAAGAATCCGGTTATTACAAAGAAAGCCTTCACCCTCATGCCTCCCGTCAGCTGTGTGGCGCTGTTGGCAGTTTCGGTGAGAGTGCAGAAATGTGAGATGATTAGGAATGTGGCAAAGAAATACCGGAGGAAGTCGATGCAGTTGTCCTTCCTCACCTCGGTGATTATGTTGTCGTTGAGCAAACTTTGATTCATTGTCGTTCACAGGCTCACTCGGCGGAGAGTGAGTTGAGGTGCTCGGCATAGATTCGGCAAGCGAGCGCCACAGTCTCCACGCAAGGACGCTTCCTGTAGTATTCGGGGGTGCGCTCCTCGGGCTTGGTGGTGATGGGCGTCATTGGTTTCAGTCCCAGCAGCTCCGAGCAGATGATTGAGCCGGCTTCTTTCTCAAATTGGTGGGCAAGCCGTTGCACCAGCTCATAGTTGCGGGCCTTTCCCTCGTTGTCGCCCTCGGTCACGGAGCCATTCTCCAGACCGGCAAGGATAAACATGCCGCTCACCGCGCCGCAAGTGAGGCGCATGCGACCCATTCCGCCGCCAAAGGAGGCTGCCATGCGCAGCCCCAGGTTGGGGTCGATTCCATATACGTCGGCAAAAGCTGCCACCACTGCCTGAGAGCAGTTGTAACCTTTCTTAAACCATTCTCGTCCGCGCTCCATGCGCTCTTCTACATTTATTTTCATCATATCTTATTTTTTGCTTTGGGCTTTTTGACTGTGAGTTTTGGATTTTGAGCCTGAATGTGGAAAAACAAAGCCGGTAATCAGACTCAAGGCTCATAGCCTGTGGCTCACAGATGTAAAGCCTTGTTGTAAACTTCCATTATTTCATTTGCCATTTTTGCTGAGGAGAAACGTCTGGCGTAATCGTAGCCGCCGGCAATCATGCCGTCGCGCAGCTCGCCGGTGGCTGAGGCTTGCGCTATGGCTGCGGCAAGACCCTCCACATCGTTGGGATTCACATAGAGCGACCCGGGGCCGCCAGCCTCCTCAAGACAGGATCCTGTGGCTGCCACCACAGGTGTGCCGCTGCACAGGGCCTCGAGCAGAGGTATGCCAAATCCCTCGTAGCGCGATGGATAGGTGAACACACGCGCCATTTGGTACACTGCCGGCAAGTCGCCGAAGGCAACCTGGCGGAAGTGCACTCGCCCTGCAAGGTTGTGCTGCTGCACATAGTCGCGAATGGTGACGGCTGAATATGCCGTTTCGCGTCCCACGAGCACGAGGCTCATCTCTTGTGGCAGCAGGCGCAGGGCCTTCACGGCAAGCATGGCGTTCTTGCGCTTCTCTATGGAGCCCACAAAGAGCACAAAGTCGCCACTGGGCAGAGAGTAGCGCTTGCGTGTCTCGGCAAGTTGGGCTGGGGTGCACCGACGCCTGAAGTTGCGGTGGCATCCCTGATAAACCACATCCACTTTCCCCGGGTCGATGCCATAGTCGCGCACCACGTCGCGCTTGGTGCACTCGCTCACGGCAATGATGCGGGTGGCATTCTCGCAGGCTTTGCGAAACTTGTAGTCGTAGATTTTCCTGTCGATTGCTTTGTAGCAATCGGGGAAATACCGGAAAATGAGGTCGTGGATGGTCACCACCGTGGGCACGTTGGTGCCGGTGAGCGGAAGCTCATTGCTGAGGCCGTGGAATATGTCGGCTCCATCGGCTACGAAATCATCGACTATGCCACTTCCCACGCGCCACAGCGATGGCAGCGTGCGTCCCAGGCGCGAAGCCGGCTCCTTTAGCGTCACGCCTGGGCGTGCGAGCAGCTCGGTGAGCCTGTCGTTGTGCTTTATTTTGGGCGTGTAGAGCAAGTATTCGTTGTGGGGGAAGTGCTCAGTGAGCACATCTACCACAAGGCGGCTGTAGTTGCCAAGGCCTGTGTTGTTGCACACGGCGCGTTTTGCGTCGAAACCAATTCTCATAGCGATAATAAATTATATATTTACCTGAGCACACAGATGTGTCCAACTATTGTGCCTGATGAGGCTGCCGGAGGTGTGGCGGTGACGGTGTAGCGTCCCGAAGGCACGCGCTTGCCGTCAGCGTCGGTGAGGTTCCACAGGGCAGTGCCGCCGTCGGCCTCGAAGGAGTTTACGGTGGTGCCTCTGGCATTGGAGATGGTGATTGCAGAGCCGGAGATGAGGTGCTCAATCACCACGAATCCGGTGTAGCCGGGTGCCACCGATGATGGAGAGATTGACACCTGTGTGTAGTCGCTCTCTCCGGGAGTGACGTTGCGGTTGATTTCAATCAGCCCATAGTTGGTGCCCACATACACTGTGGAGCTTTGCGGCTTGCAGAATACGGAGAGTATTATGTTGGAGGGCAGTATGCTGTTGTCGGTGGTGTAGTGGTTGAGGATGTGATTGCAGTCGGTGCTCACTTCATAGAGTCCGTCGGACAATGTTCCAAACCAGAAGTGCCCCTGTTCGTCCTCGCTCATCGAGGTCACATCGAGGCTGTTGAGCAGGAAAACGCCATTGTCGGTCTTGTAGCGATAGGCGTGGAAGTCGGGGTCAAACGCTTTTGTAGGGTCGTAGCGGAATACGCCGTCGGTGGTGCACACCCATATCATCGCTTTAGAGTCTTCATAGAGAGCATAATAGCGGTTGGGGGCGAATTTGTCGCCATACTGGTCGACGTAGTGCGACAGGCGAGCCACGCGCGGGCTGGGGTTTGTGGGGTCGCCGCCGTCGTCTATTACAAGTGTTGATGATTTCCACTCGCCGGTGTAGGCAATTTTCAGGTCGGTGTCGCGGGTTATGAGCATCAGCCCTCTGTAATTAGTTTCCGAAGGCATCTTGGTGGCGAACTGAATCCAGTCGCCGGTGGTCACCGCGGGGCTGTTCACCTTGTCGGCCGGCAGCACCAAGAGCTTGTAGCCGTCGTTGGTCTTGCCGATTGCCCATAGGTTCTTGTGGGCGTCGAATGCAAGGGCATTTGCCAAGCATACCCACGAGAGGCACAGGGGGCTGTTGTTCCAGTCGTATTTTGCCACCACCTCGGAGCCTGTCACCTTGTAGATTCCCTCAAACCAGGTGCCAAAGAAGTAGGTGTCGGGGTCATCGGGGTGGAAAGTTGGTGTGTATATGTCCTTAATCATACCCGGGGTGGAATTGGTGTTGGAGGTTGGCACTGTGGTGGGTGTGATATTGGTGAATGTGCCATTCTGCAAGGTGTTGATGCCGCCAATGCGGTTGTATTTAATGTCGATGTTGTTGGCGGCACGGGTGGCAACATACAGGCGGTCGTTGTGCCAGGTGATTGTGCCCACGCGTGCTATGCTGGTGGCATTAGGCACACTCCACTCGGAGAGTGGCTGCGTGGATTCGCCTTGTGGCGCAATGTGCCTCAGTCCAGATGCTGAGACTTCCCACAGAGAGCCATCGGGCTCGGTGTTGCTGCGTATTCCGCCCATATCCCCATTTATGTATGCCACATTGCCATCGTTACCGGCAATTCCTATGGTGGATGTGTTCATGCCCGATATCACTACTCCGCTTGCCGATGGCACGGTGTGCACGCCTTCGGAATAGAAGAGTTGCTTTGTGGTGACCGACAAGTCGGAGCCTAATGATGCAAGCATCACGGTAGTGGAAGTCGAAAGGAAGAACGAAGAATCGGTTGCCGGCAGCAGCAGTCCGCTAAGTCCGTCGGCACACAGCGTGAATGAGCTCATAGATGCGTGAGAAGCCGATGCCGGAGCGCGGTAGATGGCAGAGTCGGTGCTGAGTATCATCATGTCGCCCACGCGTGCCACCGATTTCACTTTTGAGAAGAAGATGCACTGCTCGAGCATGCGGTGTGCCACAAAGTCGTAGGCGAGGTAGCCAAAGTCGGTGGCCACATACATCACATTGCCATAAAAGGAGATGTCGTTGATAGCGCGAGTTGTGGTAAGCTCCATATTGGCAATGCAAGGGAGATTGGACATGGAGTCATCGGAGTGGATGATGTCGATATTTGAGGTGTCGTAGGCCACCACCACACATCCGGAGGCCGGACTATAGTAGATTCCTGTGACATTGGTGTCGCTTAGCCTGTTGCGCTTGGAGAGGTTGATGGTTGTCTTTGATGCTTTGTTGTGGCAGAAGAGAGTGTTGTCGCTTATGAAGAACACCTCACCGGGTGTGGCCACTACCGACAATTGGCTCTGTCCGATGACGCCATATATATTCCAGTCGCCGGTTCTAAGCTGGGCAGTAGAAGCAATAGCGAATGCAAAAGTGGCACAAAGCACAGAAAAAAGACGTAGAAACATAATACATTAGTTGATATTTAGTGTTGATTTTGCAAATTTACCAAAAATCTGTGATATTTTGCGATGGAAGGTTACATTTTTATGTGTATTTTTGCACCAACAGAAAAATTGACAGGAGTAATTATTTATGACGAAAACACTTTATGTGACCGACCTCGATGGCACGCTGCTCAATGAGCATTCGCGCGTGTCGGAGCGCAGCCGTGCCCTTCTCAGTGACTTGGTGACGCGCCACGGTGCTCTCTTCACCATAGCCACAGCGCGCACGCCCGCCACGGCAGTGGAGCTAATGAGTGGCGTGCCCACGCCTATTCCGCTCATAGTGATGGCGGGTGCCGCTATGTGGGACACGTCGTGCAGCGAGTATGTCAATTCGGTGCCCATAGCCGAGCCGGTGGTGCAGCGCATCTGTGCCGCCTACGAGGCTCACGGCGTGCATCCATTCGTGTATCGCAACCATGGTGGGGTGCTGCACTCTTATCATCACACCGAGGTGCACGATGATGAGCGCCATTTCATGGGTGAGCGCACCGCATCACCCTACAAGCGCTTTGTGATTACCAGCGAGCCATACGCACCGAGCAGCGACCCCACGCTTCTCATCTTCGCCATGAACCGCTTCGACCGCCTCCAGGCCGTGCAGAGCGACATTGTGGCGGCGCACATTCCTTGCCACTCGGTGTGCTATCATGATATTTTCAATCACGATAACGGAATACTCGAAGTGTATGCCCAGGGGGTAACAAAGGCAGCAGCCGTGACGCGCCTCAAGGCACTCACCGGAGCCGACCGCCTGGTGGTGTTTGGCGACAACCTCAACGACCGTGAGATGATGCTTGCCGCTGACCACAGCGTGGCTGTTGCCAATGCCTTCGATGAAGTGAAGGCGACAGCCTCCGAGGTGATTGGCCCCAACACCGCCGACAGCGTTGCTCTGTGGATTGCCTCCGACATGGGTATCACCCCTCCAAACCCCTAAAGCACTGAAGCACTCCTAACTCCAAACTAATAGAAATGGACTCTATCTATGATCGCCGACGCATCTGGAAGACCGCATTCGTTGTGGTCTCGCTCGTGCTTGTGGCAACATTCATCTTCTTGTCGAACGACCTGGTGGATGATGTGGCGGTGCAGGAGCGAGAGCGAATGCAGATTTGGGCCGATGCCACCAAGGAACTCACCACCGTAAGTTCCTCGGGGATGAACACTGATGTGGATTTCCTCTTTGGCATCATTGAGAGCAACCACAGCATTCCGGTGCTCCTCGTGGATGACCATGGCAACATTGTGCTTCACCGCAACTTCCGTCTGCCTGAGCCGGTTGACAGCCTCTCGCCCTACGAAATCTCTCCGGCCAACAAGGCTTTCCTCGAAAAGAAGCTATTGCGCCTTCGCGGCTCCACCAACCACATTTCCATCAACATCGACTCTGCCACCGTGCAGCATCTCTACTACGAGGACTCTACCGTGCTGCGGCGTCTGGCCTATTTCCCCTACATTCAGCTTGCCGTGCTCGTGGTGTTTGTGGTGATTGTGTATTTCGCGCTAATAAGCGTGAAGAAGGCCGAGCAGAACAAGGTGTGGGTGGGACTGTCGAAGGAAACGGCTCACCAGCTCGGCACGCCCATCTCGTCGCTTGTGGGCTGGGTGCAATTTCTTGAGGCTACGGGCGTGGACAAAGATGTGGTGAAGGATATGGACAAGGACGTGCACCGGCTCTCGATGATTGCCGACCGCTTCTCCAAGATTGGCTCAAAGCCCGAGCTGGAGCTGGCATTCGTGAACCAGGCCGTGACCGACGCACTCGAGTATATGCGCTCGCGCATCTCGCAGCGCGTGCGCCTCACTCTGCACTTGCCACAGGATGAGTGTGGAGTGATGCTGTGCCAGTCGCTCTTTGCTTGGGTGATGGAGAATCTCACCAAGAATGCCGTCGATGCGATGCAGGGCGAGGGAAGCATTGATGTGACCGTGCACCCCGACGATGGCCGCCGCATGGTGCTTATCGACGTGCGCGACACGGGCAAGGGCATACCTCACAAGAATTTCAAGACGGTGTTCAACCCCGGCTACACCACCAAGAAGCGCGGCTGGGGCCTGGGCCTGACGCTGGTGAAGCGCATCATTGAGGAGTATCACGGCGGACGCATCTATGTGAAGGAGAGTGAGTCCGGCCGCGGCACCACTTTCCGCATCGAGCTGCCAAGCCTCCGATAGTTTTTTTCTCGCACGAAATGTGATTTTTTTTTCGTGCCGGTGCAACTTTCTGCGCCGGTAGTGCATCAAATGTGTGTAGAGGCTACAAAGAGAGTGCCTCTCACACCATGACAAATTAAATAATAAACAAAAAAGCTATATGAAACAAGTAATTCTCTCAATTGTGATTGCAGTGATTTCCCTGCTCTCATCATTCTCGGCTCAGGCCGACAACGCGAGCCTTCAGATTAAAGGCGACAGCATGGTGGTGGTCAATGGCAAGGACACCGTGACTATCTCTATGGGCAAGCTACAGGAACTGGCTGGCAAAATCAACAACCGCCTCGGCGACACCATCATCGACAATGCCATCGCTATTGCCGATGCTGCAATAGCCGAAACAGATGCGGCGACCAACGATGAAACCGACCAAAAAGAAATTGCATTGGCGAATATCCGCTACATGAATGCCACCAAGGAGAAAGTGTTTATCACGGCAATTACCGCAATTGTGTTTGGCACTATTCTTCTAATAGTGATTTTCTCGCTCATAGCCGTGTATATGCGCCGCCGCGCCAAATACCGCATCGTTGAGAAGGCTATCGAGAATGGCTACACACTGCCCGACAGCTTCTATGGCAACACCACCGTGGTGAACCAAGTGCCCGTGATGCCAGTGCCTCCTGTGATGCCGCAGCAGCCTAATGCACCGCAGCAGCCCGAAGCGCCACAGCAATCGACAACCAACAACAACTGCTACGACGACGTGTTTGCCCGCATGCGCTGGCACCGTGGCGCCCGCTCGGGATTCAAGATGGGTGTGATAGGACTCTGCTTCCTTGCTTTTGCATTTATGATTCAAGAGGAATTCTTCGCTGCCATAGGCTTCATTTTCCTCATCATAGCAGCCGCTAAGCTGGCGATTGCCTACTTCGACACCCGCGTGCCGGCAGTGCCACAAGCTCCACAGCAACAACCCACGCCACAGCAACCCGTAACACCGCCGCCATTCAACGACGGAATAGCTTCCAATAATTCAACTACAGACAATGCCTGAGATTGTGAAACCTCAGCCGCGTTGGTAATTAATAATAATTAAAGATAGAAACGATGAGCACAGTGTTGAGCAAAATAGAAGAACTCAAGCTGATTGCCCGATGCACGCTTGGCGACGACCGGCGTGCATTTGGCGCACTCGTTGAGGCCTACCAGCCCCAGGTGCGAAGGTTCTTCCTCAACCTCACTCTTGGCGATGAGGCCTTGAGTGACGACCTTGCTCAAGAAACCTTTCTCAAGGCCTATCTCAACGTGCGCTCTTTCCGTGGTGTGGCACGGTTTGGCACCTGGCTCTACCGCATAGCCTACAATGAGTTCTGCTCCTGGCAGCGCAAGACGCAGCACGAGGCACAACTCCCCGATGGCCTCGATGAGAACTCCGACGCCGACTGCTACGACTCCACCGGCGACTGCTGCTACTCGGCCACCGACAGCGTGGATGCCCGCATCGACGTGTGGCGGTGCATGCGCGTGCTCAGCGACACCGAGCGCACCCTCGTCGTGCTCTTCTACATTCAGGATCTTCCACTGAAGAGGATTGTGGAAATCACCGGTCTGCCCGAAGGCACAGTGAAATCCTACCTGAGCCGCTCCAAGGCGAAACTCGCCAAGGTGATGAAGCGATGATTCTTTTATTTGTGTTTTTAGATTAGAACAATTAAATTTGCAACCGAAATGAAACGCAACAACGACGACGACATAGAACTGGCACGCATGCTCAAGGAGCAACTGCCCGAGGCCGGGCGCAATGAGTGGTTCACCCGCAAGGTGATGAACCGCCTCCCCGAAAAGCAACATCGCGACATGCAGTGGCTGCTCACGGCAGCCTTTGCAGTGGCACTGGTGCTGTGCCTTGGCGGCTGGGCCTATTTTCTTAAAAACCTTAATCTGGAGGTGATACTGGTGCGCGATGTGGTCACACTTGCCTCTCTCTTTGCCGCAACCATAGTGGTGATATGGCAATTCATGCACACTCTCCTCACCAGCGACTGACTTGTGTGCTTGCAGTGTGATTTTTCGTGGGAAATTTAGTGAGATGAGGTTGCTACAGTGGGGAATATGTAGTAATTTTGCATCCGGTATGTAACTTTTGCAGCAATTAGATGAACATATTTGCTGCTTTTATTATTGTTTTATTAGTGATGAATGTGAACGACGCCATAAGGAACTACCTGGCTGTGGCAGGAGTGCGCAGCCTCGACCTTAAAGCCGCGCTTATCGACATGGATGGTGTGCTCTACGACTCCATGCGCAACCACACTACGGCATGGTACCGCATGGCCACGGAGATGGGCATAGGCTGCTGCCGCGATGAATTCTATCTCTATGAGGGCATGACGGGTGCGGCCACTATCGACATCCTCTTCAACCGTGCCTACGGCCACCCGGCCACTCCCGATGAGGCACGCGAGCTTTATGCCCGCAAGGCGAAGTATTTCACCGAGCTTGGCGCTCCGGTGATGATGCCCGGAGCCGGACGCATGCTCGCCACGCTGCGCGACAGCGGCATTTGTCGCGTGCTCGTCACCGGCTCGGGACAGCAGTCGGTGCTCGACCGCCTCGACCGCGACTATCCCGGCATCTTCTTGCCCGGCAAGCGCGTCACCGCCCACAATGTGACCCACGGCAAGCCACACCCCGAGCCTTACCTGCGTGGCATGGAGATGGCAGGCTGCACAGCCACCGAGTGCATGGTGATAGAGAACGCGCCCCTTGGCGTGCAGGCCGGCAAGGCGGCAGGGTGCTTCACCGTGGCCGTAACCACCGGCCCCATTCCCCGCGAGCGGCTTGAGGAGAGCGGCGCCGACCTGGTGTATGGCTCCATGCCCGAGTTTGCCGAAGCCCTGCCGCAGCTTCTCGATGCTTTACGCAGCATCACAGTGGAATAGAAACGCATAATTGCATATATCTCTCAGAATTATGGAACACAACCAACGAATCATCTTCACCAACGATGTGCCGGCAGCCATCAATGAGGCTCTCGACGGCATCGACTACAACCGCCTGTTTGTGCTCACCGACACCAACACGGCCCACTTTGTGCTGCCGCGCCTTGCCGGCAATGAGCACATTGCCGGAGCTGACAAAATCACCATCAAGGCCGGCGACATGAACAAGACCATCGAGGCCGCCGGCGAGGTGTGGCGCGAGCTGGTGGCAGGAGGCGGCACGCGCAAGTCGGTGCTGCTTAACCTTGGTGGCGGCATGGTGACTGACCTGGGCGGATTTGCCGCTTCCACCTTCAAGCGCGGCATTCGCTTCATCAATGTGCCCACCACTCTGCTCAGCGCCGTGGATGCCGCCGTGGGCGGAAAGACGGGCGTGAACTACCGTGGGCTGAAGAATGAGATTGGCGTTTTCAGCGAGGCCGATGCCGTGATTATCTCCACCTGCTTTTTCTCCACCTTGCCACTGGCCGAGGTGAAGTCGGGCTTCGCCGAGATGCTGAAGCACGGCCTGCTCAAAGGCTCCGACACCTACAACCGCCTCCTTGCCTACGACTTTGAGAGCCGCGACTATGAACATCTGCTCACGCTCCTGCGCGAGTCGGTGGAGGTGAAGGCCGAGATAGTGCGTCAAGACCCGCAGGAGCACGGACTGCGCCGCGCCCTCAACCTGGGGCACACCGTGGGGCACGCCTTCGAGAGCTATGCAATGAGCCACAAGAGTCCCATTCCTCACGGCCATGCCGTGGCGTGGGGCATGGTGGTGGAGCTAACGCTCTCCAACATGCTGTGTGGCTTTCCCGGCACGCAGGTGCAGGAGTATGCACAATTCGTGCTCGAGAACTACGGAGCCTACCATATCACCTGCAAGGACTACGATGCCTTGCTCGCCCTCATGCGGCACGACAAGAAGAGTGAGCATGGCGAGCTCAATTTCACCCTGCTGGCCGGCGTGGGCGATGTGAGAATCAATATCAGCGCCACAGACGACGACCTGCGCTCCGCCTTCGACATCTACCGCGACCTGCTTCACATATAGGACAAGAAAAAGACACTCTATGAACATCATCGACGAAATCACAGGCAACAAGCGACGCGAAGTGGAGGCAATGAAGCTCATCGTGAGCGAGGACCGATTGTTCCAGCTTGCCCGGCAGGCCAAGCGGCAGCCGCTCTCGCTCAAGGGGGCGCTGCGTGGCAACTACAGTGGAGTGATTGCCGAATTTAAGCGACGCTCCCCCTTGCGCGGCAGCATCAACCAGCATGCCGACGTGGCAAGTGTGGTGGAGGGCTACGCCCGCTATGGCGCGGCAGCGTGCTCCATAGTGACCGACTCCCGCTTCTTTGGCGGCTCGCTCACCGACCTCGCCGTGGCGCGACAGAGGGTGAGGCTGCCTCTGCTGCGCGGCGACATCATGGTGGATAAGTACCAGATTGCCGAGTCGCGCGTGTGGGGCGCTGATGCCGTGGTGCTGAGCGCCGCGCTGCTCACCCTCGAGGAGATGGAGGTGATGATGGTGGTGGCCCACGACCTGTGCATGGAGGTGCTGGTGGAGATTGGCTCGGAGCGCGACTTATCCAAGATACCGGCTTGCACCGACATAGTGGGCGTGAACAACCGCAACCTAAGCAACTTTGCCGTGAACGAGGAGAATTGCTACAACCTCATAGGCCGCCTGCCGGCAGGCTTCATGCGCATAGCCATGAGCGGCATCTGCTCTCACAATCACCTGCACCGCCTGCGTGCCATAGGCTACAATGGCTTCCTCATAGGCGAGAACTTCATGAAGAAGGACGACCCGGCCGAGGCTCTCAACGCCTTCATCCACCCACAGCACTACGACCTGGGCCACATCCACCCCAACAAGCTGTGAAGTGAATGGCGTGGGCTTAAATAAATTTTGAATTATGGCTTTTTTGTGCTATATTTGCAAAATCCTTGAAACAAGGATACCTATGATTATCATTAATATTATTATTTACCTTCAAAAAAAACAAACCCATTTTGCAAGTGATTATGAAACAACTCTCACATTCCTTGATGCTGGCGATAATGCTGCTGTGCAGTCTCGCCGGTTTCTCTGCCGAGATAGTCTATTCCGATCCGGCTATCGTGCAGCAAAGTTCCAAGAACATTGTGATTTATTACAATGCCGCAGAGGGAACAGCCGGGCTGAAGGGCTACACCGGCGACGTGTATGCACACACCGGTGTCATCACCTCGGAAAGCAACTCCGACTCCGACTGGAAGCACGCTTCCAAGTGGGGCGACAACAGCGCGAAGTATAAGCTGACCATGGTGAGCGCCGACCTGTGGAAGCTCAGTGTGGGCGACCTCAAGACTTATTACAGCCTCAACAGCGGCGAAACGGTGAAGAAACTTGCTTTCGTGTTCCGCAATTCCGATGGCTCGAAGGAGGGAAAGGCTGCCGGCAGCAGCGACATCTTCCTTGAGGTGCACCCCGACGGCCTCTCGGTGTCGCTCTCAAGCTCTGCACCGAGCGGTGTGGTGACTGATGCCAACAGCAACGTGTCGCTAACCGTCAATTCCACCCAGAGCGCAAGCCTGAGCCTCTACATCAATGACATCAACACTGCCGCCATTGCCACGGCAAGCAACTCCACCACGCTCACCAAGAGCTACAACTTTGCCGTGGGCGACTACGACGTGATTGCCAAGGCCGAGGCCGGTGGCCAGACGGTGCTCGACACCATCGCCATCTGCCACCGCTCCAGCTCGGTTGCCGCCGAATATCCCGGCACACTCCTACAGGGCGCCAACAAGAATGCCGACGGCAGCGTCACCTTCTGCCTCTATGCCCCGGGCAAGAGCAATGTGATTCTCGTGGGAGAGTGGGACAACTACCGCGTGAAAAACACCGGCGTGATGAACTACCAGGGCAACCGCTACTTCTGGCTCACCCTGCCTGCCGGAACGCTCGACATGGACCGCCAGTATGGCTACTACTTCATCGTGGATGATGAAATCTGCGTGGCCGACCCCTACGCAAAGCTCATTCTCGACCCGTGGAACGACAAGTGGATCAATGAGGGCTATACCCGCTATCCCAACCTTAAGCCCTTCCCAACCGACAAGGTGGGTACTTTCCCCATAGCAGTGTTCCAGGGCAATGGCGACGGATACCGGTGGCAAGTGACCGACTTCAATGCCCCCGACAAGAACAACCTCATGATATATGAGCTGCTGCTGCGCGACTTCACCGAGGAGCAGTGCCTTGAGAG
>JAQXTJ010000010.1 GCA_029219425.1 Bacteroidales bacterium
TGCCCGACTTTATCGTGTCGAAAAACGTGCGCAGATAGCCCGTGCCGTGGGTTTCGCTCTTGTATTCATCGAGGCGTGCGGCATCGGAGAGAATATTGTTGGTGAAGTGGTCGTATTCGTCGATGAAAAGATAAATCTTCGCATTGGTTTTAGCCACCTCCTTGCAGATGAAATCGAGCTGTTTCACACAGCCATCCATTACATTCATTTTCTCTTTGAGCCCCTTGGGAAGATACTGCTCATATACATCGCAGAAAAAATTGAATGCCGTGGCGCAATGCGAGTCGAGGGAGCTGCGGTAGTTGCCCAGCTCGGCATCAATGACGGCAAAATTGAGGTGGATGACCAGAAACTTGTTGCGCAGGGGCGTGGGGTGCTTGCCGATGTAGAGGTCGCCATAAAGGTGTTCAAACTTGTCAGCCTGGTTCACGTCGTAGTAGTGCTGGAGCATCGACATAGTGAGGCTCTTGCCGAAGCGGCGCGGACGGATAAAGAAGAAGAACTTATTGGCATTCTCCACCTTCTCAATAAACCGCGTCTTATCTACATAGTAGCAGTCGTCGTCGCGCACTGCCACGAAGTTCATCATCCCATAGGGAATCCTCTTTCGATTCTTGCCTGCTTCCATCTCTTCCATAATCCTATGCCACTTTTTGTTTTTTTGCAAAGATAGTGCAAATCGAGTGCAATGGCAACGTTTTTAATAAAAAGTCAAATACCCACACTTATATTTTTCTAACAAAACCGATTACATTCCGTTCTTTTGAATTGGTGTGTGGGCGATGCCTACGTTGTTCAGGGGAACATTTGCTGCATCACGTTGGCTGGGGCGTTCCATTCCACGCCATATTTGTTGAGCAGGTCGATACCACGCATCACCTTGTAGAAGGTGGGCTGATTTGTTGCCGAGCGGCGATATTCGTCGTGAAACTCCTCCGGCCCGTCGATGCTCACTCCCACCAGGAAGCCATTTTCCTTGAAGAACCGGCACCACTCGGGGGTGAGTAGGGTGACGTTGGTCTGTATGTAGTTGCCGATGCGTCGGCCGCGTGCATAGATAAATAGATGATAATCAGCTAAATTCGGGACGATGCAGCGGGCGTGTGTGCTATTTCTTGAGCTTGATGAGGCTGCTGCCTGAGTCGCGCTCTTTGATGAGGCCACAATGGTAGGCGTAGAGGAGCTTCTGGAGGTCTTCCACCTGATGCTCGAGCACACGGCCCAGATCGGTGTCCTTCACCATCATGCGCTTGGAGCTCATTTCCACGAGCTGCACGGTGGATTTGATGTCCTGCCCCTCGGCTACGGCCTTTGTGATTGAGGTGAAAGGCTCGTGCTGCACGAGCTGGAAACCTCGAGAGTGGAACACGAGGGTGTAGCCTGCGATTCCGGTCTCGGGCTGGTAGGCTTTGGAGAAACCGCCGTCGATCACCATCATCTTTCCGTTGGCCTTGATGGGGCTTTCGCCCTTTATAGTCTTCACAGGCACATGTCCGTTGATGATGTGGCGGTGGGTTCCGGTCACGCCAAATTCATCGAGGAGCATATCGCACACGGCTTCGTTGTCGCGCAAGTTGTAGTAGTGTCCCTTGATTTCCTTATGTGTTTCCTTGTCCTTGAGGAAGTAGCGCTCGAAGGTTGCCATTTTGTCCTTGTCGAAGGCAGGGGAGTTCTTTCCGCACCACAGATACCACACATAGTCGATGGCGAAGCGGTGCGCCTCTTCGTCGTGAGTGCCAAAATAGGCATCGCGGATAATGGTTCCGGCTTTGTGGAGGAGTTCCTTGCCCTTGAAGCTCTCGCCGCCAATGGTGACTTCTTTGAGGGAGCCGTCGGCATTGAGTGGCACGGAGGCGTGGAAGAGGAGGTTGCTATTGGTGACGGCATAGATGCAGCCGTTGCGGAAGAGGCAATTGATGTGCTTCTGTAGCTTCTCGCTGCTAATGAATGAGTTGTGGAGCTTTGTCACGATGTCCTGCTCCTCGGGGGTGAGGCGGTAGGGGTCGGCGGGATCTACGGTGGGGAAGTTGCAGTCGGTCATCTCATATTCCTTGCCGTCGAGCACGAACACATGCTTCTCGAAATCTACATGGTGCAGAAGCAGTCGGTCGTCCATCTCGAAGTCGGGCCGGCGCTTAATGGTGGCAGCCTCGAGCTTAAACTGGATTACCGAAATAGCCTTGTGCCACTGAGCAATCATGTGCATCGTCTTTTCGCTCATGCCAATCTCGAGGCGGTTCACTTTGGGCATGAACATGGTGCAAGGGTCGTCGGCGTAGGTCTCGAGTGCAAAAGTTGCGAGGGGCAGGAGGTTGATACCGTAGCCATCCTCGAGCACGGCCTGGTTGCCATATCGCAGGGCTATGCGAAGCACATTGGCAATGCAGCAGTCGTTGCCTGCGGCTGCGCCCATCCACAGGATGTCGTGGTTGCCCCACTGCACGTCGAAGTTGTGGTAGTCGCAGAGGATATCCATAATCTTGTCGGGGTGCGGGCCGCGGTCGAACACGTCGCCGAGGATGTGGAGCGTGTCGATTGCGAGCTGCTGAATGAGGTTGCAAATTGAGATGATGAACTCATCGGCGCGGTCGGTGGAGATAATGGTGCGCACAATCACTTCCACGTATGCTTGCTTGTTGGTGTCGATAGAACTCTCGTGTAGCAGCTCCTGAATTATGTAGGAGAAGTCGCTTGGCAGGGCCTTGCGCACCTTAGAGCGGGTGTATTTCGACGACACGTTTCGGCACACCATCACCAGGCGGTTGAGTGTGATGAAGTACCAGTCCTCGAGCTCATCGGCGGGCGTCTCGCGCTTCACGAGGTCGAGTTTCAGCTCGGGATAGTAGATGAGGGTGCAAAGCTCCTTTTGCTCGCGCAATCCCAGTGTCTCGCCAAAGATTTCCTTCACCTTGCGCTTGATTGCGCCCGAGGCATTGCGCAGCACATGCTGGAAAGCCTTGAACTCGCCATGGAGGTCGGCCAGAAAGTGCTCGGTTCCCTTTGGGAGATTGAGGATGGCCTCAAGATTTATGATTTCGGTGCTTGCGGCGGCGATGTTTGGAAAATTTCGGGCAAGCAGGTTGAGGTAGCGAAGGTCGCTTGTGACGTCCTCGAGATTTATACGTTTGTTCATATCGAAATTCCGGTCTTAAAAAATGGTTACAAATGGTAAAACGCTGTTGAAACAGTACGCAAAAGTAGGAAACAAATCGCACATTTCCAAACCTTGTAGGTTTTTTTTCGAAATTACCCCTGCACTCGGCAGCACTCGGCAAATCCAAAATTAAAATCTGAGATTTTATTTTGACTTTGCTCTCATTTGTTGTAACTTTGTCATTGAAAGCTAAAACGCTACTACTATGGAGAAGAAGCAGTTGAAAGAATGCCCTATTGGCATTCAGGATTTTGAGAAAATCATCAAAAATGATTTCCTTTATGTGGATAAGACACGGCAGGTGTATGAGATGACACATAAGGGTAGTCAGTATGTGTTTCTGAGCCGCCCGAGGAGGTTTGGAAAGTCGCTGCTTGCCTCCACCCTGCACTACTACT
>JAQXTJ010000011.1 GCA_029219425.1 Bacteroidales bacterium
GTCAATTCCAATAATCTTTCCCATAGTTGTATTTGTTTTTTTGTTATTATTCAAAAGTTAATAAAAAAATCTTTGTGAGCTTCGCCCCTCCGGGGGAGCATCGCTCGCCATGAGAAAGAGCAATAGTTGTGCCAACTGCCAAATAGGACAGAAAAACTGCCATTACGTCAGTCGCATATCCCTCAATAGTGCCTTGTCTGCTGTCACTTGGGCTTAACGGCACGGGCTGGAAGCATGTGTGGCCCGCTGCCGGGGATGCTGCCATAGCCCTTTTGCTCGTTTGGATTGGGCATGGGCGGCATGGGGCGGTCACCGTGGTTGCCTTCAATCAGGCCGTGGAGCAGTCCGCCCACATCCACACCCACGGCGCATCCGCCAATGTTCACCGTTGGGGCAAGCACTGGCACTGTCTGCCAGCGGTTGAGCGCAGGGTCGAACACGCGCCTCACCCCAAGCTCTGCTCCAAATACGGAGCCACTGTTGTAGTGCACCGCGCCACCAAAGCATGAAAAGTTGAGATATGGCATGGCGGCTGGAGTGTCGTAGATGTTGTGGCGCGAGTAATTGCCCCATACGCTCACACTCCAGTGCTCGTTGATGTCGTAGGTTAGCTGCCCGTTTATGCCAAAATCGTTGTAGGCATTGCGGTTTATGTGGTATTTATAGCCAGACATGGCACCGGTAATGGTGAAGCGCCCCACACGCTGTGTCAAGCCTATGGTCGCGCTGCGCAAGTTGCCCAGCCCGGGCAGCGATGTGTCGTAGCCCGAGCCAAATGCCATTCCTCCTTCCCACAGTGGCTCGAAGGAGGATGTGTGCAGCGATGAGGCCGTGTTGAGCTGCGTGGCGAAATCGGCTGCCGTGACATTGAGAAATGGTATTGTGGCAAAGGAATTCGGTGGCACCACTCTCCCATTCACAGTGCCCTGCCATGTGGCGCTCACACCTGAGTCTTTGGCTTCCATATTGGTCTTGCCTTCCTGTGCCGTTGCCTGAAGCGATGCGAGTTGCACGGCAAGTATTAGTAGTATGGCTGCATAGCGTTTCATAGTCTTCACTCACATTTGATACTGCAAATATATAACGTGTAGCCCAAAATTCCTAAAACTTTGCGGTTACATTTTCCGTTTTAATTGAAATTGAGTAAATTTGCAATTGAAATGAAGAAATTCAGGACATTATGGAGGTGAACAACAAATATATCCGATTCGACTGGGCTGTGAAGCGCATACTGCGCGACAAGGCTAACTTTGCCGTGCTCGAAGGGCTTATTACTGTGCTGCTTGGCGAGAAAATTACAATCAGTGAGATACTTGAGAGCGAGGGGAACCAGGAGCACGACTACGACAAGTTCAACCGCGTGGATATAAAGGCGCTCAACAGCAAGGGAGAGATAATCATTGTGGAGGTGCAGCTCACGCGACAAATTTACTATCTGCAACGTATGCTCTATGGCGTGTCGAAGGCCATCACCGAGCACATTTCTCTGGGCGATGGCTACGGACATGTGAAGAAGGTCTATTCCATCAACATAATCTATTTCGACCTTGGCCGAGGCAGTGACTACCTCTACCACGGCAAGACAGAATTTCGTGGCGTGCACACCGGCGACTTGCTGGAGGTGAACACAAAGGAGATGAACGAGCTGAAGTTGCGCGTGCCGGGCGACATTTTCCCCGAATATTTCATAATCCGCGTGAATGAGTTCAACAGCGTGGCGCGAACCCCGCTCGAGGAGTGGCTCGACTACCTCAAGAATAACCGAATCAGCGACACCACCACCACTCCCGGCTTGCAGGAAGCCCGCGAGAAGCTCCTTTATCTATCAATGAGCGAGGCCGAGCGCAAGGCCTACGAGCGCAACATCGACATAATAGTCTCGCAGAACGACGCCCTTGCCACCTCTCGCGCCGAGGGACGTGATGAAGGCCGTGCCGAGGGCATAGAGATAGGCCGTGAGGAAGGCATTGAGATAGGCCGTGAGGAAGGCATAGAGATAGGCCGCGCCGAGGGCGAGCGTCAGAAATCGGTAGCTATCGCTCGCAAGCTCAAAGCTATGGGTATGGATGTGGCAACTATCCGGAAAACCACTGATTTGTCGGCCGAAGAGATTGCATCTTTGTAATTTATAAAAAACAACATCTTTTTTGTGGCTATAATAATACGTCCATAGTCACTGTATTATTATGCAAAGCTAAATTATGATTGACTTAAAGACTCTTAAAGGACTGTCGGCATCCCAGGTTGAGGAGAGCCGCCGCGCGCATGGCGCAAATGTGCTCACCCCACCCGAGAAGGCTTCGCTGTGGTCGCAATTTCTGGAGAAATTCAATGACCCACTAATCAAGATTCTGCTTGTGGCACTGGTGCTGTCAATTGGCATTTCGTGCTACGAGGTGCTGGCTCTCGGCGAGCCGGCCACGGTGTTTCTCGAGCCGCTTGGCATTTTCATTGCCATCACGCTGGCCACGCTGGTGGGTTTCATTGTGGAGGTGAATGCCAACAAAAAATTTGAGATGCTCAATAAGGTGAACGACGACGTGCCGGTGAAGGTGCTTCGCAATGGCAACATCACTCCGGTGCCACGAAAGGATGTGGTGGTGGGCGACATCGTGATTCTCGAAACCGGCGACGAAGTGCCTGCCGACGGACTCTTGCTCGACTCGATGACACTGAGCGTGAACGAGAGCACTCTCACCGGAGAGCCTGTAATAAAGAAAAGCCACATCGAGGCTCATTTCAAGAAAGACGCCACCTATCCCACTAATATGATGCTGCGAGGAACTACCGTGACCGAGGGGCATGGCGTGATGCGCGTGGAGGCTGTGGGCGATGGCACAGAGTATGGCAAGGTGTATGTGGAGGCGCAGATTGAGAATACCATCAAGACGCCACTCATGCAGCAGTTCGACCGCCTTGGCAAGATGATTTCCTATGGCAGCTACATCGTGGGCGCTCTTATCGTGGTAGGCCGTCTGGCTATTTTCGACTACTCGGCTCACGACCTCGTGAGTGTGCAATTCATCAACTATGCCATGGTCACGGTAATGCTTGCCGTGACGCTTATCGTGGTGTCGGTGCCCGAGGGGCTGCCCATGAGCGTCACCCTGAGCCTCGCTCTGAGCATGCGCCGAATGCTCCAGAGCAACAATCTGGTGCGCAAGATGCACGCCTGTGAGACCATGGGTGCCACAACCATAATTTGCACCGACAAGACCGGAACGCTCACTCAAAACCGCATGCAGGTGTGGGAGGCACAGTTCTTTGGGCTCCGTGAGCATTGTCGCCTCGCTCCCGACGACGAGGAGAGCCGCATTATTAGTGAGGCCATATCGTGCAATTCCACGGCATTCCTCGATTGCTCGGTGCCCGAGAAGCCCGTTGCTCTGGGAAATCCCACCGAGGGTGCGCTGTTGCTGTGGCTCCGCGATGCAGGCTGCGACTATCTTGAGATTCGCAAGCAATGCGAGGTGCTGGCTCAGGTGCCTTTCTCCACCGAACGCAAGTATATGGCCACCGTGATACGCAGCAAGGAACTTGGCTGCAACGTGCTCTATGTGAAAGGCGCTCCCGAGATTGTGTATGCCATGTGTGAATCTGTCACAGGCAATGTCGCCGAGAATCACATCAAGGAATCGCTCGCCCGCTATCAGGCCAAGGCGATGCGCACTTTAGGCTTTGCCCGCTGCATTCTCAAGGATGGAGAGATGCCCATTGCCGACGGTAAGCTCGTGCAGTGCGACCTGCGCTTCACCGGAATTGTGGCAATTAGCGACCCGGTGCGCGAAGATGTTCCCGATGCCATTGGCGACTGCATCGAGGCCGGAATAAAGGTGAAAATCGTAACCGGCGACACTCCCAGCACTGCACGCGAGATTGGCCGGCAGGTAGGACTGTGGACCGACGCCGACACCGACCGAAGCATTATCACCGGCCCCGAGTTTGCTGCCCTGAGCAACGACGAGGCCGCCCGCCGGGCACGCGAAATCAAGATTATGTCGCGAGCACGCCCCGGCGACAAGTCGCGCCTTGTGAACCTGCTCCAGCAGCAAGGCGAGGTGGTGGCCGTGACAGGCGACGGAACCAACGACGCACCCGCCCTCAATGCCGCCCAGGTGGGGCTCTCGATGGGCGATGGCACTTCGGTGGCCAAGGAGGCCAGCGACATCACCATCATGGACAATAGTTTCACCTCAATCACCAAGGCGGTGATGTGGGGACGCTCGCTCTATCAGAATATTCAGCGCTTCATCCTCTTCCAGCTCACCGTGAATGTGGTGGCGTGTGTGATTGTGGGCATCGGAGCCTTTATGAGCTACCAGTCGCCTCTCACAGTCACGCAGATGCTGTGGGTGAACCTCATTATGGACACATTTGCCGCCCTTGCCCTTGCATCGCTCCCACCAAGCGAGGAGGTGATGGCCCACAAGCCTCGCCGCCGCACCGACTTCATTGTGAGCCGTCGGATGATGTGCTTCATTGGCGGAATTGGAATAGGCTTCACGCTCTTGCTCTTCGGGCTGATGCAATATCTCAAGCAATGCCACATAGCCTCGCTCAGCGAGTTCTCAATGAGTGGTTTCCTTGGTGCATTCTTCGATTTCCACTACTCGCCAAGCGATGAAATCACGCTCTACGACCACACTATCTTCTTCACCGTGTTTGTGTTCCTGCAATTCTGGAATTTGTTTAATGCCAAGTCGTTTGCCAGTGGGCACTCAGCTTTCTGGAAGATAAGCGAGAGCAAAGTGTTTTTCTCTACGCTGCTCATGATATTCGTGGGGCAAATACTGATTGTGGAATTTGGTGGACAGATGTTCAGCGTGTATCACAGCGCCACCGAGAGCGGACTGAAGCTGACCGACTGGATAATTATCATCGCAGCCACCTCGCCGGTGCTTCTCATTGGCGAGATAGTGCATGCTTTCGATCGCCGCCGCACCCGCCGTCGCAAGGCAGCATGACATTCACGCGCATATTGATAGCTCTCCACTCGTATGCCGGAACTTTCAATAAATAGGTCTGAGCCTCCGAAAATTCAAAAACTTCATGTTTTTTATTTTTGCGGTGCGCTCGGCTTGCTGTATCTTTGCAGCAGATTTTTGTTTTAGGTTTTTTGAGATATTAAGGATGATAATCAAAGTTCAAAAGATGCCCAGCATGAGGTGGCTGGGTGGATTGCGTCGCAGTCTGGGTGGCGACGGTGTGAAGAGCACGCTTGCACGGCTCGCAATTCCTATTTTTCTTGAAGTGCTGCTGGTGATGATGCTGGGAGCGGTGGACACGTTTATGCTGTCGAGGCACAGCGACGGCAGTGTGGCAGCCGTGGGGCTTGTGAACCAGATTGTGATGTTCTGCTTCCTTGTGTTTGAGGTGATTAACCTTGGCACGTCGGTGCTTTGCTCGCAATATATCGGTGCCGGACTCAATGCCAAGGTTGAGAAAGTGGTGGGCGTGTCGCTTATAGTGAATCTCGTGCTTGGCTTCGCAATAAGCGCATTTCTCTATTTTGGCGACGAGACAGTTCTGGGCTGGATGGGGCTTGCTCCCGAGCTAATGCCCGACGGGTCGAGCTACCTGCGCATCGTAGGGGCGTTTGCGTTCTTCCAAGCACTCTCTATGACGCTCTCGGCAGCCCTGCGCAGTGCCGACAAGGCGGTGTATCCCATGCTGGTGACGCTGGTTATCAACATTCTCAACATTGTGGGCAACTACTCGCTCATCTTCGGTCGCTTCGGCTTCCCGGCTCTTGGTGTGACCGGAGCGGCTATCTCCACAGCCACCTGCCGCGGTGTGGCTATGGTGCTGCTATTCATAGTGGTGCGCAAGAAGCTCATCCCACACTTCCATGCGCAGAATTTCCGTCCTTTCCCGTGGCGGGAGCTGAAGAAGCTCATGCAGATTGGGCTGCCCTCGGCAGGCGAGCAGGCGAGCTACAGCTCATCGCAGATTGTAATCACCTACTTCATCAATATGCTTGGAGTGGATGCCCTTGCCACACGCACATATTGCGTGAACATGATAATGTTTGTGTATCTCTTCTGCATCTCCATAGCCCAGGGCGGAGCAATATGTATAGGCCACTATGTGGGGCGCGGACGCACACGCGCTGCATTCCTGCTTGGAAAGTATGTGATGAAAAAGTCGGTGGGCTACACGCTTTGCTTCTCGGTGCTGCTGGCGCTTGCCGGGCCTTATATCTTCGGCGTGCTCACCGACAATCCCACCATAAGACATCTTGGCTGCGCCATATTGTGGATTGATGTGGCGCTGGAGATAGGCCGCCCCATCAACATCTTCGCCACCAACGCGCTGCGAGCAGCCGGCGACGTTAACTATCCCTTCTATGTGGGCCTCATAGTGATGTGGAGCGTGGCAGTGGCGGGCGGCTACATTGCCGGCGTGTGGGCCGGTATGGGCATACTGGGCATGTGGGCTGCCTTCACCCTCGACGAGAACATTCGCGGTGCCATCTTCGTGCGCCGCTGGTGGAGCATGAAGTGGAGCGCCAAGAGCTTCGTCACCCGCTAAACCGTAGCTAATCTCGGCATAGTGCAAAAAATACATTTTTGACGACGCTACGCACTCGATTTGCACAAATTTTTGATTACTTTTGCACATTCATCATTTTTTTTACTGGATTATCTGGAATGGAGAGAAGCGTTTATTTGGAGTCGAAGCCTCGGTATGAGGTGCTCGACGGGCTGCGCGGCGTGGCTGCAATGATGGTGGTGGCGTTCCACTTGTTTGAAACTTACTCGGGTGGTCATATCACTCAGATTATCAATCATGGCTACCTTGCTGTGGATTTCTTCTTTGTGCTCTCGGGCTTCGTGATTGGCTATGCCTACGACGACCGCTGGCAGAGCATGTCGCTCGGCGCATTTGCGAAGCGACGCCTCATTCGCCTGCACCCCATGTTGCTGCTTGGATCTGTGATTGGCGGGCTGCTCTACTACTTTGGCAGTTGCGAGGCATTTCCAATTATTGCACCGACGCCGTGGCATAAAGTGGCACTGGTGATGCTGCTGGGTTGCCTGCTTATTCCCATCCGCGGCAGCCTCGACATTCGCGGCTGGGCCGAGGGCTATCCGCTCAACGGGCCGGCGTGGTCGCTGGCTTTTGAGTATGTGGCCAACATTCTCTATGCCTTGGTGATAAGGCGACTGGGCAAAATTGCGCTGGGCGTGTGTGTGGCGGCATTTGCGGTGCTCACGGTGCTGCTCACAATGAATATCGACCTCTTTGGATTCCTTGCCTGCCGCAGCGAGCTGGCCTACACGGTGATTGGCGGCTGGAGTCTCGACCCTCACCAGCTCTATGTGGGATTCTCGCGACTGCTATATCCTTTCTTTGCCGGACTGCTGCTTTCGCGCCTTGGCTTGGTAATAAGGCTGAGGAATGGCTTCGTGGCAAGCTCCATTATAGTGGCTGTGATCCTCGCCATGCCATTTGTGGGCACCGCCGAGGTGCAGTGGACCAACGGACTCTATGAGGCTGTGTGCATCATCGCCCTCTTTCCACTTATTGTGGCTATTGGCGCAGGCAGCAACGATATGAGCAAGCTCACGGCCGGCCTGTGCCGCTTCCTTGGCGAAATTTCATTTCCACTCTATATCACTCACTATCCGCTCATCTACATGCAAATGGCATGGGCCTGCTCGCACCAAGATGCTCCGGCTGCCACTCACGTAGCGGTGAGCGTGTCGCTCTTCGTTGTGTCGGTGGCTATGGCTTGGGCTTGCCTCAAGCTCTACGACCTGCCGGTGCGTGCCTGGCTGCGTGGCAAGCTATTCAAGCCGCAGCGGTAGCACCAGCACACGAGGCCTCAGTGGTCGTGCTGCTTGCGGTAGGCCTGCGGCGACATTGCAGTGTGCTTCTTGAAGTATTTTCCGAAAAACGACAGGCTGGGGAAATTCAGCTCCTCGGCAATCTCCCTTATGGGCTTGGCCGTGGAGCGCAGCAGCACCTTGGCCGAGGTGACAACATAGTTGGTTATCCAGTCGCCGGCGGTGAGGCCGCTCACGAGTTTCACCACTGTGGAAAGGTGCTTGGGCGAGAGGCACAGCTCGTCGGCATAGTGCTGCACGGTGCGTGCCGCAGTGTAGTCGCGCTCCACAAGGTGCACGAAGCGGTAGAATATCTCCTCATTGCGCGAACGCTTGGTGTGTTGCAGGCTCGCGCCTTGGTGAATCTCCATGAGCTTGTAGAGCATCGCGCGCAGCACGTTCATCAACATCTCGCGCTTGTAGCAGCCCTCCTCGGTGCGTATTATCTGCCAAAGGAAGGCGTGGAAGTGGCACAGGCAGCTTGCATCGTGCCCGCACAGCTCCACCACAGGATTGGTGCGCGTGCCCCACATCACGGGCAGCAGAGCGTGTATGTCGGGCATCACCTCGCGGGCAAAGCCCAGGTCAACGCCAAGAAATACGGCATGGAGTCCTTCTCCCGGGGTTATCCCTTGCAGGGTGCTGTCGGGCATGAGGGCGATGAGACTGCCGGGCTTTATTTCATAGTGGCCAAGGTTGAGGTGCACGGTGGCGCTGCCACTCGTACACACCGCAAAGAGTGGCAGGTGCAGCTTCAGTGGATATTTCATCAGGTGGCTGTCGTTGTCGAGGGTATCGAATATCCACACCTTGTCGGCAAACGAATCTTTGCCCGTGCTTTGCATGAATCCATTGTCGAGATGCCCAAATGTGTGTGTTGTCGATGTGTTCATAGATGAATGTTGCTCATTTTTTTGGAATGCAAAAATAGAAAAAATCATAGCAAAAAGTGCTAAACAAACCACAAAAAGTGAAAAATCTGCTCGTTTGTTGCATTTTCTTGCACCCATAGTTGCACAGTTGAAATAAAATGCCTACTTTTGCACATATTTGGATAATACTTTTTCTATACAGATTCTATTCAAAACAAAACAAGCCCAACTCGTGAGAGCAGGGCTTGCTTTATTTTTGTTGGTTTCGCGGGTTAGCGTGTTCCGCCGTAGAGCCATATTTTTTCGGTGAAAATATATGAGCCGTCGCCGTAGGCCTCCTTAACATTGTGCTGTTGGAAATCACGCAATTCACCTTTCCCTGTTGCGGCGAATTGCATGAATAATGCATACAATGAATATGAATGCTAAAGTTCCCTATAGTCGTAAGTATTTCAGCTTCGTTTCCAACGAATTACTTTTTTCGCTGCAAAGATAAGGTTTTATTTATTAAGTGGTGTCCTAAAATGAAACTTTAACACAATCACGGCTTCTGCTTACAAACCGACGGTTTGCGACCGTGTGTCACTTACGGAGTGTCACTTTGCAGGTGCTGAGCCTGTGAGTTGCTCACATATCGCTGCCGCCTTGTGCCACATTGAGTGTAACTGGTTGAACCATCGAATCATAGCACTGATACAATTGCTTCCCTGCTTTTTGGTTTCTCCTTTTGGCTTCCAATAACACTGTATTGAACCGCAGAATTAACATTTGGCCGTAAATTAACTTAACGCATATAAAATGAATTGTCAAGATTATGCCCTAAAACATAATCTTGACAATTTTTAACTATAGAAATTATAAATTCCGTCCTTGCTTTGTTTTTTTCCCATCACCACTCTATCGACATTTTCACGCCTATGGAGTGCAGGGCTATTCCATCACTGCGGTAGAATGTGTCGTAGTAGAAGTCGTAGTAATAGTATTTTTGGGATATCAGGCTGTAGCAAAGTCCTATGTTGATGGCTGCCCGCCTCGAGGTGGGCACGTTGATTCCTACGGTGGGACTGAAGTAGATGCCCTCACGCTCATCGAGCCAGCCATCACCTATGCTCACGGGGCTGCTGTTGGCAAGAAACACCGCTCCGCCTTTAAGGTCGATATACGGTCGCACCTGACCACTGCCAAAATTATACTTTATGTCGGCATACACCGGAATCATCACCGCCGATGTGTTGTTGTATCTGTAGTGGTCGTTGTGGGGATAGTTGTTTCCCATGTTCCACTCAAGGGTGTTGCCATTCTCCTTGGGATATAGTATGTTCACGCCGGTGCCGACGCCCAGGAACAAAGAGTTGCCCACCGTCACGCCATGCGTGGTGAGTATGTCGAGCTGGTCGGCCCGATAAGTGCCCACGCCTCCTCCATATCCCAATTCCAGGAAGCCCTTGTAGGATGTGTCGCTGTTGCCGCCGCTGTTGCTGCTTGTGTGATGTGTGCGGGGCACGGTGCGGTAGGCGGGTCTTGGCCTTGGCCTTCCCTGTGCATGTGCCACGCAGGCATCGCCGGCTGCCAATCCTGCGATTGCAATGGTCAATAGTAGTGCAAATGCTCTTATCTTCATCGTTGCCAAAAATTTGTGGGTGCGAAATTATGCAATTAATGTCATCTCACCAAATTCCTCGCCGATAATTAGTGCTACGAATATCACTAAAAATGTTCCAAAAGTCAGCTCCAGTCTCGCGTGGTGCAGCTTTGCCCGGGAGCTTGGCCTGCCATCGCAGGCGCAAAAGTGTGCTGGCACCTCACTCACGCGAGATGCCAGCCAAAGATATAAAGAATCAAACTGTAAAAAAACAATAATCTTCAAAACAAAATGCCATTGGCAGCTGGGCTTAGAGTATGCCCTGGCCCATCATGGCGTTGGCCACCTTCATGAAGCCAGCCACATTGGCGCCCTTCACATAGTTCACATAGCCGTCGGCCTGCTTGCCATAGCGCACGCACTGCGTGTGGATGTTGGCCATGATGTCCTTGAGCTTGCGGTCAACCTCCTCGGCGCTCCATGAGAGCATCTGGGCGTTCTGTGCCATCTCAAGTCCCGAAACCGAAACACCGCCGGCATTGGCAGCCTTGCCCGGTGCGTAGAGTATCTTTGCGTTGATAAACTCGTGCACTGCCTCGGGCGTGGAGGGCATGTTGGCTCCTTCCGACACGGCTATGCAGCCGTTGGCAAGCAGCGTGCGCGCGTCGTCGCCGTCGAGCTCGTTCTGGGTGGCCGAGGGCATGGCGATGTCGCACTTCACGCCCCACGGACGGCCGCCCTCGAAGTATTCGCAGCCATACTCCTCGGCAAACTCGCGGATGCGGCCACGGTAGATGTTCTTCAGCTTGAAGATGTAGTCGAGCTGCTCGCGGGTGAGTCCATCAGGCACATAAATCGTGCCATTGGAGTCGCTCATCGTCACCACCTTCGCTCCAAGTTGCAGCAGCTTGTCGGCTGTGTAGGTGGCCACGTTGCCCGAGCCCGAGATTGCCACGGTCTTGCCCTTGATGTCGATGCCGCGCGTGGCGAGCATGTTAAGCAGGAAATACACGTTGCCATAGCCCGTTGCCTCGGGGCGAACCAGCGAGCCGCCAAACTCAATTCCCTTCCCGGTGAATGTGCCGGTGTGCTCGCGGGCCATCTTCTTGTACATTCCATACATATAGCCCACCTCGCGTCCGCCTACGCCTATGTCGCCTGCCGGTACGTCGGTGTCGGGGCCTATGTGACGCCAGAGCTCGGCCACGAAGGCCTGGCAGAAGCGCATTATCTCCATATCGCTCTTCCCCTTGGGGTTGAAATCCGAGCCGCCTTTACCACCACCCATTGCAAGCGTGGTGAGTGAGTTCTTGAAGGTCTGCTCAAACGCCAGGAACTTCAGTATCGACAAGTTCACCGACGAGTGGAAGCGGATTCCGCCCTTGTAGGGGCCTATTGCATTGTTGTGCTGCACGCGGTAGCCCATGTTGTTCTGCACGCGGCCTTTGTCATCGACCCACGACACGCGGAATGTGAAAATCCTGTCGGGTATGCACAGGCGTTCTATCAGATTGTATCGCTCAAATTCGGGGTGCTCGTTGTAGGCATCCTCAATTGTAGTCAACACCTCTTCCACTGCCTGCAAATACTCAGGCTCATTGGGGAACCTGCGTCGCAAATCGTTTAATACATCACTTGAATTCATTGTCCGTAATAAAAAGTTTCTTTTGTTTTTATTCTAAATCCTTGTTTATGGCTACAAAGTTATAAAATATTTTCGATAATTGTAACATTTTATCACAAAAATATCACCTTTAGTGCCAGATTATTTGTTTTGAAGCCATTTTTTGTGGGAATAACCACAAACCTTGCCTTTATGCCTACAATGTGTAATCAAGTGTCCTTTCTGGTAGCCGCTATGTTGTGCCATAGGGAGGTGTGTGCACCTGCACTTATTCAGGCCCGGATGCATTGTTTCGCTGAAAACATTTTTTAACAATCGAAATGATTGCTGATAAAAGATTTTTAATAAATTTGCAACCGATAATTGCGAGTGTAACTTTATTTATATATTATTAAAAACCAGCGAGGACATTGGTGTCCCGATGGTGTATCATTTACAAATGAATTTAATAATCTAAACATAAAAAAATGTATTTACGTATGAAGAAATTAGGATTTTCTGCTATTTTTGTAGCCATTATGGTGGCAATTAGCTCATTGTGTGGTTATGCACAGACTTTCAATTCAAGTGCCACAAAGGTAGATTACACCAAGTTGCTCACAAAGAAAGAGAAAAAAGCTGCCGAGAAAGAGGCTAAGAAGCTCGAGAAGGCCGGCTGGTCGGTGCCAATGGGAGCAATGGCAATGGAGTTGCAGATTATGAGAGCCACTTGCTTTGCCAAGGAAGTGACTCCCCAGGGTGAGGCAAAATATGCAATTGGCCACAGCACCACTGCGGGCGAGAGCTACAATGCTGCACGCCTTCAGGCTCTTGAGATGGCTCGCGTGGATGCTGCACAGCAGCTCGAGACAGAGCTTGCAGGCGAGATGACAACCTCATTTGGCAACGAAGAGGGCGCTGAGATTGCATCGCTGGTGTCGTCGGCAGGCGGTTTCCGCTCGCTGGTGTCGCAGAAGCTCAGCCAGTCGATCACAGTCACCGAGATACAGCGCGAGCAGAGTGGCTTGAAGGAGGTGCAGGTGTCGGTGGCTGTTGACCGCGAGCAAGTGAAGAAGGCTGCGAAGAACGCCATCCGCGAGAAGCTACGCGAGCGTGGCAGCAAGATAATCGAGAAGAACGGCTGGGAGTAACACTGAAAATCCCATTGAGCGGGAGAGGCCACGAGGCCGAGGCTCAGTGGGCTAATTGCACAGCTTCGCAACGTTATAGCATTAGTCCATGGGAATTAAGCACATTTATTCCTGTGGACTATGTTTTTTGAGATTGCAAGTTTACTCGATGTTTAATCCTTAATATGCACGAAGCGCACAACACAACGACATGAAAAAAATAGGATTTATTATATTAATGGCAGCACTGATGGTGGGTGGTCTCTCCTTATCGGTGATAGCTGCCCCGCCCAAGGCAAAGAGGGCACAATCGGTGATGCCCAAGGGCAAAGGCCGTGCAGGGCTGAATAAGCACAGCAATAGCGTGCTCAGCGACACCACCTCGTTCAGCCAGTACAAGCATGATGTGCAGAGTCGCTATGAGCGCGACCGCGCGGCTATGATAGAGCGATTCCTGGCCTATCGCGACAGCATAACCCGGGAGTTTGCCCAGGCACTTGGCAAGGAGTGGGAGAAAAAGGACTCTAAGAAGCCGGTGGATATCCCCAAGGACAACTCCGTGCCACCGGTCATTATTGGCGACGACACCAAGCACGAGCCACAGCCGGCTCCCGAGCCACAGCCCGAACCTACTCCAGAGCCACAGCCGGCTCCCGAGCCTAAGAAAGATGTAGAAAAGGAGAAGCCCGTGATTGAGGAAGATGCAATCCCCGACAACTCCACGACCCGCAAACCTCGAGAGGCCGTGCGTCCCACCAAGGTTGGAAAAATCAAGGTGCAGGAGACTGTTGCAATCCCCTCTATCAAGAACAAGGTGCAGCCTAAGCCCGTGGTGCCCGTGGAGATACCCAAAGAGACCATCGAGGAAACCCTCGCTTTCGATTTCTATGGCTCGCAGGTGAAGATTAAGATCGACGACGACTGCCGCTTCAAGCTCGTGAGCAACGACAATGTAGGCGTGTCGAAGGCGGTGAGCCAGATAGGAACAAGCGACAAAATCTCGGAGGTGCTAAAGGACTGCCTCAAGGCACGCGAAGAGCTTCGCCTGTGCGACTGGGCCTACTACCAGTTGCTCAGCCGCCTTGGCACCACATTCTTCGGCAAGGAATGTAACGAGGCCTCGCTGCTCACAGGCTACCTCTATTGCATGTCGGGCTACAAGATGCGCTTTGCCTTTGAGACCTCTAACCGCGACCTTGTGCTGCTCGTGGCAACTGAGCAAAGTGTGCAGGGGCGCCCATATCTCACTCCCGACGACAACGGAATGCAATATTACATTTTCGGCAACAAATATCCTTCCTCTGCCCGCTTTGAATATTGCAACTTCTCATTCCCACAGGAAAAGGCCATGTCGCTGTGGCTCAAAGAAGAGCCTTCGTTCACTGCCGACAACCGCCTCGTGAAGCACCGCCCCTACGCCGCGGCGCAGCCAGTGGGCTACCGCGTGAACAAGAACCTCATCGATTTCTTTGCAGATTATCCGGTGCCCTACACTCAGGGCGACCTCTACTCCACATGGACATACTATGCGCAGACGCCTATGAGCGCCGAGGCACAGCTCACTCTCTATCCACAGCTCAGGAAGCAGCTCGAGGGCAAGTCGCTCTATGAGCAGCTCAAGACGATAATGTTCTTCATCGAGGGCTACAAGTATGGTTACGACAATGACATCTGGGGACACGACCGTGCCTTCTTCCCCGATGAGACAATCTTCTACCCCATGAGCGACTGCGAGGACCACGCAATTCTCTTCACTCGCCTCGTGCGCGACCTGCTGCACCTGCCCACTGCCGTGATTTATTATCCCGGTCACCTGGCGGCAGCTGTGAAGGTGCCCGAGCAGATGCCCGGCGACTATCTCACGTCGAGCCGTGGCGACTACCTTGTGTGCGACCCCACAATCTACTATTCGGGCCCGGGCGTGACGATGAAGAGCATGGTAGGCAAGCCTGCCAAGTTGATTATTATTGAAGACTAAGCAATGAAACTGCCCTCGAAGAGCGACATAGTGAAAGTGCTGGTTGTGGCCGTGGTCACAATCAGCCTGTCGCGCATGCTCGTGTATGTGCCACTCAGCGTGTCGTTCTTTGCGTCGAGCGGAGTGGCCGACATCAACCAGTTCGACATCTACAGCGACCTTCAGCAAGCGCAGGGCATGATGCCCTACGAAGACAACATCGTGATGGTGACTCTCCCAGAGGGCTCCACGCGCTACGAGCTTGCCGAGGCGCTGCTCATGCTCTCGGAGTGCAACCCGGCAGCGGTGGCGGTGGATGTGGATCTGAGGGGAGGGAAAGACCCCGACATCGACGCAATGCTCATCGACGCCATAAAGGCGTGCAACAACGTGGTGGTGCCCTGCAAGGCCGACTGCCTCGACGACACCACGCGCTTCTTTGCCAGCGCCCGTGAGCTGGGCACCAGGTGGGGCTACACCAACCTCGACACGCGCGGCCGGGACAATGCGGTGATACGCTCGTTCACCACATTCTATGTCGATACCAACACATGCGACACCATCTACAGCCTGCCGCTACAGGCGGTGAAACTTGTGGCGCCCGAGCGGGTGAGAGAGCTGGTGAGTCACCACACAAGCCGCGAGTATATCAATTTCACCATAGATTTCCTCACACTCTCCTATGAGGAAATACCCGACTGGGCCGAGGAAATAAATGGCGCGATAGTGATGCTGGGAGTGGATACCCGGCGCGACGTGTACCGGACATCCATCGACACACGCACGCTGGGACTGAAAATACATGCCTACACTGCCACAACGGTGCTTCGCAGCGCATACATAAGGCCGCTCGGCAACTGGGTGACCCAGGTGTTTGCCTTTGTGGTGATAGCATTCTTCGTGGCCTTAAACATCTACTTCAGTCGCCACTTCCCGCGTGCCGGAGGCTTCTTGGTGCGCACCACCAACTACATCCTCTTCTTCTCGCTGCTCATCTCGAGCTTTGTGCTCTTCTCCGAGCGGGCGGTATATTCCGACTGTGGATGGTTTCTCATGGCAATAGCATTCTGCCCATGGGCCACCGACATCTACACCCTGCTCCACATATTCGTGCACAAGATTGCAGAGTGGTGGCGCGTGCTGCGGGTGATGATGCAGCGACGCCGTGCAGCAAACAAAAAAACTGAAACTAAAAACAATTTTTTGGAAAAAGAATAAATCATGAAACAGCGATTCATCCTCACTATCATGGCAATAGCGCTCGCTGTGTGCAGCGCAAGTGCCAAAATCTATAAAATCACCGAAGTGAAAGGCGAAGTGAAGGCCAATGGCTATGTGCTGAAGCGTGGCAACACGATAAAGGACACCGACCAGCTTGAAGCATCGCGACCATCGGAGATTCAGCTCACCGATACCAAGACCTCATTCACTCTCACAGTGAGAGGCTCGGGCAAGACTGTGAAACAGCTCATCGCAGCCCTGCCGGGCAAGTATGGCGCTGCCGCGCGCAGCCTCCAGAAGAACCTGAGCCGCACCGCCGTCGCCCCCAACATCGAGTATGGAATGGTGACGATGGCACAGGAGATTCAGAGTGAGTTCGGACTTGAAGACGGCGAAGCCGTGGCGATGTGCAAGGAGGACAGCCTCGGCAACCTCGTGGTCACATTCATCCGCTTTGGAATGGAGAAACCCATCAGGTACAAGGTTCAGGCTCAGTCCTACAACTACCTGCTCCGTGCCAACATCATCACCTCCAAGGGCAGCGACTTTGCCTACTCCACCACGGCAGTCTTCGACACTCTGTGGAAGCCACTTGAGCAGTATCTCCAGCCCGACGACATCCTCTACTACACCATGGTGCCCTATCTTGCCGACATCGACATGAGCCGCATCAAGGCCGGCTCCGGAGCCACAATGGGCGACCTCTACATCCTCATTGCCCTCGACGAATAGCCGAGCTGCAATTTTAGGACGTGTCGAAATGGTGAAAAGACTGCGTTCAAAGTGTGATGCACCCTGATGCTTCCGCCTTCTGCCACTCTCACAATCATTCGATTATTAGGTGGTAGTGCGGACGCATCAGGGTGCGTCACTTTCAACGAAATATCATTATGCCGGTTTCTCCCCACACCGCCGTAGGGTGTGGGCAGGGCTTATTTCGAGAGCTTTAGGCCTGCGTAGATGCCTTTGTACTCCGAGAGAATTGTAGAGGCAGTGTCGGCAGTGGAGTTCTTGGTGTATTTGGCGATGGCCGAAACCAGGTCGCGCAGCTTGCTCACGTCCATCATGATGCTCAGGTCGGTGCCCTTGGTCACATAGGCAGTGATGTTGCCATATTTCGACCCCAGGCGGCTGAAGTTGAACACCAGTTGTCCGGCCTTCTCGCCCTGGGCCACAGTGCCATTAATTGTGCGGCCACCCTTGAGCAAAATAGTCACATTGCCCTTGCCGTCGAAGGTCATCTTCATGCCATCAATTCCGGCACGCTGGTAGTAGGGGGCGAGCTTGCTTTCTACGGTCGAAGCCACGGCAGCTCCACCGGCCTTTTTCAGAAGGTCGTCGCTCTGGAACGACACGGCAGGGCTCGAGTAGGTCCATTGGCCTGTGATTTGCTCCACGGTAATGCTGTCCGATGAGATTACGCTGTTCACAATGCTGCCCAGGTTCGTGTTGCCCAGGGCGCTTCCAAGCTGCGTCCAGTCGAAAGCCGATGCACCGGTGCTGCTCACGGCCACCACCAGTGCCACTAAGGATAATTTCAAGTGCTTCATTTTTTGTGATTAATATAAGTTGTTATTTTCTAATAATTCGTTTGTCTTTCGAAAAGCGAGTGCAAAATTACTCAAAAATACTATGTTTCTAAATATGCCGTGCTTCAAATTGCCCGATTTCCTCTGTTTTCTGGCTACAATGCTCGCCATACACACCAATTTTCAGCAAAATTAACCTGTGTGGGTGGCTGCGTTTCTACACGTTGCTTTTTTCGTTGCTTTTTTACACCGCACACAGGGAAAACAATCGAGCAAGCTTTTTGTTTTTCCGCTCATTTGTTGTAACTTTGCAAATTGAATTGTAATTGAGAGTATTAGTAACAAAAAATATATATTATCGCGATGAACGAATTAGCTACCAAGTACGACCCCTCCTATGTGGAGGGCAAATGGTATAAATACTGGGAGGAGCACAAGATGTTCCGCTCTGTCCCCGATGCGCGTGAGCCTTACACTATTGTGATTCCGCCGCCAAATGTCACCGGCGTGCTTCACATGGGTCACATGCTCAACAACACTATCCAGGACATACTCATTCGCCGCGCACGTCTCGAGGGCAAGAATGCGCTGTGGGTGCCCGGTACTGACCACGCTTCTATCGCCACCGAGGCTAAGGTGGTGAACCGCCTTGCCGAGCAGGGAATCAAGAAACGCGACCTCAGCCGTGAGCAGTTTCTGGAGCATGCCTGGAACTGGACTCACGAGCACGGCGGTATCATCTTGAAGCAGCTTCGCCGCCTTGGCGCTTCGTGCGACTGGGACCGCACGGCTTTCACCATGGACGAGAAACGCTCGGAGAGCGTGCTGAAGGTGTTCTGCGACCTCTACGACAAGGGCTTGATATACCGCGGTCTGCGTATGGTTAACTGGGACCCGAAGGCGCAGACTGTGCTTTCGACCGAGGAGGTTATCTATCGCGATGAGAAATCGAAGCTGTATCACCTGAAATACTACGTTGCCGATGCCGATGTGAATCCTGTGGTGCCCACAGGTGAGGAGGGTGAAGTGCTGCACAAGGATGAGAAGGGCTACTATGCCATCGTTGCCACCACTCGCCCCGAGACCATCATGGGCGACACCGCCATGTGCATCAACCCCAAGGACGTGAAGAACCAGTGGCTGAAGGGTCACAAGGTGACAGTGCCTCTCGTGGGCCGCGTGGTGCCGGTGATTGAGGACCGCTATGTGGATATCGAGTTCGGTACAGGTTGCCTGAAGGTGACTCCGGCTCACGATGTGAACGACTACGCCCTTGGCAAGACTCACAACCTCGAAACAATCGACATCTTCAACCCCGACGGCACTCTCTCGGAGGCTGCCGGACTCTATGTGGGCAAGGACCGCATGGAGGTGCGCAAGCTCATCGCCAACGATCTCGCCGAGGCTGGCCTGCTGGACCACATCGAGGACTACGAGAACAAGGTGGGCTACTCCGAGCGCAATCAGGACACTGCCGTGGAGCCGCGCCTCTGCAAGCAGTGGTTCCTCTCGATGAAGCACTTTGCCGACATCGCATTGCCGCCGGTGCTCAATGGCGAAATCAAGTTCTATCCAAGCAAATATGTGACCACCTACCGCAACTGGCTTGAGAATATTCAGGACTGGTGTATCTCGCGCCAGCTATGGTGGGGACACCGCATCCCGGCATACTTCCTGCCCACAGCCGAGGGCGAGGAGGAGAAGTATGTGGTAGCGCTCACGCCCGAGGAGGCTCTTGAGAAGGCTCGCAAGGTTGCCGGATTTGAGAATGTGACTGCCGACCAGCTTTCGCGCGATGAAGACGCCCTCGACACCTGGTTCTCGTCGTGGCTGTGGCCTGTGTCGCTCTTCGACGGAATCAACAATCCCGGCAACGAGGAAATCAGCTACTACTATCCCACATGCGACCTCGTCACGGGTCCCGACATTATCTTCTTCTGGGTGGCCCGCATGATTATGGCCGGCGAGGAATATATGAAGGACGTGCCTTTCCGCAATGTGTATTTCACCGGAATCGTGCGCGACGAAATCGGCCGCAAGATGTCGAAGTCGCTCGGCAACTCGCCCGACCCCATTGAGCTTATTGAGAAATATGGCGCCGACGGCGTGCGCATGGGTATGCTCCTCGCAGCTCCTGCCGGCAACGACATACTCTTCAAGGAGGACCTCTGCGAGCAGGGCCGCAACTTCAACAATAAGATTTGGAACGCATTCCGCCTCGTGAAAGGCTGGGAGGTGGCTGCCGACATCGAGCAGCCCGAGTATGCCCGCGTGGCTGTCAAGTGGTTCGAGAACACGCTCAGCGCCACTCTTGCCGAGGTGAAGGACCTCTTTGGAAAGTTCCGTCTGTCAGAGGCATTGATGGCAGTGTATAAGCTTTTCTGGGACGAGTTCTCTTCGTGGTATCTCGAGATGGTGAAGCCTGCTTATCAGAAGCCTATCGACCGCGCCACCTATGAGGCTACGCTCGCCTATTTCGATGCACTCTTGCGCCTGCTCCACCCCTTCATGCCCTTCATCACCGAGGAGCTGTGGCAGCACATCAGCGAGCGCAAGGAGGGCGAGAGCATAATGAATGCTCTCGTGCCGGTGGCAGGTGATGTGGATGAGGCTGTGATTCGTGCCATGAACGAGGCAAAGGAGATTGTGGCCGGTGTGCGCACCGTGCGTCTGCAAAAGAACATAGCCAACAAGAACGCACTCTCGCTGCAAGTGATAGGCACTTTCGGGAATCCATTTGGGGCAGTTATCGCCAAGCTCGCCAATCTTGAGAGCATTGACGCTGTGGATGCCAAGGACGCTACCGCCGCTGCATTCCTTGTGGGTACAACCGAGTATGCCGTGCCACTTGGCAACAACATCAACGTGGAGGAAGAGCTGAAGAAGCTCGAGGCCGACCTCAAATACTACGAAGGCTTCAAGGCTTCAATCGAGAAGAAGCTCGGCAACGAGCGTTTCGTGAGCAAGGCTCCCGAGGCAGTGGTGGCAGGAGAGCGCAAGAAGCTCGCCGATGCCGAGAGCAAGATTGCCACTCTGCGCGACAGCATTGCAGCCCTCACCAAGTAATACACATACCTGCCAACGCATCAGTATAAAGCAACACAAAAGCCGGTGGATTCGCAAATCCACCGGCTTTTGTGTTGTCGTTTGTGTGTGCCTGTTCTCGTCAGGCGGCACAGGGTGGGAGAGGAGTGGCCTCACACGTTGAAGAGCAGCCTGCGGCCGCGCACTGCCTCGTTGATGCTGCCATTGGCAAATGCTTCCTCGCCATTCACAAAGGTGCGCTCCACGCGGTGGTGCATCACGGTGCCGTCAAAGGGAGTCCAGCCACACTTCGAGAGCACATCGCCATCGGTGATGATGTGGCCGGCATTATCGCAGCGCACCACGGCAAGGTCGGCATAATATCCGGGGCGAATGTAGCCGCGGCGGTCAATGCGGTAGAGCTGCGCCGGCGCGTGGCACATTTTCTCCACCACCATCTCGGGTGTGAAAATGCCCTCGCGGGCCATTTCGAGCATCGCCACCAGCGAGTATTGCACCAGCGGCATTCCCGAGGCGGCTTTCAGGCAGTTGCCCACCTTCTCACTGAGCAGGTGAGGGGCGTGGTCGGTGGCCACCACGTCGAGGCGGCCGTTGCGCAGAGCCTCGCGCAGAGCCTCGCGGTCGGCGAGAGTCTTTATTGCGGGGTTGCACTTTATGCGGTTGCCAAGGCGGGCATAGTCGCGGTCGTAGAACCACAGGTGATGCACGCACACCTCGGCGGTGATGTGCTTGTCGGCCAGTGGAGCATCGCTGAATAGCGACAGCTCGCGCTCGGTGGAGAGGTGAAACACATGCAGGCGCGTGCCACAGCGCGAGGCAAGCTCCACGGCGCGTGCTGTGCAGGCGTAACAGGCTTCGGCCGAGCGTATTAGCGGATGCAGTTCCACCGGCAGGTCGTCACCTCGCTCTGCGACGTAACGTTCGCGGTTGGCGCGTATAATCGCTTCATCCTCAGAGTGTACTGCAATCACGGCCGGAATCGCGCGGAAAAGCCTCTGTAGGGCCGATTTGTCGTCAACAAGCATGTTGCCCGTGGATGACCCAAGGAAGGCTTTCACGCCACACACGTGGCTAAAATCCACTCGCTCAAGCACTTCCATATTATCGTTGGTGGCACCTATGTTGAAACTGAAATTTGCCACCGAAGTTTCGGCAGCTCGCGCAAACTTCCACTCAAGTGCTTCAATGTCAGTGGTTTGTGGCACTGTGTTGGGCATATCCATAAACGAAGTCACGCCACCCGCCACTGCTGCGCGGCTCTCGCTGGCAATGTCGGCCTTGTGGGTGAGTCCGGGCTCGCGAAAGTGCACTTGGTCGTCGATTACTCCCGGCACCAGCATCGCGCCGGCGAGGTCGTCGGCGAGGTCGCACGCGGCCATAACTGCCTCGGCCGGAGCACCTTGTCCCACCTCGGCAATCATGTCGTCATCAATCACAACATAACCGGGGAAACGCTTTCCCTCGTTCACAATCTCAGCATTATAGAGCAGTCTTCGGCTCATAGATATAGCATTTTTGTTTGTGTAAATTCGTTTTATTTCATGCGCTTATACTTTCCCATCCAGCTATTGAGCTTCAGCTTTATCACGCCAAACACCGCTTCGCCGAAGATGCTCGTGTTCATCTTGCTTGTGCCGAGCACTCGGTTCACGAAGATGATAGGCACCTCCTTTATCTTGAATCCCAGCTTGAAGGCTGTGAATTTCATCTCAATCTGGAAGGCGTAGCCCTTAAATTCCACTTTGTCGAGGTCGATGGCCTCGAGCACGCGGCGTGAGTAGCACACAAAGCCTGCTGTGGTGTCGCGCACCGTCATTCCGGTGATAATGCGCACATAGGCACTGGCATAGTACGACATCACCACGCGCCCCATGGGCCAGTTCACCACATTCACGCCGGTGATGTAGCGCGAGCCTACCGACAGGTCGGCACCCTCTTCGGCACACGCCTTGCGCAGTGGTATGAGGTCGGCAGGATTGTGGGAGAAGTCGGCGTCCATCTCAATGATGTACTCATAGTGGCGCTCCAGAGCCCACTTGAAACCGGCAATGTAGGCCGTGCCAAGGCCGAGCTTGCCTGCACGCTTCACCAGGTGCACACGCCCGGCGCGCCGCTTCATGATGTCCTGCACTATGGAGGCAGTGCCGTCGGGAGAGTTGTCGTCGATCACGAGCACGTCGAAGTCGTGCGGCAGCGCGAGCACCGCATCAATGATGTTGGCAATGTTTTCTTTTTCATTATATGTGGGGATAATCACCACACTATCCCTGCTGGCAGCCTGTGACATAGAGCTATTCAATGTTATTTCTTGTTTTTTGTCAAAATTCGGTTCGATGCACAAAAGTAGCAATTTTCCATAAATAAACAGTGCGTTTCGTGCCGAAAAATTTTTTAGCGCACAATTCACCTCCGCCAAAAAAAGAGGCTGTGTACTAATTTTTATCGTCTCCAAAAGTTTTTACCGGACAGCAAAAAAAATTCCCAGTTGCAATGAGAGATTCCGGCTCATTCTCCGCTCAATATTTGCGACCACCACAAAAAAATTTTGGCACTCCGCTTTCGAGTTGCACAAATTTTCGCTATTTTTGTGGTTGAATTGCATTTGTTCGATTAGAGATAGGTTTTTTAAGATTACAACGCTATAATAGGTACGCTATATGGAAAATAAGAAATTTACCCCCGAAGAGGAAGAAAGAATGGTAACGAAGGCTTATCAGGAGATGCTGTCGGGCTACTTGCAGAGCAACCATCGCAAGAAAATGGAGATAATAGAGCGTGCCTTTAAGTTTGCCCGCGAGGCCCACAAGGGGGTGCGCCGCCGCTCGGGCGAGCCATATATACTCCATCCCATAGCCGTGGCGCGCATTGTGAGCCAGGAGATTGGCCTTGGCTCCACCTCCATCTGTGCCGCTTTGCTGCACGATGTGGTGGAGGACACCGACTACACGGTAGAAGACATTGAGTCGCAATTTGGCAAGAAGATTGCGCAGATTGTAGATGGCCTCACCAAAATCTCGGGAGGTATCTTCGGCGACCGGGCCTCGGCACAGGCCGAGAACTTCCGCAAGCTGCTGCTCACCATGAACAACGACATCCGCGTGATACTCATCAAGATGGCCGACCGCCTCCACAACATGCGCACCCTTGGCTCCATGCTGCCAAGCAAGCAATACAAGATTGCCGGTGAGACTCTCTACATCTATGCTCCGCTTGCCCACCGCCTCGGCCTATTTGCAATTAAGACCGAGCTCGAGGACCTGAGCTTCAAATATGAGCACCCCGAAATCTACAAGCAAATCAACGAGCAGATTGCTGCCACCGCCGGCCACCGCAATGAGGTGTATGAGAAATTTGCCGCTCCCGTGCGCGAGCGTCTCGCGGCAATGGGGCTGAAATATGAGATGACAGCCAGGGTGAAGTCGGCCTATTCGATATGGAACAAGATGGAGGCCAAGCACATACCGTTCGAGGAGGTGTACGACCTCTATGCCGCCCGCATCGTGTTCAAGTGCGACAACGAGGCCGACGAGAAGAAGCTGTGCTGGAACATCTACTCGGAGATTACCGACCTCTACCGCCTGCACCCCGACCGCACGCGCGACTGGCTGAGCACGCCAAAGGCCAATGGATACCGTGCCCTGCACCTCACCGTGATGGGCCCCGATGGCAACTGGATTGAGGTGCAGATTCGCAGCGAGAAGATGAACGAGATGGCCGAGCGCGGCTTTGCCGCCCACTGGAAGTACAAGATTGGCGAGGGAGAGGAGGAGAGCGAGCTTGCCTCGTGGCTCAAGACAATACAGGACATCCTCGACAATCCCGAGCCCAACGCCCTCGATTTCCTCGACACCATCAAGCTCAATCTGTTCTCGAGCGAGATAGTGATTTTCACCCCCAAGGGAGAGCTTGTCACACTCCCTGTGGGTGCTACCGTGCTCGACGTGGCTTTCTACCTGCACAGCGAGATTGGCACCCACTGCATTGCCGGAAAGGTGAACCACAAGCTCGTGCCTCTGTCGCAGAAGTTGCAGAGCGGCGACCAGGTGGAGGTGCTCACCTCCCACTCCCAGCAGCCGCAGCCCGAGTGGATCAATTTCCTTGCCACGGCCAAGGGCAAGACACGGCTCCGTGCCGCATTGCGACGCGACCGCCGTGCCGTGATTGAGCGCGGAGAGAAGGATTTTGCCGCTTTCCTTAATCAGTATGGCCTTGAGCCCGACAACAACGTGGTGAACAAAGTGCTCGCCATGGAGCACTTGCAGCACCGCGACGATCTCTTCTTCATGATTGGCTGCAACGAGATCGCCCTGTCCGACAGTATGATTGTACGCCTCAAGGGGAAGCAGCAAGCCTCGGGAAGCCTCCTTTCCAAGATTCTGAGAAATCCCTTTGCCAATAAGTCGAAGAATGTCGATGCCGAGCCCACCATCACCACCGTGCCCGACAGCATCGACAAGAAGCAGACCTATGTGCTCACCTCCGAGAATGGCGTGAGCAACTACATTATCGCCCCGTGTTGCCACCCAATTCCCGGCGACGACGTGGTGGGCTACATCGACGACGACCGCCATGTGATTGTCCACAAGCTCACTTGCCCAAATGCAATGAGGCTCAAGAGCAGCTTTGGCGGACGCCTGCTATCCACAAAGTGGGACAATAAGCGCGAGAAATTCCTCGCCTCCATCCACATCGAGGGTATCGACCGCATGGGTATCCTCCAGGAGCTTATCTATATTATCTCCACCAACATGGCCATCAACATTCGCGGGCTCAACATTACCGCAAATGAGGGCGTGTTCAGTTGCGAGCTCACAGTGCTCGTAGAGGACACCAACGTGGTGACCGCGCTCTGCAAGCAGGTGAAGAAGGTGAAGGGTGTCAACTCGGCTGCCCGCATGAACTGAGCGGCGTGCCATGGACTCCTCTCCGCTCATCTCTAAACTAACAAGAAGAAACCAACAACCCACCCAACGATTACTACGATGAAGCAAATATTCGGCATAGGCAACGATGTGCTGCTCCGCGTGCTGCTCGCTGTGGGCGCCATTGCCCTGATTTCCTATTTTCTCCCTAAAGAGAACAAGGTGGACTACAGCTATGCCCTCGGCCGCCCCTGGAACTACTCGCTGCTCACCGCACCTTTCGATATTCCCATCAATCTCGACTCGGCAAGCGCGGCACAGCAGCGCGACAGCATCAACCGCACTTTCGTGGCAATCTACAAGCACGATGCCTCGGTGGAGCGGCAGGCTATCCTCGGGCTGCAAGAGGCGTTGCAGGGCACTTCCCTGCATGGACAGAAGCGCAACCACCTCATCGAGAGGGTGCGCCGCATTTATGTGGATGGCATTGTGGACAATGCCACCAGCGACCGAATTGCCGCCGGAAAGCTCCCCGAGGTGCGATTTGTGGTGAATAATGTGGCAGAGCCCGCCTCCACTGCATCTATGCGCTCGGTGCGCTCGGCATACGCCTTGCTCGACTCCCTTTTCCCCGAGCCCGACACACAGCAGGCTATGGACCGCGTGCGCATCACGCGATACCTCATCCCCAATGTGGTGTGCGACTCAGCCGAGTCGAAGCGAATGATCGACCAGCTCTACCAGAAAGCGCTGGCCCCAAAGGGCCTTATGCAGAAAGGTGAGCGAATCATCGACCGTGGTGATGTGGTGACTCCTCAAATCTATGAGCTGCTGAAGACCTATGAGCGCCTTGCCGAAGACCGCATCGTGAAGCGTGAGGACTACCGCTACTCGATAGTGGGGCAGGTGGCAATCATTGCACTGCTCATCATGGCTCTCTACCTCTTCTTGCGCTACTTCCGATGGCGCATTTTCGAGGATATGCGCAAGATGCTGTTCCTCATGTCGTTCCTCACGGTGTTCACCATCGCCTCTTTCGCAGTGCTACAGGCTCTTGGCTCGGGCGTGTATCTCATGCCTTTTGCTGTGGTGGCTGTGATTTTCACCACTTTCTTCGACTCGCGCACAGCTCTCTTTGCCCACTTCGTGGAGGTGATGCTGTGCTCGCTCGTGGTGGCCGACCCGCAGGAGTTCATCATGCTGCAATTCCTTGCCGGAGTCACGGCCATTATCACCGTGCAGGAGCTGTCGAAGCGGTCGCAGCTGGTGCAGTGCGCCATCTATATATTCCTCGTGTACTCCATAGTGTATGCCGCAATGCACGTCATTGCCGATGGCGACCTGAGCAAAGTGGCGCGCTATGTGTTTGGATGCTTCGGCATCAATGTGGTGCTACTGTCGTTCTCCTATGTGCTCATTTTCCTCATTGAGAAGCTGTTTGGCTTCACCTCAACGGTCACTCTCGTGGAGCTTACCGACATCAACAACCACATTCTCAGGGAGCTGTCGGAGAAGTGTCCAGGCACTTTCCAGCACTCCATGCAGGTGAGCAGCCTTGCTGCCGAGGCGGCACATGCCATTGGCGCCAATTCGCAGTTGCTCCGTGCCGGCGCACTCTACCACGACATCGGCAAAATCGACAACCCGGCTTTCTTCACCGAGAACCAGCGGGGAGAGAACCCTCACAAGATGCTCACCCCCGACCTTAGCGCACGCATTGTGATTGAGCATGTGCAAAACGGACTGCGGCATGCAGTGAAGGCCAAGCTGCCGCAGATTATCATGGATTTCATCACACAGCACCACGGATGCGGCAAGGCTCGATATTTCTTCAACCAGGCTCAGAATGCCAGCCCCGATGTGCCTATCGACCCTGCTCCCTACACTTATCCGGGTCCCAACCCAAACAGCAAGGAAACGTCCATCCTGATGATGGCCGATGCCACCGAGGCGGCCTCGCGCAGCCTCACCGACTATAGCGACGAGTCGATCAGCAACCTGGTGAGCCGCATTATCGACTCGCAGATTGCCGACGGGCTCTTCAGGGACTCGCCTATCAGCTTCCGCGACATAGAGATTATTAAGCGCACGTTCACATCAAGGCTGCGCACAATCTATCACACGCGCATAGCCTATCCCGAGCTGAAGAACAAGTGAGTGCCGCCGGGCTTTCATCGCCTGCACCACTTGACGATTCACGCACAATCATTTGTTTGACTAAAAAAAACTAATTAATTGAAAATATTGTGCCCCGAAAAACCGGGGCGCACATAGCAATTCTGCTTAATGTAGCTACCGGCATGGATACTATTTTGCTCATATTCGGACTCCTGTTGCTCGTTGCAGCACTCATATTCTTGGTAAGGCCATCTGTGCCTTCGGCAGTGCCTGCATTTGCAGCACTTGTGGCACTACACTTCAGCACCCATATATGTCTGCCTCTCAGCACTTTCCTCTTCTGGGGTACAGCCACGCTCATTGCGTGTGTCATTGCATTTCTTCTGCCAAAGGGCGAACCCGGAGGCTCGCTCCACGGCAATTTCTATCTTGCCACAGGCGCCATTGCCGGCTTGCTGGTGGGCATTGCAGCCGATGCCCGTGTGATGATTCTATGTGCCACTTTTGGCACACTTTTTGGCGAACTTGCCTACACCCGGACTCCTAAAGGATGTTGGATAAAATTTCCTTCTTCCAATTTTATTCACTATTTTTGTGCAAAGGGAATGAACATCCTGGTCGCAGTGGCCATGATGGGAATCGCAATCGAAGGTTTTATTAAGAATTTAGCAAGATGAAAGCAATAAAAATAGCAATTTTTCTGATAACAATATTTAACGTTTCAGTGCTGGCTCAAAAAGCCGCAAAATTTGAGGTGAAAAAGGTGGATTTTGCAAAAATTGAGGAGGAAATCAAAAATCCCAATTCAAAATATTTCTACCCAAAACTCGTGAAATCCTACTTGAGCAACGATACGGTGCTTGATTTTGAGGGATATAGGCACCTCTACTACGGCTACACTTTCCAAGAGGACTACAATCCTTTCCGCGAATCGGAATTTTCGCAGGCTATCGAGCACCTCTATTTTAAGAAAGAATTTACCCGGGCAGAGTGCGACTCAATTGAAAAATATGCCGAAAAAACGTTAAATGATAATATTTTTGATTTTCGTCAAATGAATTTTTGTATCTTTGCACTCAGAGAAAAGAAAAAGCTCGCTAAGGCGTCAATCAGGCAATATAGATTGAATCACCTTATTGCTGCAATTCTTTCCTCGGGAAGCGGAACAAAAGAAAGTCCGTGGGTGGTGATTTCACCTAATCACGAATATGATTTGCTCAACTTCCTTGGTTATGTGGCCACCGATTATAAAGAGCTTGACAATAAAGTGGACTACATCACCGTTAATAAAGTGAACAAGAAATCGCCCGATGGGTTTTATTTCGATGCTTCACGAATTTTTGAAGTGGCCGAGAAAAAGTTCCCGCCCAAAAAGAAATAGGAAAAAAGACAATCAATATAATAGCACTCGAAAATAATAGCACTATTAAAAAGGAGACCATCGCCGCTGTGAAGCCCCGATGGTTTTTTCTTTTCTTATATCTCACCCACAGTGCCGGCACCGCCACCCGGAGCCGGCTTTCAGGCACACACACTCTCACTCTCTATGTATATATTTGAAAAAAATGGCGGCCTCCGGGGCTTGGCAAGGGTTGCTTGCTCCAAGCTGCGGAGGCCGCTGATTGTTGGTTGATTTCTATGCTATGCGGTGCTCTGGGCTGATGGTTATCTCACCACCACCTTCTGTGCAGCGCCATCCACTACCACTACATACATGCCCGGAGCCACGTTGACAGTCTTGCTGGCTGTGTTCACCACGATAGCCTGACCGGCGGCGTTGAAGATAGATGCAGTAGTGCCATTGATGATGCGGATTTCGCCATTGAGGCCAAGAGCCTTTGCCTTGGCGGCCTTCACTGCGCCAACGCCTACCGTAACGGGGTTGCTGAGGACAATAGAGCCGGCATTGACATCCACCTCAATATAGTAAGAGCCATTGGCTACGATGTAATTGTGCTCGCTTCCGAAGTAGCCGAAAGTCTCATCCTTGGCATAGAACTTAACATCGACGCCGGTGTTGGTAAGTACGGTGTTGCCCACAGCAGCGCCCCACTGGTTGGCATTAACGGGAGCCCAGTCGACGTCGTTCGCTCCAATAGCAGTGGTGAGAGAGAAGAAGGTATCTCCTACTGCATTCGAGAACTCAACCATCTCCGAAGTCTTGTACACGCCTTCCTCGGCAGTCGGCAGGAGTACAGCGCCGTCGTAGGAGGGATCCCATGGGTGGCCGGCGATGTCGCCAATCACATAGAACTTCTCGGGCATAACTGCCAACGGCTTCTTTGTGAGGGTCATCTTTTTGTTGGCGATGTCGATGGTGATGTGATAGTCGCCACCCTCGGCGATGCGAATTGCGCCGCTGTTGGCCTCGATGTCGTTCTCGCCCACTGCGGCATTAGAGTTGTCTGCGGCGAAGCCGAAGCAGTTGCCGTCCACTATGCCCCAGTTGCCAATGGCAGTGGCAATCTTGAAGTTGTTGCCGGGAGCAGCGGTGAAGTCGGCCTCATACACATCGGGACGGGTCCATACAACCTCAAGACCCTTGGAGGGATCCCAGTTTCCGGCACCTTCCACGTTACCCACGATATAAATCACCGGGAACTCGATGGTGTATTGGGCGGCAAAGTCACCAAGGTGATATTGATACACGCGCACTGTCTTTGCATCGACCACCTCGGCATTAAGAGCTGTGGGGTAGCCGGTGTGTGCTTTGGCTTCGGCCTTGTGAGTTGCAATCACTTCGTTTGTGGCACGGCTCACCACCTGGAAACCATCCTGGTAGTTGGTTCCGGCAGGCTCAACGGTGTAAAGCACTCCACCAAGGGTGAACACATCGCCACCGGCCGTGCTGTTAATGTCACCCACACGAGTGTAGGCTACCCATTTGCTGCCGTTGTTGTAGTAGAAATCTTTGTTGCCACGGTTGCGGAAAGCGAACTCATCACTCTCTGGGTCGGCTGTTAGAGGAACTGCAATAGCATCAGTTGTAAATGTCACTCCTGTTGCAAATGATTTCGATTTCTTGGCCACCTGCGCACCATTGGCGATAAATATCTTGGCAACCGAAGTATTATTCTGTCCTGCAAAGAAGATTGCAGCACCCTCTTCACTGAACACGTCCCCTGCCGTGCGGCCTATGAAGTCCATGCGTGCTGCGGTAACGCCATCGGGAACCGTGACCGGAATTGTCACCACCTCACCTGTTGCGTGATTCCACACTTTAAGCGTCTTCATTGCACCGGCACCTGCCCATCCATCGAGCATAATCACATTGCCAACGGCATCAACACTTACGCCTACTGCACTTGCCGAGGGCGTTACCACAGCTTCTCTTGATGTTCCATCAAAAGCGTAGAGGGTTTTATCACTTTTGTCATTGGTGTAAATCTTTCCATTGAAGCCTACTCCATATCGAGCTTCTGTGTAGGTTGGGATGCCGGTGGAGTTCTTCCAGTCCTGGGTCATTGTGGGCTGTGCGCTCACTGTGATTGCCGAAAGCATAAAGCCCGACAATAGGAAATTGGTAAATCTCTTCATAATTGTTTGTGTATTTAGGTTAAAAAATAATGGTATCTGAGCGTAATTTTTCTGTCTGGTTCTCTGACATTCTACAAATCTTGGCAAATGTAAACAAACTCCTTGAATAAACCAAACTTTTATTCAAAAAAGGATTCATTATTCATTTTCTACGCCTCATTCCGCAGCCAATGTGCAGGGATAATTGATGATGTAGCCGTCAGTCCCTACCACTTGTGCGTTTGAACGAGAGCCCGAAGGCGAAGTCGTAGAGGTTGCCGTTGCCGCCGCGGTAGCATTCCATGCCGAGCGGACGGTCCTCGCAGTGTCGCTCCACGGCGCTCATCGAAGCCGGTAGCTGGAAGGGCAGCCGTCCCTGTGGCTCATGGTGTCCTGCGATAATGTCGAGTATCGCCTGGCTCTGCACGTCGAATCCCACAAGAATGGCATCGGCCAGCGGCTCTATCTCGCCCATCACCATAGGATTGAGCATGTTCACTGCCACAATGAGCGGACGCCGTAGGTGTCGCCCGGCATGGGCAGCCAGTTCTGAGGGCTGTAGAGCATGAGTCCGGCAATCTCCTCAATGCTTAGGCGCGAGGCAAGGTCGGCGTCACGCTCCTCGGCGGGCAGGCGCCAGTCCTCGTAGGGCAACAGCGTGCCCGTGCCGAGGAAATCCTTGAAAGGCAGCCCATCCACCTCAATTATCTTAATCCCCGATTCGGGGCTGAAGGCTATCTCCATTCCGCACCGGGTGGTGATGAGCCGGAATCCTTCGCGGTCGTCAATTGTGTATAGCATAGTTGTTCTTATTTCTGTTTGTCGGGTGCAAAATTACTCATAATAATCCACGACAGGCCAAAAAATCGCCATAAAACCACCTTAAAAATTTCGATTTTCCTCAATTATTGCCTATCTTTCCTCCAAAGAAAAATTTTTCTTTATCCAGCCGGTGTAAAATCTCGCAGATTTTCCGTAAATTTCCTCTAAGAAAGTATAAGACCGATACTATCTTTGTGAGTGAAAAATAGCGTCTATCCATTTATAGGGGAGTAAAATCACACGAATGGTCAACTCATCGTAGGATGAGCAGATAGCAAACATGTAAATTTCCTC
>JAQXTJ010000012.1 GCA_029219425.1 Bacteroidales bacterium
TGCCGGCGGTGGCAATGCAGCAAGGGCATTCGGTGCGCAAGGAGCGGCCGTGATTGAGGGCGAGGGCGCGCGCTACGCCATCTTCACCACCGACGGCCGCGAGGTGGCTTCGGGCATAGCCGACGGCCGCACCGAGGTGCCGCTGCCGCAGGGAATCTATGTGGCATGCACAGGCTCGGCCTCACACCGCATCGCAGTGCGCTGATGCACCAGCCACACATCGGGGGCGATGGCGGAGCACGACCTCCTACTTATCGGAAGATGTAGGTGAGATAGCCCACGGCCTCGTCGATGGCACCTACGGGCACTGAGAAAGATGACTTGAGAGCGGCACGCTCGCAGTTGCGGCGCACATCGGTGTTGCCGGCTGCCGTGCCGCTTCCGCTTTGATAGGTGGCGGCAATCACGCGTCCGCGTGAGTTCACGCGCACCTTAATCACCACCTTGCCCTCCACGGGGCTTGATGGACGCTCCCAGTGGTCGATGGTGTAGCCCGTGAGGCCTGACACGCCCGGTGCGCCGGTGCGTGCGCCGGTGTTGCTGTTGCCGGCCGTGGAGCCGGCCGAGCCACTGCCATTCTTGCTCGACGACGACTTGCCAAAGGCGTTCTGCACTTTGCTGTTGGTCTTTCGGCGAGCCTCTTTCTCGGCCTTTATGCGTTCTTGTTCGGCTATTTCTTCCTTTGTTGGGCCCGATTTCTCGGGCTTTTCGGGCTTCTTCTCCACCTTCATGGGCGATTCGTGCTTCTCCTGAGCCACTGTGGGGCGCGTGTCGTTGCCGGTGATGCCACTGTTGCGCAAGTCGTTGTCGTGCTGCTGTGGCTCGGGGTCACGCTTCACCGGCTCTGGCTCCGTCTTGTCCTGATTCGGGGAAAGAGCGTCGCCGAGCATCACGTATTCGCTGCCGAAGAAGGTGATTTCGCTCTCCTTTTCCTTCTCCACCAGCGGCTCGAAGTGATAGTGCAGACAAGAGAACACAAGAATGAGCAGCACCGCCAGGTGCAGCAGCGCAGTGGCGGCGATGGCAATTTTGCGGTTCTTGTTGTCGCAGTCGTGGAGGGTGCTCATTATCGCTGTTTTTTGTATCTACCGCTTGCCGGCTTGGTGGCAAGCACAATTTTCACGTTGAGGCGTGCGCCGTGGTCGAGCACCTCTACGATTTTGCCGTAGGGCACTTCCTCATCGGCATAGAGGGCGATAAACGCCTCGGGCGAGTTCTGCTGGGCGAGCTGGAGGAAAGTCATCAGCTCATCACTGCCCAGGGGCTTTGGCTCCTCATCACCAAATGCGGCAAAGAGGTTGAGGTCCTTGTCGATCCACACCCGTGTGCCCGGCTTCACGGCAGTCTGCTCGCTCGATTGCGGCAGGTTCACCTCGAGAGCCGATGGGAAGACGAAAGTGGAAGTGACCATAAAGAAGATGAGCAACAGGAAGATGACATCGGTCATCGAAGCCATGTTGAACACGGTCATCATGTCGTGTTGTCGTCGCAGAGCCATAGTCGCAGGGTTATTTTACAGGCTCATTGAGCAGGTCCATGAATTCCATAGTCTTGGCTTCGAGCTGCTTCATCACTTTGTTGAGGCGCGAAACCAGGAAGTTGTAGGCAAAGAGGGCAATGATGCCCACCACAAGACCTGCCACGGTGGTGACAAGAGCCTCGTAGATGCCGCCGGCGAGCACCGACACATTGGCTGCCGAGCCTGCGCTGGCAAGGGAGAAGAAAGCCTTCACCATACCCGTCACGGTGCCGAGGAAGCCAATCATGGGCGCACCCGAGGCGGTGGTGGCGAGCCAGGTGAAGCCCTTGGCGAGAGCCGACACTTCCATGTTGCCCACATTCTCGATGGCAACGAGCACGTCGTTCATGGGGCGGCCTATGCGGCTTATTCCCTTCATGATTAGTCGCGAATAGGGTGTGTTGGTGCGGCGGCAGAGCTTCATTGCGCTCTCAATTTCGCCGTCGTGAATGTAGTCCTTGATGCGCTGCATGAAGGTGTGGTCCTCCTTGGCGGCAGCCGAGATGGCGAGGTAACGCTCAATGAGGATATAGATGCTCACTATAGAGAGCACTGCAAGAGGAATCATGATGAAGCCGCCCTTGAGGCACAGGCTCCATATCGACAGTTCCTGGTCGGCGGGAGCGGTGGCTGCTGCCGTGGCTGCTATGCTGTCGGCAGCCATGGCCAGGGTGTCGCTTTGTGTTAATATTGTGCTGAGAATCGACATAGTATTTTTTTTGTTTTTTTCGTATAGCAGCTTTAGCTAAGATAGCTAAGGAGGCTATTGCTTTGGTTATTTAAGGCATGCCTTATAGGCCTTGATGGTTTCTTCGAGGCCCATGTAGAGGGCGTCGGAGATGAGGCAGTGGCCTATCGACACCTCGTTGAGATAAGGCACGTTGTCGTGGAAGAACTTCAGGTTCTCAAGGCTGAGGTCGTGGCCTGCGTTCACGCCCAGGCCGCAGCGGTGGGCGGCGTCGGATGCTATGGCATAGGGCTTCACTGCCTCGGCCGGGTCCTTTTTGTAGGCCTCGGCGTAGGGGCCGGTGTAAAGCTCTATGCGGTCGGCTCCCGTCTTTGCGGCAAGCTTAATGTTCTCGATGTCGGTGCCCACGAATATGCTGGTGCGAATGCCGGCCTCCTTGAGCCGATCGACCACCGATGTGAGGAAGTCGAGGTTTGGCGCAACGTCCCATCCTGCCGATGAGGTGAGAGCGTCGGGGGCATCGGGCACGAGAGTTACCTGAGCCGGCTTCACCTTGAGTACCAGCTCAATGAAATCCTCCGATGGATAACCCTCAATGTTGAACTCGGTGCGGATGAGGGGGCGCAGTGCAAACACGTCGGAGTGACGGATGTGGCGCTCATCGGGGCGTGGGTGCACGGTGATGCCATTAGCGCCAAAGCGCTCGCAATCCACAGCAACATTCTCAACATTAGGCAGATTCCCTCCTCGGGCATTACGCAAAGTGGCGATTTTATTGATATTTACACTTAAATAGGTCATTATTAATATAATATATACGTTATTGCAGTGACGTGAGAAAGTGGAACGAATCCACACAATCGAAAATTTCTGCAAATATAGTGCAAAATGTGATGAAAAAGTGAGGTTGGGCAAAGTTTTTTTTCGCCCAACCTCTCAAATATGCTGTTGCTCCTGAGATTATTCGGCCCACTTGGGCTTCATGCCGAGGTGATACATGATGAAGCCATAAATATCGGCATACTCCTCAATTTGCTTCGATATGGGCTTTCCGCTGCCGTGTCCGGCCTTGCAGTCGATGCGGATGAGCTTAGGCGCCTTGCCGGTGCTTGCAGCCTGGAGAGTGGCGGCATACTTGAACGAGTGGGCCGGCACCACGCGGTCGTCGTGGTCGCCTGTGGTGACGAGCACGGCAGGGTAGCGCGTTCCGTCGTTCTTGATGTTGTGCAGGGGTGAGTAGGCGAGTAGGTACTCGGCCATCTCGCGGCTGTCGTCGCTGCGGCCATAGTCGCCAGCCCAGTTCCAGCCAATAGTGAAGAGGTGGTAGCGCATCATGTCCATCACGCCCACCTGTGGCACGGCTGCGGCAAAGAGGTCGGGGCGCTGGTTGATGGTGGCGCCCACGAGGAGTCCGCCATTTGAGCCACCGTTGCAGGCCAGGTGCTTGGGCGAGGTGTATTTCTCCTTAATGAGCCACTCGGCGGCGGCGATGAAGTCGTCGAACACGTTCTGCTTCTTCATCTTCGTTCCGGCCTCGTGCCACTCCTCGCCATATTCCGAGCCGCCGCGCAGGTTGGCCACGGCATATATTCCGCCGGCCTCAAGGAAGGGGATGATGCGGGCGTTGAATGCCGGGGTGAGGCTGATGTTGAAGCCTCCGTAGCCATAGAGCAGTGTGGGGTTCTTGCCGTTGCGCTTCAGCCCCTTCTTGTGGGTGAGGAACATGCGCACCTCGGTGCCGTCCTTGCTGGTGTAGGTCACCTGCTCGGTGGTGAAGTCGTCGGCATTGAATTGCAGGGTGGGGCGGCGCATGAGGGTAGAGGTGCCGTCGGCAAGGTTGAGGCTGTAGGTTGCTCCGGGGTTGGTGTAGGACGAGAAGGAGTAGAACACCTCGCTGTGCTTGGGGCTGCTCGAGATGCCTGCCGAGCCTATGCCGGGCAGCTTAATCTCATAGAGCAGGCGGCCATTGGTGTCGAACACCTGTGGGTGGTCGGAAGCGTGAATCTCGTAGGTGACGATGAAGCGGTCGCCGGCACGCTGCACGCCAGCCATCACGTTCTTGGCCTCGGGAATCACTGTGAAGGCAGCCTCGGGTCGCAGGTCATCGACGGGAATGGCGATGAGCTTGCGGCGCGGAGCGTCCTTGGCGGTGACGATGTAGATGGCCTTGGCGTCGGTGGCAACCACGCCACACTCGTCGTCGAGGCTGGGCACCAGCACGCGATACTCGGGATTCTCGGCCTTGAGGTCCTTCACGAGAATGGAGTTGCCGTGTCCGCGCGACTTATAGATGAAGAGGAAGCGGTCGTCGTCGCTCACCTCAAGGCTGTGGAAGTGCAGAGGATTGGCTGTGTCCTGAAACTCGATGCGGTCGTCGGCCTGCGGAGTGCCGAGGCGGTGGAACTTCACCTTGTGGAACTCATTCTTTGCCGATAGCTCGCTCGCGCCCTCGGAGGGAGCGTCGTAGGCGCTGTAGAAGAAGCCGTCGCCCAGCCATTGCACATCGGTGAACTTGGCCCACACGATGTGGTCGGGGAGAAGACGGTGAGTGGCACGGTCGGCAACGTAGATTTCATTCCAGTCGCTGCCGCTGCGCGAAATCACATAGGCATAGTAGCGGCCGTCGGGCGAGAACGACACGTTCTGCAGGGCCACTGTTCCGTCGGTGGAGAGCTTGTTGGGGTCGAGGAATACCACAGGCTCCGATGTGAGCGACTCCTGCTCATAGAGCACCGACTGGTTCTGGAGTCCGTCGTTGCGGTAGAAGTAGTATTTGCCGTTGCGCTTGAAGGGGGCGCCGCTGCGCTCGTAGGTGAAGAGGCGTGTGAGGCGGTCCTTCAGTGCGTTGCGGAAGGGAATTTTCGCCAGATAGGCACCGGTTACGGCGTTCTGTGCCTTTACCCACTCGGCGGTCTCGGCTGAGTTGTCGTCTTCGAGCCAGCGGTAGGGGTCGGCAACTCGCAAGCCGAAGTAGTCATCGACTACACTCGCGTCGGTGCGGGTGGTGGGATATTGGAGCTGTGCTGAGGCAGAGCCTGCGATGGTGATGCACATAATTGCAATTGTTGATTTGATTTTCATAATCTGTTTTTTTATTTAGAGGTAAGAGGTAAGGGGTGAGAGTGGATAGGTAAGAGGTAAGGGGTTACAGTTTACCGGTAAGGGGTTAGGGGTTCCGGGTTAGTGGTTACGTGGTGAGAGGACACTCCCCTCTTACCCCTTACCTCTCCACTCTCCACTAATATTGGTTGTAGATGAGATTCACGAGCGTTTGTCCCACGGCTTTGAGGGTCGATGGGTCGATGCAGTCGGGGGTGTCGGCAGTGGTGTGCCAGCCGGGGAAGAA
>JAQXTJ010000013.1 GCA_029219425.1 Bacteroidales bacterium
ATATTTAACAATGCCTTCATCTACCATTTCACCATCGCCGGGTGTGTGCCATTCTTTTCTTTTTGGAATGTAAGATTATAGTTCTTTGAAATATTTGTAACAATTAACGAATTATGAGTTACAACGCAATGTTGCGTAGTGACAATGTGATTCGCAATCATGCAGGAGCAAAGGCGTGGATGCAAAGCCCTGAATTTGAGCTTTACTCCACCGTGGCATGCACAATGTCGGTCGACGACAAGTTCTATGAGTCGGCAACCGACCGCATCAACCGCATTGCCGCCCTCGTCCGCCTGGTTCCTGCCGAGTTTGTAGCACAGCTTGCCGTCTATGCCCGCACCGAGATGCACCTGCGAAGCGTGCCGATGTTGCTTCTCGTGGAATTGTCGCAGTGTCATAGCGGCGACTCACTTGTGAGCCGCGCCACGGCAAAGGCGATTCAGCGAGTTGACGACATCACCGAGCTGCTCTCCTGCTATCAGATGCGCCATCGTGCCGGGAGCCTCAAGCGCCTGAGCAACCAGCTACTCAAGGGAATAGCAATGTCGTTCTGCAAATTCGACGAGTACCAGTTTGCCAAGTACAAGGAAGCGGGCAAGCCCGTAACCCTACGCGACGCACTCTTCCTTGCTCACCCAAAGGCAGAAAGCGAGGAGCAGCAGGAACTTTTCGACAAGATTGCCCGCCGGCAGTTGAAGACACCATACACATGGGAGACTCAACTCAGCGAGGCAGGAAAGACGAAAGGTCTTGGCAGAAGGCAACGCAAGAAGCTGATGCGGAAAGTGTGGACCGAACTTATCGAAAGCCGTCGCATGGGCTACATGGCAATGCTTCGCAACCTGAACAACATGCTTTCGGCAAAAGTCGATGAGAAGACTATGCAGATTGTCTATGACTACCTCAGCAATGAGCAGGCTGTGCAACGCAGCAAGCAGCTTCCTTTCCGTTTCTTGTCGGCATATCTGATGCTCGACAAGAAAAAGGAGGAATGCATGAGGAATCGCTTAAATCAGATACGTTCGAGGAAACCAAAACTGCTTCGAGCAATTAAGCGGTTGCAGCATTTTATAACAGTGAAGCGCAAGGTGGTCAGAAAAAGGCCTAAACTTTCTTTGATGGCTTTACGGTTACATAATGCAGGACTGGGTGAAGTTAAGCATTGGCATTGTGTGAAAAAGCAAGAAGTATTGTTGCCACGCACACGATTCAGCAGCCACCGAAGCAAATTCATCGCTTACCAACAGAATCGCCTTGCAATGCTTGAGAAGAAAGACTCAGAATTGTGGGCGGAGCTAACCTCAAAAAATGAGCCGAGGTGGGTGTGGAGTGACAATCCGGCAAAAATGGAAAGATTTGAGCCGTTAAGACGATGCCTTGAAACTGCCATTAAGCACTCGGCAGCCAACATTCCGGCATTTGACTTCGACACCCGTGTGTGCATTGCTTGCGACACCTCCGGGAGCATGTTTCAGCCGGTAAGCCGCAACAGCATCATTCGATGCTATGATTTGTCGCTACTGTTCGGAGCAATGATGAATTATCGCTGCCGGAATGCCGTTGTGGGAATGTTTGGTGACGACTGGCTCCCAGTCGAGATGCCTGCCGAAAACATCATCAAGAATGTATTAGAGATGCGCTCGAAGGCAGGACTTGTGGGATTTTCCACCAATGGGCATAAAGCGATTGACTGGCTGTGCGATGAGGGCAAGGTGATGGACAAGGTGCTGATATTCACCGACTGCCAGTTGTGGGACAGTTGGAATGGAGGTGACAGCCTGGCAAAATCGTGGGCAAAGTACAAAAAAACCGTTGCCCCCGATGCAAAGCTCTATCTCTTCGACCTCGCAGGCTATGGGCAGAATCCCATCGACGTCGATCACGAAAAAGACGTCTATATGATTGCCGGCTGGAGCGACAAGGTGTTCCACATGCTTGCTGCACTTGAGAAAGGAAGCAGTGCTATCGACGAGATTCGTCGGATAGTCGTATAGCACTGAGCGAATCAACGATTGTTACCGCGCGACGAGGACCGGACTCCCGGGATGGGAGACGCCTCACAGATTTATCCGACGAACGTAGCGAATCGCCCCCTTGCACGGCAACGCGCAAGAATAATTTCCTGAAAAAATCAGCAAGAGGGTGTATCAAAATTGGAAAATAACCACTTATTTAGGGACGCACCCTGGTGTGTCCGCCTACAGTCTCTTCGGTTATCTCTTAATTATGAGGCTGTTACGCGGACACACCGGGGTGCGTCCCTACATCAAAATATTATCAAACCGAATTTTGATACACCATTTTTTTGCTATATGGCACTTTTGTGCCATAGAAATATCCACACAAAAATTTGGAATATATTGCCGCTATGAGCTATCTTAGCGCATAATTATCACTCTCTGTGTTATGCCAATAAACCGTAATGCTCTCATACGCTACAAGACCATCGACCGCTTGCTTCGCGGTGGCCGGCAAGCCACATTAGATGAACTGATTGATTCGTGCAGCGACGCACTGCTCGACTACTGCGGGAACGACAGCGTGAGCCGCCGCACCCTGCAACACGACTTGCAGGAGATGCGCTACTCCGAGGCGCTGGGCTATTACGCTCCCATCGTGGTCGTGGGCAAGAAATTCTACACTTATTCCGATACCGGCTACAGCATCACCGATGTACCTCTGTCGGCCAACGACATGCTAAAGCTCACCGAGGCGGTCGATGTGCTGAAGCAGATGAGCGCCTTCAGCGCATTTGGCGGCGTGGAAGATGTGGTCAACCGGCTGGAGGACCATGTGGCCTCGATGCGGCTAAAGGCCGAGCAGGTGATTCTGCTCGAGTGCAATGAGCAGCTCCGTGGACTGAAGCACATCACGCCCTTGCACGACGCCATATCCAAGAAAATGCCCGTCGCCGTCGCCTACAAGACGTTTAATTCGGCCGAGCCGGTCAGTTTCTGTTTTTCTCCCTATATTCTCAAGGAATACAACAACCGCTGGTTTGTGCTTGGCAAGCGGCACGAGCACGCCACTGAAAGCGACAACGTAGTGACCACCCTTGCCCTCGACCGAATCGAGGCCTTGACCGAAGCTCCCCGCAATGTGAAATATGTGCGGCCCAAGTCGTTCAGGCCCCGGGAGTATTTCCGCGACATGATTGGTGTGTCGCGCAGCCTCGACTCCGTGGTGGAGCACATAGAGTTCACTGCTCTCGCCGGGCAAGCGCCCTACATTCGCACCAAGCCTCTGCACAGCAGCCAGAAAGAGGTGGGATGCCTTGCCGATGGCAGCATCCTGTTCTCTATCGACGTGATTGTGAACAAGGAGCTTGAGCAGCGGCTTCTTTCCTACGGCGACTGCCTCACCGTGCTGTCGCCGCCATCGCTCGTGGAGCGCATTAAGCTCAGCATTGCCAATTCATGCCGCAACTACGGCATCACCACATAACCAACAGTGGCTTAAAACTCCGAGGTGAAGTGGAAGCGTATCTTGGGGAAGTCGGTCTGTGCCATCTGGAGCACATAGCCCGAGTCGGCAAGAAACACGTCGCGGCCTTCGCGGTCGAGTGCCATAAACTGGTGCTTGCGGCGCTTGAAGGCTTCGAGCGCGTCGGCGTCGTCGCTTTCTATCCAGCACGCTTTGTAGAGATGAATGGGCTCCCAGCGGCATTGTGCGCCATATTCGTGCAGCAGTCGGTACTGTATCACCTCAAACTGGAGCTGTCCCACCGTGCCTATAATCTTGCGGCCGTTGAACTGGTTGATGAATAGCTGTGCCACGCCCTCGTCCATGAGCTGCTCCACGCCCTTGTTGAGCTGCTTGGTCTTCATGGGGTCGGTGTTCTCAATGTATTTGAACATCTCGGGCGAGAAGCTCGGCAGGCCGCGGTAGTGCAGGTTCTCTCCCTCGGTGAGAGTGTCGCCTATCTTGAATGTGCCATTGTCGGGGATTCCCACGATGTCGCCGGGATAAGCCTCATCGACAATATCCTTCTTCTGCGCCATGAACGCTGTGGGCGACGAGAACTTGAGCATCTTGCCGCTGCGAATGTGCTTGTAGTTGGCATTGCGGCGGAACACACCCGAGCACACTTTCACAAATGCGATGCAGCTGCGGTGGTTGGGGTCCATGTTGGCGTGAATCTTGAATACGAAGCCGGTGAAAGCCTCCTCTTGCGGCTTCACGGTGCGCTCCTCGGCTTTGGTGGGGCGCGGTGCGGGAGCGATGCGCACGAAGCAGTCGAGAAGCTCCTTCACGCCAAAGGTGTTGAGCGCCGAGCCAAAGAACACGGGCGCCACCTTTCCGCTCAGGTAGTCGGCCTCGCTGAACTCGGGATACACGCCCTCAATCAGCTCCAGGTCGTCGCGCAGCTTCTGCGCGTCGGCATCGCCCACTGCCGCGTCGATGGCGGGGTCGTTGATGTCGTCGATTTCCACGCGCTCGGTCACCTTCTGCTTGTCGGGGGTAAAGAGGTCGAGTCCGCCTTCATAG
>JAQXTJ010000014.1 GCA_029219425.1 Bacteroidales bacterium
CGACGGCCTCAAGTTCGACGTTCCTATGAACACCGACGAGTTCCTCCAGGCATCGATTGATGAGGTGATAAAGACTCTCATCGAGGCATTCATCCTCGTGTTCATCGTGGTTTACCTCTTCCTCCAGGATATGCGCTCCACCCTCATCCCCATCATCGCCATTCCCGTGGCCCTTGTGGGTACTTTCGCGCTCATCTATGGAATCGGCTTCTCACTCAACCTGCTCACCCTCTCGGCTCTCGTGCTTGCGATTGCCATTGTGGTCGATGACGCGATAGTGGTGGTGGAGGCGGTGCACGCCAAGCTCGACGAGGGCTACCAGAGTGCCCGCCAGGCCTCTATCGACGCAATGGGTGAGATTGGTGGTGCCATCATATCAATCACACTGGTGATGATGCTCGTGTTCATCCCGGTGTCGTTCATGCCGGGCACATCGGGCGTGTTCTATCGCCAGTTTGGATTGACCATGGCAATCGCCATCGGTTTCTCGGCAATCAACGCACTGACCCTCTCGCCGGCACTTTGTGCCCTCTTCCTCAAGCCTCACAATGCCGATGGCTCGGTGAAGAAGATGTCGTTTGTGGATCGTTTCCACACCGCGTTCAATGCCGGCTATGAGTCGCTTCTTGGCAAATACAACAAGGTGGTGAGCTTCCTCATCAAAGCCAAGGCCATTGTGGCCGTGGTGGTAGCCGTGTCGGTGGGCGTGCTTGTCTATCTCATGTCGACCACTGCCAACTCGCTCGTGCCAAATGAGGACACGGGTACGATAATGGGCGTAGTGTCGATGCCTCCGGGCACATCGCTTGAGCGCACCTCGGAGGTGCTCGAGAAGGTTGACGCCATGCTTGCTCAGGTGCCCGAAATCAAGCTCCGCACCGTGATTGAGGGTTATAGCTTCATCGCCGACGCCGGCAACACCTACGGCTCGGTCATCATCAAGCTCAAGGACTGGGACGAGCGCAAGGGCGAAGGCCAAGACGTGAACTCAGTGCTCAAGAAGCTCTATGGAATGACCGCAATGGGAATCAAGGACGGAACAATCCTGTTCTTTGCTCCGCCTATGATTTCGGGTTACTCTATGACCAATGGTATTGAGCTTCAGCTTCAGGACAAGACCGGTGGCGACCTCAACAAGTTCTTCCAGATTGAGATGCAATTCCTCCAGGCTCTCAACCAGAGACCTGAGATACAGATGGCTTACTCATCGTTCAACCCCACCTATCCGCAGTATCTCATCGATGTGGATGCCGCCAAGGCTTCGAAGGCCGGCATCGGCACCTCGGGAGTGCTCAGCGTGATGCAGGGATACATTGGCGGTATGTATGTGTCGAATTTCAACCGCTTCGGCAAGCTCTACCGCGTGATGATGCAGGCCTCGCCCGATGCCCGCGTGTCGCTTGAGTCGCTCAAGGGCATCAAGGTGCGCACCAAGAGCGGAATGGCGCCTATCACCGACTTTGTGACGATAAAGCGCGTGTATGGCCCCGACCTTATCAACCGCTTCAACCTCTACACCTCAATCGCAGTGAATGCCACCGCCAATACCGGCTACTCGTCGGGTGAGGCAATTGCCGCAGTGCGCGAGGTTGCCGAGCAGACGCTGCCACAGGGCTATGGATATGAGTTCTCAGGACTTACGCGTGAGGAGGCCGACCAGTCCAGCTCATCCACCACTATCATCTTCGCTCTGTGTCTGCTCTTCGTATATCTCATTCTTAGCGCACAATATGAGAGCTACATTCTGCCTCTTGCAGTAATTCTCTCCATTCCGTTTGGTCTTATGGGTACGTTTGTGTTTGCCCGCATGTTTGGCATCGACAACAACATCTATCTCAAGATTGCGCTCATCATGCTCATCGGACTTCTCGCCAAGAACGCCATTCTTATCGTGGAGTTCGCCCTCGACCGCCGCAAGACGGGTATGTCGATTGTGGGAGCTGCCGTGCAGGGTGCATCGGCGCGTCTGCGACCTATCCTCATGACCTCGCTGGCAATGATTATCGGCTTGTTGCCGCTTATGTTTGCCTCGGGCGTGGGAGCCAATGGCAACCGTGCGCTCGGCACAGGCTCAATTGGCGGCATGCTCATCGGTATGATTTTGCAGGTGCTCTTCGTTCCGTGCTTGTTTGTAGTGTTCCAGAGCCTCCAGGAGAAGTTCTCGCCGATGAAGTGGAAGGATACCGACAACTCCAAGATGCGCAACGAGATTGAGCAATACTCTATTTAATATAGGAATTTTTCTCCGACCGGTCTGACCAGTCCGACGGGTCGGAGAATAAACAATAATTTTTTATTACATAAAATGAAAAAGAGAAATTATTTGCTGCTTGTGGTTGCTGTGGCTCTTGCCACAGTGATGGGCAGCTGTAACATCTATAAAAAATGCGAATTGCCTCAAGATGGCGTGGTGGGCGAATATGCCAAGGCTGTTGCAGAGCCTATCGATTCCACTGCTCTTGGTAATCTTGCTTGGACTGAAATCTTCACCGACCCTCAGCTCCGGTCGCTCATCAACCAGGCACTTGCCAACAACACCAACCTGCAAAATGCCAAGCTCAATGTGGATATAGCACAGGCACAGCTCCTTGGGGCGAAACTCAGCTATCTGCCTTCGCTCGCTTTCGCGCCCAATGGCTCGGGCTCGTCGGTGGGAGGCTCAAGCCTCAGCTGGGGCTATCAGCTCCCTCTCTCGCTTAGCTGGGAGGTGGATATTTTTGGCCGACTCACCAATTCAAAGCGCAAGGCCAAGGTTGCTCTGCTCCAAAGCGAGGCCTACCGTCAGGCAACTCAGTCGCAAATTATCGGCGCGGTGGCCAACACCTACTATGCCCTCGTCGCTCTCCACACTCAGCTCGCCATCTACCGCGAGACGGCAGAGCTGTGGCGGCAGTCGGTCGATGTGATGAAGAAAATGAAGGAGGCCGGCCGCTACACCGAGGTGGCTGTGGTGCAAAGCGAAGCCAACTACTACAACATTCTCGCCACTATCCCCAATATCGAGATTCAGCTCCACGAGATGAACAACACCATGTCGCTGTTGCTCAATGTGTCGCCACAGGAGTGGCAGGTCAGCACCGCCTCAATGGTCACACTCCCCAAGACTATTGAGGGCGGAGTACCCATGAGCTACCTCGCCGCCCGCCCCGACGTGCGTGCCGCCGAGCAGGCGTTTGCCTCGGCTTTCTATGCCACCAACATGGCACGCTCGGCCTTCTATCCAAGTGTTACCCTCTCGGCAGCCGGTGGCTATGGCACACTCATAGGCTCGGCAATCTTCGACCCCGCAAAGTGGTTTGCCAACCTTGCCGGACAGCTTGTTATGCCGCTCTTCTCGCGCGGACAGAACATTGCCAATCTCAAGGCTTCAAAGGCTCAGCAGCAGCAGGCACTCAATTCATTCCAATACACCCTGCTCAGTGCCGGTGCTGAGGTTAGCTCGGCACTCGTCACTATCACCAAGCGCCAAGAGGCACACGAGCAGATAGTGAAGCAGGTGGAAAAGATGAAGAAAGCAGTGGAATACAATCAGGACCTTATGCTCCTGAGCAACACCACCTACCTCGAAGTGCTCAATGCACAGCAGTCGCTACTTAGCAGCCAAATAGCCCTCGTCAACAACGAGCTTAGCAACAATCAGGCTGCCATCAACCTCTACCAGGCTCTGGGAGGTGGTAGATAGCAGAATGGAGAGAGAGGAAACAGCCCCAATAGCTCTCCACTTGGCTCTCAATAAGAAATTAACTAAATAACTGATAGAACCATGATTAGTCCATTAGCTCACGTCGATCCCTCAGCAAAGTTGGGAAAAGACGTTATCGTACACCCCTTTGCATTTATCGGCAAGAATGTGGAAATTGGCGATAACTGCACCATCTACCCCTTTGTGAGCATTCTCAATGGTGCCCGCATTGGCAAGAACAACAAGATTTACAATGGTGCAATCATCGCCGCCGAGCCACAGGATTTCCGCTGGAAAGGCGAGCAGTCCTACTGCTACATAGGCGACAACAACAGCATTCGCGAGCATACCATCATCAACCGTGGCATCTCGCCCGAGGGTGGCACCCGCATTGGCAGCAACTCGTTCATTATGGCCGAGTCGCACATTGCCCACGACTCGGTAATCGATGACCGCGTGGTGATTGGCAACGGCTCGCAGATTGCCCCCGACTGCCATGTGGCTTCCAACACCATCCTCTCCTCCAATGTGGTGCTCCATGCCGGAAGCCAGATTGGCGAGTGGGTGCTAATTAAGGGCGGTTGCCGAATCAGCGGCAATGTGCCCCCCTACGTGATTATGGCCCACAACCCTGTGGCCTACTATGGCGTGAATGCCTTCGTGCTGCGCCACTGCAACTTCTCGGAAGACGTGATTGATGATATTGCAAAGGCCTACCGACACGTGTATCAGTGCGACACCTCCACCTTCAATGCACTGCGACGCATCGAGAAGGATATTCCGCAATCGGACCACCGCGACTACATTCTCAGCTTCATTCGCGAACATAAACTCAAGATAGTGGCTGCTCCCAATCACGAGGAAATAGAAGATTAATCGCAAGCTCATCAAAGCAAACCCGAGCACAGCCGTGTGGGGCATTTTCACCCCACGCGGCTTCGGCATTTCGAGTAAAGAAGTTATTTTTTACAACCAACTAAATATATCCAAATATGAAACTTCATTATCTTATTCTTGCCGCTGCATCGGCGGCAACAATTGCAATGACTGCAATGCCTTCAGGCTCTCACGGCAGTCGGCCTGACACCTTAAATCAAGCTACTGACACTATTGCCGCCGACGGCGACGATGACAGCACTACTGACCAAGTTGTAGTTGAGGACTTTGAGGTTCTCTCATCAGTTTATCCGGGCCGCCCCGTGCTCTTCAGCGCGCAAGTACAAAATTCGACTTTGGAGGATGCTACCATAACTCTCAAGGTAGCACTCCGCTCGGGCGCGACAACTCTATCACCCTCCGAGCCAAAAGTAGTGGCAATCGACGCCTACGATTCGAAGATGATTAGCTGGGCTATGGGCTTCGAAGGCTCGGATGCGCTCACTGTGGGCGACACAGTGACGCTCTCCCTCATCAGCAACAGCGGTGCCGGCGACAGCACTGTGGCCTCAGTCACCACCGAGGTGAAGGAATATGCGCCCGAGGCTCGGGTGAATAATTACCGCATACCTAATTCCAAGCTGCTCGATGGAATCTATGAGGCTTCCGACTCTATCATCAAGTTCTCATACTATGTGGGTGACAACAACGGTGAGATTGCCGACCGCCTCGCAGTGGCAATTTACGACGGCGAGGGAAATCTCGACCGCATCATTCCCACCGAAGATGAGTTCACTGTCAGCAAAAAAAACAACTTGGCATTGGTGCAAGTTGAGATGAATGCCGAAGGCCTTGCCATCAACAACATCTACAAGGCTTGCATAGTGAGC
>JAQXTJ010000015.1 GCA_029219425.1 Bacteroidales bacterium
GCAAGAAATAGAGAAGCGCCCTAAAGCTGCAGGAAAGCAAATCAAGCAACTGGAACTTTTCGAGGATGAGCAAGATTTCGGAAAATACCGATACAGTTGCTTTGTAACAGACCTTGATCTGCCAGTCAAAATCGTATATGACTCATATCGCGGAAGGGCGGATTCTGAGAACAGGATAAAGGAACTGAAGAGTGATTTCTCGATTGATGATTTTGTCACAAATAACTTCTGGGCAACAGAGGCATGTGGGAATTTCATTGTAATGGCATACAACTTCATGTCGTTGTTCAGACATGCGCTGATCAATTCCAAAAAGAAGAAATTTCTGAAGACTATCCGATACGAGTTGATATCGACACCAGCCTATTTGGGAAGAACAAAAGACAAACATATACTATATTTGGCCAGATCACTAAAAACACGACAATCATTCTTGTCCATATGGGAAAAATTAAAGGATTTCTCTTTGCCGTACGACACAGAGAAATCCTAATGACCGATTTGGGTTTAAATAATTACCCCCGAATAAGCCCGCGATGGGTCCATCGGGGGTTCTTTGTAAAGTTACAAAATACCTATGACTCTGGCAAATAATCAATTAGCTATTAGCTGAATATCCCTATATTAATCCCTCAAATATACAAAATATTCTCAAAAGTGGGTGTATCGAAAATTAAGTTTTTGGACTCTCTCGTGTTTTTCCCAACATCGCTGACGATAATACTGTTTTTCTTACTCCCTCTCTCCGTGACGCCAGGCAAGTTACTGCTTCTTGTGGAGGAAGCGGCCAAGGGCGTAGGTGAGCACTTCGTGCTGTATTCGGGAGTGCAGCATGGCATTGAGGGCAAGGTAGGGGAGCGTGAAGGTGGTGGTGATGGCGGCGATGAGCACCAACGAGCTCACCATGGGGGTGAGGCCAGCCATGAGTGGCAGCGCAGGGGCAAAGTGTGCCACAGCGGCTGCGGGGCAGGCACTGAGCAGGGTGATGGCGGCGTGTGGGGCTATCTCGCCGAGCATTTCAGTGAGGCGGTAGCCGGTCACGCGACTCACAAGCCACTGCGAGTAGATGAAGCACAGGGCTGCGGCTATCACCTGTCCGCCCACGAGCCAGGTTATTCCAAAGGGTATTGTGGCTATGATTGCCGCCACTGTGAGCGTGTCTTTCACCACCTCGGCCTCCACCAGACGGCGAGCAGCGCCAAGGGCGGTAATCTGGGTGGTGTAGAGCGAGGTGAGCACCACGAAGATGCCACGCAGCGCAAGAAGCCTGAACAGGGGCACAGCCTCGTCCCACTTAGTGCCAAAGAGCAGGTGGAATATTGCCTCGGCGAGCAGCACGAGCAGCACGAGGCACGGCATTGCCAGATAGGCTGTGAAACGGTGTGTCTTGGCCATCATGCGGTGAAAGTGAGGGCGGTCGTCCTGACAGCCGCTTAGGATGGGGAGGAAGGATGCCGTTATCGTCTGCGACAGCGAGGTCACACCCATCTTGCTCCACTTGTCAGCCTGAGTGTAGCAACCCAGGTGCGCAAGGTTGTAGTAGGTGCCGATAATGAATGAGTAGATGTTGAGAAACACAGTGTTGAGGAAAGAGCTGGTCATGATGCCCGCGCCCACGGCAAATATTGAGCGCAGCGACGTCAGGCTGAATGTGGCCAGCGGACGCCAGTGCGACGTGGCCCACAGCAGCCCCGACTTCACCGTGGCGAGCACTATGCTCTGCCACACCACAGCCCATGCGCCATGGCCGCGTAGGGCGAGCGCTATGCCGGTGACGCCGCTCACCATCAGGCCCACGGCGTTGCTCACGGCTATCATGCGCACGTCCATCTGCTTCATCAGACGGTTGGTCTGCACTATGGCGGTGGCATTGATTACGAAAGTGAGAAACATCACCCTCGCCAGTGGCACAAGTGCGCCGCCGGCATTGAAGATGCTGTCGATGAGTGGCGCCACAAGCCACAGCAGGCAGTAGATTGCCACACTCACGCCAAGGTTGAAGTAGAGCACGGTGCTGTAATCCACGTCGGTGGGGCTCTTGCGCTGTATGAGCGCCCCCGAGAAGCCGCTGTCCACAAAGAGCGATGCAAACGCCTGGAACACCATCACTGCACCCACAAGCCCAAATTCCTCCTTCGAGAGCACATTGGCAAGCACTATGCCCGTCACGGCATAGAGCACCTGCGACGACAGGCGGTCAATGGTGTTCCACTTCAGCGTGCGTGCGGTCTTCAGCTTCAGGTCGTCGGTGGCAGGCATAGGCTGTGGCTCCGGTGGGTGATGATACTAATTCAGAGGCATTGCCTTTATGCTGCCTATCTGCAACGACTTTATTTCGGAGGGAGTGCCCCTGTAGTGCACCTTGCCGCTGCCGCTGCCTTTTATGGAGAGTGGCCCGCCCTTCACGTTGCAGCTGATGTTGCCCGTGCCAAGAATCGTGCACTTCACATTCTCCGAGGCAAGATTGTCGGCTACCACATCACCCGAGCCGGTAACCTTGAGCACAGCCTCGGTGCACTTGCCGCTCACCTCCACTATGCCGCGGCCGGTGTTGAGCACTGCCTCCACAGTGGTGGCGCTCAGCCCCGAGGCTCGCAGCGAGCCATTGCCCACAACCTTGAATTTCAGCTTGGGAGCCGGGGCCACTTTCACTATTTGCAGCAGGCTGTCGCCATCGTTCTGCGCCTCTTGCAAGAATTGTGAGTACACTCGCAAGGTGGGAAGGTCCTTCGGAGCCAAGGCCTCATCGGTCGAGAGCTGAATCGAGAGCTTGCCCTTGCCATTGTTGTCAAACATAAACGCGTTCACCTTATCCGGGGTGGAATAGAACACCACCAGTCCGGCCGAGTCGGGATTGCACACATAGTCCACGTTGATGTCGTTGACCACGCGGAGCACTCTGAAGTCGCC
>JAQXTJ010000016.1 GCA_029219425.1 Bacteroidales bacterium
CCCTCGCCCTCAATCACGGCCGCTCCTTGCGCACCGAATGCCCTTGCTGCATTGCCACCGCCGGCAATCACTGCCTCGCGGCCCGCGCTCGGGAACTCCTCAACCTCCACAATCTTCCCGAAGTCCTTCCAGTGGTCGGCAGCGGCATACGCCTCCTTCGCCCCCACCGGCACATACAGTGTCATGTTTCCCGGATGCTCAAATGTGTTTTCATCTATAAAAGGAACTTTCATGGCTTTTACATACACTTCCGAGAGGTTTGCACATTGGGCAAAGGCCTTATTGCCAATATTCTCAATATTCAATGGCAATACGATACGCTGCAAGCAGTAGTTGTTGCTGAATGCCCATTCCGAAATTGACTTGAGTGTCTCGGGAAATATGATTTCAGGAACCCTGCACTTATAAAAAGCATACTTACCTATCTCCTCAATATTCTCAGGAAGTGAAAGGCTGTTCATCAGGCTTCCCTTGAACACTTCATCAGGAAGCACCTTTATTTTGCTGCCGGCCTCAAAAGTGAGGCTGTTGAGTTTGGTGGAGCGGAATGCCCACATACCTATTGACTCCGTAGCTGCCGGTATCACCAAATCGCCATAAAAGTCGTACCAAGCCTCACATCCCGACATTTCTATTTGACGGAGATTTGCCGGAAATTTAATCTCATGCAGATAAATCAATCCTGCCAAAGCGTTAACCTTGATTACCTCAAGTGTTGATGGCAGACTTACGCTCTCTACATAAGGGCAGTAATACAGACAATCATTGTTGAGAGTCGTCATGCCTTCGGGAAACTTTATTTCCCCCTCCAAGTGCTTGCACGAATGAAAAGCTCCAACTCCTATGTTCTCCACCGATTCGGGAATGTCAATTGATTCCAGCCGGGTGGCAGCCATTGCGAAAGCTCCTATCGACTTCAGTGTGGGTGGCAATATCACTTTTGTAAGCTGAGAGTAGTACAATCCTGTTTCGGTGTTATACAGGAATATTGTTGGATTCAGTCCCTCATCAGGCAGCTCATCATTGCTGAACCGGCTCTCTCCAAAATCGATATATTTTAGCTTCCTGTTTGTCATCCAGCTTATAAAATAGAGATTATGAAAATTTACATAGCCCTTCACTTTAAGCGAGTCGAGGGTCATTGTGTCGGTCTTTAGAATCTCTCTTACGTCGCAATTGTCATCGAGTTCAATGGTGCGGAAGTCGGCTGAGACCGTCAGAGCCACAAGCAGCGCACATAGCGTAAAAATCTTCTTCATAGTTACAAATCATAGTTTTTAATAGTCGGTTGCCTACAATTTATAGACAATCGACAAAGTTATAAAATAATTTTATTTAACCACCTGCTTCGACCCAAGAATTTTTCCGTTTTCCTGAACAGAAACAATATATGAGCCACTTGGATAGTCGGAAGTGTGAATGATAATCTCGTTTTCTCCTCCATGCATTTTATAGTCACGTTGGAAACCAGCTACCGATGCACTTGTTATTAAAATATGTGGCCTGGAATTGTGATACGTATTTCACTGCTCCACCTTCACCCACATCACCTATTATTCCACCAATGATGCCGCCTTGACCAGCACCTATGGAATCGGGTTGTCCGAAGATGTCGGCCGATGCAAGCTGCGACGAAGCGATAAGAAGTGTTGCTGCAATTAAGTTTTTAAGTTTCATAACTTTAATGAATTTTAAGATTAATTATTACTTGAGTTAGTTCTCACTCGATTACCAAGGTGCCTTCGTAGGTCACATCGTCACTTTCCACTTTCAGTGTGTAGATTCCTGCCGGAAGCTGCGGCAGCACATAATTGGTAGGTGTGCCATCCACCATCATTACGGGGCAAGAGTAGACTTTCGTACCGTAGATGTCGAGAACTTCCATGGTGAAGAAGTTGTCAGCCTCAATAGCAAGTATAACTTCATTAGTTTCCTCATTAAAGGAAGCCTTAGGTGGCATCGTTGTTTCAGTGCGGTCATCACCTTTTGGTCTAATTAAGTCAATCTCTTTGTCGGCCCACACATAATTTGATGTAGAGGAGAGTAAAAATAATAATACAATAAATTTTTTCATGTTGTTAATGTTTTGGTACACCACAAAGTTACATATTATATACTAAAACATACAAATTTTAGCCGCACACATTTTGTTTGTATCCAGCTTATAATCAGATGATTGCAAATAATATCGCAAACATGCTATTTTAAGGTCAAAAACATACAGTTATTTTGGGGCTTAAAGAGTAATTCAATTAACTTGTTTGAAATATTCCAAATACTCCATGAGTGGTTTGTCAATTCCCAATTTTTGGGATATTATCAGTTTGCGGTTGACAACACTTTGTTTGTTGGTATACCCCATAAAAAAGCAAATGTAGGAGTTGGGGTAACCTAAGTACATTAAGGCTATGAATTTCAGTTCATTTTCATTAAGACATTTGTGCATTTCACGTAGTCTTTTAATCACATTATTATATCTTAAATTTACAAGTGATATCAATTTATGCGTTTCAGAGTCATCTATTTTCGTAAATAGGATTGAATCCAGTTTTTTCTTTAAAGCAACAGGTGTCATGACACCTGCATTTTCAGCCACTTTCATTATGCGTTTCACGTTTTCAAATTGCGAATCGAAAGCATGTTGCAGTGATTTTATATTGTAATCGTCAATCTCTATTTCTTTACTTTTCTGTTCAAGTTCCAATTTAGCTAATTCATGGATAGATTCCATTTCTTGATAATCTTCTTCCATGTTTTTGATTAACAGCTGCTTCGCCAATAAAGCATTGCTGTATCGTGATTTCATAAGAAAAAACAGCAGAACCAAGACCGTAATAATTATTGAAGAGAAGATAATGATGAACCGAACTTTAATATTAGCTATCTGTTCTTTTAATTCGGCATTTTTCAAGATATATTCAGTTTCTGCTTTCGAGATTCGATTATAATGAGAAGCGTTTTTTATTGAATCAGATATTTTTTCGTCTATGGCTGAGATTATACATGCTTCTTTGTAATTTCCAATAGCTAAATTATATTCTTTGAGCGAAATTAAATAAGATATGTATTCAGCCTTTGTCATGTCTTCAACATTCAAAAACTTTAAATAATGTGCAGCAGAATCAGGTTTACCTAATTTAGAATAAGCTCTGATTATGTCGAAATAACTGTCAAGACTTGTAAATCGTGCACCATTCACAATGTTGAAATAAGCTACATCTTTCTGTTTTGAGTAGAGAGAATCAGTCCAATATGCCCTTGAAAGAATTTCGTAATTGGTAAATAATGATGCACTGTCGTTAAGCAATTTTGCTAATCCAATCGCTTTATTTATAAATATATAAGAGCTGTCTGATTTGAATTGACGATAAACAGCGCCTAATTTTGAGAGAGTTTTCAGTTGATATTTTAATTCATTACATTTTTCAAAACAAATTAGAGCCTTTAAATATCTGTCAACGTATTCTCTACCTGTTGAATAAGAATCTTGATATAATCTTGCCATTCGTAAATTGACATATCCAATATTTTTGTAATCAGTAGGTTCTGCTTGATTTTCAGCTTGTTTATAAAACGACATAGCTTCGGCTAAATAACCGAGTTCTTCGAGGGTTGCGCCCTTGTAGATGAGAGAGCGGGTGAGCTTCTCGCGGTCGCCGCTTGATGCGAAGTGGCCTACGGCGAGGTCGATTGTGTCGGTCGAGGGGATGCTTTCGTAGCACTTGTAGCGGGCCTCGGTGATGAGCAGGGCATGGTAGGCGCGGTCGTCGCCACGCGTGATGCTGCCGCGAGGCATAGCTCGCAGCAGGGCAAGAGCCGAGTCGGGACTGCTCTCGATTATGCTGTCGATGGCAGCCAGGCGGCTGTCGTAGTGCGCATCGCCGCAGCCCACAGCCACTGTGAGCAGCACCATCCACATGATATATGTGATAATTCTTCTCATAGAAAATCAGGCTATTGGGTGGGATTAGAAGTTGACACCTATTTTCACCGACATTGCACTGAGGCTGTGCGTGAACCGAGGGAAGCCGAGGGAGTCGTCGGGCTTGAGATCATTGTAGGAGTAGGAGAGTATTATGTGTGAATGTACGGTGGCTGATGTGTAGAGATTGAAACCAAGTCCGGCAGAGAGGAAAAGTCCGTTGGATTTGGCTGCGGTGTTGAGTGAGTTGAAGGAATATCCGGAGCGAATGTCGGCGAAACACAGAGTTAATGCCGAAGAGAAATTAGTGCGTAGCATGGCATACACGGGTATCATGGTGCAGCTGTTGCCGAGAGAGTTGCGGAGGTCAACACCCACTCCGAGGGTGCGGATAACGGAGTTCTTGTAGCCGAAATAAGTGGAGATGTCGATTGAGGATAGGTCGTTGCCGGATAGGTCGATAGAGGAGCCTACGTCGATGCCCCATGCGAAGTGCCTCAAGCCCTGCGCCTGTGCTTGTGGCTGCGCCGCATGCGAGGCTAATGCCATGATGATTGATGCTATGATGATGATAAAATTCTTCATTGTGTGTGAATTTTTCTGCTAAAGTACAACAAAATGCCGTAATATCATAATTTTTGGGTGCTAAAAAAGCGGCCACCCTTGTGTGAGAAGGATGGCCGTAGTGTAGAAATCTAAATCCACGAAGTAGTTTTTTTGTCAGCGTCAATCTCCAAGATACGACTTTAGGAGCCTGCTTTTCTGACCTTTGAGCCGTCGGATTGCTTTTTCCTTGATTTGACGTACGCGCTCACGGGTGAGGTCGAATTTTGCGCCAATTTCCTCGAGCGTCATCTCCTGGCAACCGATGCCGAAGAACATCTTGAGGATGTCGCGCTCCCGCTCGTGGAGCTGATTGAGCGCGCGGTCCACTTCCTTTGACAGCGACTCCTGATTGAGCGAGGAGTCGGCCATAGGGGAGTCGTCGTTGGTGAGCACATCGAGCAGGCTGTTGTCCTCACCCTCAACGAAAGGAGCATCGACGGAGATGTGACGACCCGAAACCTTCAGGGTGTCGGAAATCTTGTCCACGGGGATGTCGAGCTGCTTTGCGAGCTCCTCGGGAGAGGGTCGGCGCTCATTCTCTTGCTCGAATTTGGAAAGAGCCTTGCTGATTTTGTTGAGCGATCCCACCTGGTTGAGCGGGAGGCGCACAATACGCGACTGCTCTGCAAGTGCTTGCAGGATAGATTGACGTATCCACCACACAGCGTAGGAGATGAATTTGAAACCACGAGTTTCGTCGAACTTCTGGGCAGCTTTAATCAAGCCAAGATTTCCCTCGTTGATTAAGTCGGGGAGACTTAATCCCTGGTTCTGATACTGTTTAGCCACAGACACCACAAAACGCAAATTGGCGCGGGTGAGTTTCTCGAGTGCAGCGTGGTCACCTTTCTTGATTCTCTGCGCAAGTTCCACTTCTTCCTCCACCGAAATCAGGTCTTCGCGACCTATCTCTTGCAGGTACTTGTCGAGTGATGCGCTCTCGCGATTGGTGATTGATTTTGTAATCTTTAATTGTCTCATCGTTGACCTAACTGATTTTAAGTGTGCAAAGATACGAATTTTTTCCCAAAACTCACTTGTAATAACGTGGAAAACGCACAAAAGTTGTGCGAAATAATGTTATTTTGGGGAATCAAATGGTTTTGCCGTGATAAAAATGGGCACAGCGTGAGGCTATGTCAAGAGAAATGGAGGTGTGTCGGGATTGGAAAACAACGACTTATGTGTGCGGTCGCACCCTGATGCGTCCACACACAGTCTCTTTGGTTATTGCTTGATTATGAGGCTGTTATGCGGACGCACCAGGGTGCGTCCCTACATCAAAATATTATCAAACCGAATTTTGACACACCCACAGTCTCTTTGCTTATCGCTTGATTATGAAGCTGTTATGCGGACACACTGTGGTGCGTTCCCGGCATCGAGGTGTCGTAAAACCGAATTTTGACACACTCTCATTGTGGGGTTGCCGAAGTGCAGGCGTGAAGATGTGGCCTATTTTGCCATCAGGATGTAGCTGGTGAGGGGCTTCACCGTTCCGGTGAGGATCCCTTTCTTCACGGTGAAGCGTGAGCCGCTCACGGCGTCGGTGTATTTTCCGGACTTGAGTGTGGTGGGGAGGCTCACGGGGAGGCTCTCGGCCGAAACGTTGACGATTGCAGCACCGCGGTTGCCACGGCTCACAATTGCCACTTTGTCGTCGGCGGAGAATGCCACGCTCTCGGCCTGTCCGTGCATTGCGCGGCGGAACTTGTTGGCAGCCACCACCTCGGGGCTCTTGAAGTTGTCGTTTCCGCGCAGACCCACGATGTTGTTGCCCCACACGTTGTCGGGGGTGCTTCCGTCGGGACGGTTGTAGAAGAGTGGCGTGCCGTGCTGCCGTGCTGCAAGGAACACCCAAGCCACCTTGATTTGCTCATTGCTGAGAGCAGCCGACTCGTGGGCGTTGCAATAAGTGTCGTGCGACTCCACCCAAGTGACCAGCTCGGCAGGATTGGCCGGATGGCACCAGTTCTCGATATTGTCGGCGTGCCATAAGCCTTTCTCAAGAGCCTGACGCACAATGTGGCCGTAGGAGCTGGCGGTGAGCTTCATATATTGGGCATACTCGGCCTCCTTCACATTGCGGTCCTGAAGCACTTCGCCGTAGATGAAGAGGCTGTCGGCTGGCATCAACATTCGCAGCCCCTTCACGGCCTTGCGGCCGAGAGCCACGTCCCAGAAGTCGTTCTGCTTCGACTTGGGGTCGAGGGGGTCGCTTGGCAGGCCGATGTGCTTGGCGGTGTCGTAGCGGAAGCCTCGTGCTCCACAGGCGAGGAGGTCGTTGACGTAGGTCATGTAGTAGAACTGAAAATCGGGGTTCTCGGTGTTGACGTCGGGAAGTCCGCCCATTTGCCCTGTGGTGCACTGCAAGCGGTCGTTGTAGTCCTTAATCTCGTTGAAACCATTAGCATGATAGAGGTTCTCGTGGCCTCCCACGGCAGCATCGAGGGCATCGCTGACGCGAGTGTCGTCGATAGAGGTGTGGTTGGGCAGCACGTCCACAATCACCCTGACACCGTATTTCTGAGCCTCGGCGCACATTGCGCGGAAGTCGTCGCGCGTGCCAAGCTGATAGTTGCCAATCTTCCAGTCGGTGGGCTGATAGTGGTAGTACCAGCGACCGTGTCCGAATATCTGGTTGCCTCCGCTTTTGTCGCCCTTTGTCTGGGTGACACATTCCTGCGCCGGTGAGGTCTGCACATAGCGGTAGCCGGCGTCGGCAATGTCTTTCATGTTGTCCTTGATGGTGTTGAACGACCAGCACCAAGCGTGGAGAATGACGTCGTCGCATGTGGTGACAGGAGCGGGAGTGGCCTTAGTGGCCGCTGAAGCCGAGATGCCCAGTGACAGGGCACAGGCCGAAAGCAAGAGATGTTTCATCATAAGTTAATAAAATAGTAGCGAAATAAAAATGTATTAGAAATTTTTTGATTTGCAAAAATAGTGATTTAGACCTTAGTAAACAAAGAAATTCGCACAAAAATCGGATATTGCGGGACACGAACTCAAAAAAACATAGCCCGACAATGCAGGAAAGCAAAAAACGGACTACACAGCAACCAGGAATCTGGCCGGATGAGCCAAGGCGGGGCAGGGTAGTCCGTGATGACGGGAGAAAGAAATGTGGACACTATCAGGCTTCCATTGCGCCAATGAGCTGAGCCGCCGAGCTCAGGCCGTGACGCCGGAGATAGTCTTCGATGTAATCGACAATCTTGCCGGTGACTGATGGGTCGATGAAGTTGGCTGTGCCCACTTGTATGGCAGTGGCACCGGCGAGCATGAACTCCACTGCGTCGCGGCCATTCATGATGCCACCCAGTCCTACCACGGGCACTTTCACAGCCTTAGCCACCTGCCACACCATGCGCACTGCTATGGGGCGAATGCATGCTCCTGACAGTCCACCGGTGATAGTGGAGAGATAAGGGCGTCGCGTCTCGGTGTTGATTGCCATACCGAGGAAAGTGTTGGTGAGCGACACGGCATCGGCTCCGGCAGCCTCCACGGCACGGGCAATCTCGGTGATGTCGGTGACATTGGGCGACAGCTTCACTATCATAGTCTTGGGATAGGCCTTTCGCACTGCGGCAGTAACGCTCTCGGCACCGGCACAAGTGGTTCCGAAAGCCATACCACCCTGCTTCACGTTGGGGCAGGAGATGTTGATTTCCACGGCAGCCACCTTATCGAGCGGAGCCAGCTTCTCGCACACAGCCACATAGTCGGGAATCTGAGCGCCCGACACATTGACTATTACTCGCGAGTCCACATCCTTGATGCGGGGGTAAATGTGCTCGATAAAGTAGTCAACGCCTTTGTTCTGCAAGCCCACAGCATTGAGCATGCCCGATGGCGTCTCGACCATTCGCGGATAGGGATTACCCTCACGGTGATTGAGGGTGGTGCCCTTCACGATGAAACCGCCGAGCTTGTTGAGATCGACGAAATCTCTAAATTCCTCTCCGTAGCCAAATGTACCCGAGGCGGTGAGCACGGGATTCTTCAATTGCAGCTCACCAATCTTTACGCTTAAATCTACCATTTCAGTCTGTCAATATTAAATACGGGACCCTCTTTGCACACACACACATTGCCGGCATCGGTGGTATCTTCCACGCAGCAGAGGCAAGCTCCAATGCCGCACGCCATGAGATTCTCGAGCGACACCTCACATGGCGTGCCGCTCTCTTTTGCCTTTCGTGCCACGGCCTTCATCATGGGTATGGGGCCGCAGCACTGAATGAGGTCGAAAGGCTCATTCATCACCGAGTGCATTGTGACGAATCCTCGCTCGCCACGCGATCCATCCTCGGTGGATATGCACACAGTGCCATATTTCTCGAACTCGTCAATAAGAGCAAGGTCGTCAGCCGAGCGCGCTCCGAGAAGGAACGTGACACTTGTGCCGGCATCGTGGAGCACCTTTCCGAGATAGAGCAGGGGGGCAACGCCCACACCGCCGCCTATGAGGAGGCGACTGCCACCTGGAGTGGCATTGAATCCATTGCCAAGAGGCAGCACCAGATTGATGGTCGCACCCACGGGAGTGCCCACGAGGCTCACCGTGCCCTCGCCGGCGCAGCGCACGAGGAGCCAGAGAGTGTTGTCGGCCGAATCGACGAAATTAACCGAGATAGGTCGGCGCAGAAATGTGTTCTTAGAACCAGCAACCTCTACCTGCACGAATTGTCCGGGCAACATTGATGGCATTGCACCGCCGTCGGCAGGAGAGAGCTTTAGCAAGTGGCAAGCGGCAGTGACCTGCCGCTTATCGACCAGCTTGAAATCTTTGATAAACTTTTTAGTCATTGCTGATGGCATTTAGTAGTTTCGTGCTGCAAAATTATCTAAAAAATATGCAAAACGAAAGCAAAGAAGCAAAATAATTCGTAAAGCAGCTTTCATGGCGCAAAATTTTTAGTTATTTTTGCAGTGTTATTACAAATTGGTGACAGAAGAACAGAAAAAAATCGTAATTTTGCCGCCATGAAGCAAGCTTTACAGTAAAAATCGAAAACAAACAAAAATAACGACATGAGAAAATTAATTATTTCACTAACACTATTATTGTCAATGTCATTGATGAATGCTGATAATGTATTATTGAGCGACTTCAAGACGCTGAACGGCATGATACCGTTCGACTATTTCACCAACAAGGACTTTGAGCCAGCCATAGACCTGGGCATAGAGAAGGCAAAGGCCGAGGTAGAGGCCATCGTCGATAACCCTGAGCAGCCCACATTTGCCAACACCATTGTGGCACTCGAGCGCACAGGCCACGACCTGAACCGAGTGATCAACGTGTTCTATCCGCTTCTCTCGGCCAACTCCGACGACGAGCTGATGGAAATCTCGCAGCGTGTGTCGCCGAAACTGTCGGAATACGGCAACTACATTTCGCTCCACGAGGGACTGTGGAAGCGCGTGAAATTCGTGTATGAGAACTGCCAGCGCAACACACTAAGCACAGAGGACGAGATGCTACTTGAGAAGAGCTACCAGAGCTTTGCCCGCAATGGAGCCAACCTTGAAGGAGCCGACCGCGAGAAATACCGCGAGCTCTCGAAAAAAATCTCTCAGCTCTCACTGAAGTTTGGCCAGAATGTGCTGAAGGAACTCAACACCTACGAGCTGTGGCTCACAGCCGACGATATCGACGGCCTGCCTGAAAGCGCACTTCAGGCTGCCAAGGAGGCCGCCAAGGCCAAGGGACGCGAAGATTCCTATCTGATAACCCTGCAAGCTCCCAGCTACGGGCCATTCATGAAATACAGCACCCGCCGCGACCTGCGCGAGAAGCTCTACATGATGTATAACACCCGCAACACCAAGGGAGAATATAATAACCTTGAGCTTATCAAGGAGCTTTCGCTCGCTCGCTACGAGATGGCCAAGCTGCTCGGCTACAAGAACTATGCCGACTATGTGCTGCGCCAGCGCATGGCCGAGAGTGTGGACAACGTGTATGACCTGCTCTACCAGCTTCGCGACGCCTACACACCCGTGATGAAGAAAGACCTGAAGGAGCTTGAGGACTTTGCCACCAAAACGGAGGGCAAGAAGATGAAACTCGAGGCATGGGACTACTCCTACTACTACAACAAGCTGAAGGACTCTCGCTATGCACTCAACGATGAGATGCTGCGCCCATACTTTGAGCTGAACAACGTGATTGGTGGCGTGTTTGGCCTCGCAACCAAGCTCTATGGCCTACACTTCACGCAGAACTTCAACGCACAGGTTTTCAACCCCGAGGTGAAGGCATTCGACGTGACCGACAACGATGGCAAGTTCATCGGCATAATCTACACCGACTTCTTCCCACGCGCATCGAAGCGCAGCGGAGCATGGATGACCAACTTCCGCGAGCAGCGCATCGACGCATCGGGCAACAACATTCGCCCTATCGTGACAATCACTATGAACTTCACCCGCCCCACAGCCGACAAGCCGTCGCTGCTCACCTATGGCGAGGTGGAAACGTTCCTGCACGAGTTTGGCCACGCACTTCACGGACTTCTTGCCAACTCGCACTATGAGTCGCTCTCGGGCACCAATGTATATCGCGACTTTGTGGAGCTTCCATCGCAGTTTAATGAGAACTATCTCTCGCAGAAGGAGTTTCTCGACAGCTTTGCCAAGCACTATGTGACCGGAGAGAGTATGCCCCAGGAGCTTATCGACAAGATACAGGCATCGGCACAATTTGGCGCAGCATACGCCTGCATACGCCAGCTCAACTACGGACTTCTCGACATGGCCTGGCACACCATTACCAGCGAGGTGGCCGACCCTTTTGCATTCGAGGCAGAGGCACTGAAGACAGTGAAGATATTTGATGCCGCACCCGGCGCACTCATCTCCACCCAGTTCTCCCACATTTTCTCGGGAGGCTACGCAGCCGGCTACTATGGCTACAAGTGGGCTGAGGTGCTCGACGCCGACGCATTTGCCAAGTTCCAGACCGACGGAATATTTAATGCTGAAACGGCACGCTCATTCAAGGAGAACATTCTTATGCGAGGCTCCACTGAGCATCCAATGGCTCTTTACAAGCGTTTCCGTGGCAGTGAACCTACTATCAATGCGCTTCTTGCCCGCGATGGCATAAAGCTGCCAAAGGCAAAGAAAAAATCGAAGAAATAAACTTGTGTGGAGGATATTTCATCAACCCCAACATAGATAAATACTGACAGGGAGAGGCTGCGTCGCTGGATATCAGGACACAGCCTCTCCCTGTTAGTTATTTAGTCAGTGAAACGTCAATGCTACGCTCGTGCGGAAGGCATCGGGAGCCTCGCCGGAGCGATACCTGAGAGTTGTCCCAACGGAACTGAGTCCAAATGTCTCTTTCGTGAATGTACATCATATTTTTCTTGACGTCGTAAATTTTGAGACAATTTACGAAATTAAAGCCTGAATGGAAAAGGAACAAGAGGGTGTGTCAAAATGGGAAAACAATCACTTATGTGGGGACGCACCAGGGTGCGTCCCTACATGAGATTATCATCAAACCGAATTTTGACACACCCTCTGAAATATCGTCGCACAGGGTGTGGATGTGAGATGGAAAAGGCGGGAGGCCATGGGTTGCCATGAGCCTTCCGCCTTCGCTATAGGGGATTGGAATGTGATTAGTCGATACCAAGCTCTTTGCAGATCCGGGCAATCTTTGCCTCGGCTGCCGCATTGGTCTCATCGTATTTCTCGGCCGACTCGAGCGTGCCGTGAACCTCGATGTAGAACTTAATCTTAGGCTCTGTTCCCGAAGGACGGATAGAAATCTTTGTGCCGTCCTCGGTGAAATATTGGAGTACATTGGATGTGGTTGGCATCACGAGTTTCTCCACGGTGCCGGCAGCGATGTTCTTCTGCTCGAGTGTGGCGAAATCCTTCACGGTAGCCACTGGCGAGCCGGCTATTGCCTTGGGAGGATTCTCGCGGAATTGCTTCATGATGGCCTGAATCTCCTCGGCTCCCGATTTGCCCTTGCGCACGAGCGACACGCCTTTCTCCTTTGAGTAGCCGTAGGTCATATAGATGTCGATGAGCATGGCGTTCATATCGAGACCCTTCTCCTTAGCCCAGGCTGCAATTTCGGCCATGAGCGAGATGGCAGAAACAGAGTCTTTGTCGCGCACGAAGTCCTCGGCCAAGAATCCGTAGCTTTCCTCACCACCACCAAGGTAGCGTGCCTTGCCCTCGTTCTCGCGCATCACGGTTGCAATCCACTTGAAACCGGTGAATACGTCGTAGAGCTTGATGTTCTGCTTCTCGGCAATGGACTTGATAGTGTCGGTAGTAACGATTGTCTTCACAATATACTCATTGCCGGTGAGCTTGCCCAGCTCTTTGTTGCGTGCCATGAGGTAGTAGAGGAAGATCATCACAATCTGGTTACCGTTGACCAGCTCATATTCACCATTGGTGTTCTTGATCACCACGCCGATGCGGTCGGCGTCGGGGTCGGAAGCCATCACGATGTCGGCATCCACTTCCTTAGCCTTGGCGATAGCCATAGCCATAGCCGAAGCATTCTCGGGGTTGGGAGAGTCAACAGTGGGGAAGTCGCCACTCTGAAGCTCCTGCTCGGGAACGCTGATGATGTTTGTGAAGCCGAAGTTCTTGAGTGAGCGCGGAATGAGGTACTTGCCCGTGCCGTGGATAGGAGTATAGACAATCTTGAGGTCGTGATGCTTTGCAATCACGTCGGGGCTGAGAGAGAGCTTCTTGATCTCTGCAATATACTGAGCGTCGATGTCTTCGCCCACGATTTGAATCAGCTCCTTGTTGCCTTCGAATTTCACTTCGGTGACGTCCTTGATTTTGTTTACATAGTCGATGGTGTTGGTGTCGTGTGGAGCCACCATCTGAGCACCGTCGTTCCAGTAGGCCTTGTAGCCATTGTACTCCTTGGGGTTGTGCGATGCGGTGATAATCACACCGCTCTGGCATCCGAGGAGGCGTATGGCATAGGACATCTCAGGAGTTGGGCGGGAGCCTTCGAAGAGATAAACCTTAATACCGTTTGCCGAGAAGATGTTGGCAACGATTTCGGCGAAGAGGCGGCTGTTGTTGCGCACGTCGTGTCCCACAACGACCGAGATCTGCTCCATACCGGCGAAAGCGTCCTTGAGGTAGTTGGCCAGGCCCTGAGTGGCTGCACCCACAGTGTAGATGTTCATGCGGTTGGTGCCCACGCCCATAATGCCGCGCAAGCCGCCTGTGCCAAATTCAAGATCCTTATAGAAACACTCAATGAGGTCGGTCTTATCCTCATTCTCGAGCATCTTTTTCACCTCAGCCTTGGTTTCTTCATCATAGCCTTCACCAAGCCATGCCTGAGCTTTGGCTGTAACTGTTTTCAATAATTCTAAGTCTTCCATTTTTTTGAAAATATTGATTATTTTGGGTTATATATAATTTTCTAATCACAAATATAGTGAATTTTGCCCAAAAAAGCAAACTTCGGTGTGCAAATGCGAGAAAAAGACAATTCTCAGCTAAAGAAGTGCAAGAAAACTGCTGTCATTGCATTGTGGTCGAAAGCCGATCCAAGTTCGCGCACCGAGTGCATTGCAAGGATTGGGTTGCCCACATCCACGCCCTCAATGTCGATTTGCGAGGTGAGGATGTTGCCCAGCGTGGAGCCTCCTGCCACATCGGAGTGGTTCACGAAATACTGGAAAGGCACTCCGGCCTCCTCGCAGAGCGAGCGGAAGATGGCGGCGGAGTGGGCATCGGTCATATACTTGCAGTTGGCATTTATTTTAATTACCGGTCCACCGCCAAGCACTGGGTGATTGGTGGGGTCGTATTTCTCGGCATAATTGGGATGGAATGCGTGAGCATTGTCGGCCGACACCATGAAAGAGCGTGCAATTGCCTTGAAGAAGTCGCTCTCGCTGCCACCAGTGGCGGCATTAATGCGTCGCAAAATGTTGGCTAGCACGGGCGATGCGGCACCCTGCTTTGTGCCGCTGCCTGTTTCTTCGTTGTCGAATACAGCCGCAATGCGGGTGGAAACAGAGTCGGTGCCCTCAATCACGGCAGTGATTGCCGCATGAGCCATGCTAAGGTCGTCGATACGTCCGGCCGAGATGAACTCATTGTTGAGTCCTACGAGGCATGGTGGCTCGCAGTCGTAGAGCATAAGGTCGAAGTCGAGAATATCGCTCATAGGCACTCCCAGCTCACTGGCTATGAGACCAAGGAGAAGGTTGTCCTTCTCGACGCACTCGGTGACGCGGGCAAGCAGGGGCAGCATGTCCTTTTGCTTAGAGAGAGGGTTGCCATCGTTCACAGCGCGGTTGAAGTGGATTGCGAGGTGTGGTATGACGAGGACAGGTCGGTCGATACGCAGCAGCTTGGTGATGGGGTGCAGGGCATCGTCACCGCGAAGAATCACGCGGCCTGCCACCGACAGCGGACGGTCGAACCAGGTGTAGAGAATGGGGCCGCCATACACTTCGGTGTTGAGCTTTATGATGCCGTTTTCGGCCTTTATCACGGCATTTGGCTTGATGCGGAAGCAGGGTGAGTCGCTGTGTGCGGCAATCACCTTCAGTCCGGTTTCGGCCATGGGCTTACTGCCAAGGGTGAATGCGAAAATGGCAGAGTCGTTCTTCACCACAAAGTATTTTCCCGAACCGGGAGTGAGTTGCCAGTCGTGCGACATGTGGAGTTCCTCAAATCCATTGTCGATGAGCATGCGGCGCATGGAGTGGACTGCAAAGAAGTTGCAGGGGCTGCCGGCAAGAAATTGCAGCAGTGAGTCGGTATAATTTTTAGCAGTGTTCATTAGTATGGGTTGGTGTGGATGGGAGAATGTGTTGCTTTACTTGTAGAAATTATTGATGTCGGGGTTGAAGCGGAGAGAATGAAGTGCGCGCAGCACGTTGCATAGCGTCTGTCCCCAGTAGGAGTCGAAATCGGCCTTGCAGTTGGCAATCACCTCATTGGCGGCCTCATTTGTGGCGTCCTTCACACCAGCCACAAGGTTGTAGAGAGGCTGGTAGATATCGGCAAGGTTTTCGGCAATGCTTGCGCTGAGAGGTGTGTCGGAATATTTCATATCCTCGATAAACACCTCGAGATAGATGTCGTCGTCGGCAAGGAGCCGGGCAATGTTGTCCTTCACCACATTGTAGGCAGTTTCTTCGAGGAAACTCTCGGCAAAGAAGTTTTCCTCAAATGGAAGCTCGGCAATGTCGGTAGCTGAGATGTAAATCCTTGGGAGCAGCTTGAGCATACGCTGGACGAACTCTTCCTTTTCAAAGTCGAGCACATTTTCCAACGTGTGGCAATATTCCACTGCCATGGCCGTGAAGGCTACGCTGTTCGGACTAAGTTTGCTGTTACTCATGTTCTTGGTTGGGTGTATGTGTGATGCTTTTAGGATTCATCAAAAAAATATTGGCTTGAAGCCGTGAAGGCTGATTACTAACAATGAAACAACCGGGCTTCGTGAAACACTTATTCGTGATAGAGATTATTGGCACGGATGTAGTGAAGTACATCGTGGGGAACAAAAAACGTGATGTCCTTTCCCGTGGCCACGCTCTGGCGGATGAAGGACGACGATACCTCAATCAAAGGAGCGTCGATAACCGTCACACGACTGGTGAACTCATCGGGAACCGATATGTCGTAGCCTCGCCTGGGATACACCATAACTCCATAATCGCTGATGATGCGCTGCCATTCCTTCCACTTAGAGAAATCAGCCCAGTTGTCGGCACCAATCACTATAGAAAAATGATGCTCTGGAAACTTTGCGGCAAGAGCGTCGAGGGTGGATATGGTGTAGGATGGGTAGGGGAGCGAAAACTCGAAAGCCGAGGTGATGGCACCTTGCAGCCTCCGCGACACCATCTCGGCCATTCGCAGGCGGTGAATATCGTAGCTTCGGTCGTAGCCAGGCTTCAGCGGATTCTGCCGTGCCACCATGAGCCACACGCTGTCGGCAGCAGTGTTCTCGATGATATAGTTGGCAAGAATGGCGTGTCCGATGTGAATGGGATTGAACGACCCTCCGAAGATAGCGATATTCATAGCTCTGTGAATAGTGTTGTGTGGGTGGGGGAATCAGTGGTTGACAAACTCGTTGATGATGCTCTCGACCTCGGCAACGGCGTCGCTCAGCACGTCGTTGACAACCACGCGGTCGAACCGGCCGGCAAACGTAAGCTCAAAGGCCGCCTTATCCACGCGCTGGTTGATTGCCTCTACAGAGTCGGTGTCGCGGCTCAACAGACGCTGGCGCAAAGTGTCGATACTGGGAGGCTGAATGAAAATGGACAGAGCGTTGTCGCCATATTTGTTCTTCACGTTCACCCCGCCTTTCACGTCGATATCGAGAATCACATTTTTTCCCTTGGCCTGTATTCGGGCAATCTCACTCTTGAGGGTGCCATAGTAGCGTCCGGCATATACCTCCTCATATTCCACAAGCTCGTCGTTGGCAATTGCTTTCTCGAAGTCATCGACCGAGAGGAAATAATAGTTCACTCCATCGACCTCGCCACGGCGTGGCTCACGCGTGGTGGCCGAAATGGAGAACTCGAGCCGGAGGGCAGGATTATTGATAATCTCGCCTATTATGGTTGATTTTCCACATCCCGAGGGTGCAGAAATGATAATTAATTTTCCAGGAGTCATTCGGTTGAAAAAAAACGGTTAGGAAAAATTTTTTTGTGCAAGGCTACATCACATTGAGCACTTGCTCCTTGATTTGCTCAAGCTCATCCTTCATTCTCACCACCACCTTTTGCAACTCGGCATGGTTGGACTTGGAACCGAGAGTATTGATTTCGCGGCCCATTTCCTGCGATATGAATCCGAGCTTCTTGCCCTGTCCGTGACCCGAATCCATAGTTGACAGGAAGTAGTTGAGATGATTCTGGAGGCGGATTTTCTCCTCTGTTATGTCGAGTTTCTCGATGTAGAAAATCATCTCCTGCTCAAATCGGTTCTGGTCGTAGTCGATATTCTCGAGCTTGCTGAGAGATTCCTGAATACGCGCCTTGATTTTCGACACGCGCTCGGCCTCATAGGCATCGACCTCGCCCAGCAGGGTCTGGATGTTTGCAATTTTCTCGGCGAAGAAAGAATGGAGGCGGTTTCCCTCCTGAGTGCGGAACTCAGTGAGCGCCTCAATGGCTTTTTCCACAGCCTCGCCCACGGCCTTAATCTCCGATTCCTCCACCTCGCCGCTGTTGGCGTCGGTCTTGATAGCGTCGGGCAGACGAAGCAGTGTAGCATACCAATCCACGGGGAGGGGGATGCTTAGCTCTTCCGACATTCTCACAATCTGTTCCTTGTATTGCGAAAGCAGAGGCATATTCAGGTTCATTGCACTTGCGCTGTCGTTAGCTTCGGTGTAGATGTATAAATCGACTTTGCCACGCTCGAGCGAATGTGTCACTTTGTTGCGTAAATCGAGCTCAATCTCGCGGTAGGTCTGAGGCAGACGGATAGCCAGGTCGAGCTGCTTGCTATTGAGTGATTTGATTTCGGCCGTGATTTTGCGGTTACCGTCGATAACCACAGCCTTGCCAAATCCTGTCATTGATAATATCATGGTTCTGTAAAGTTTTTTTGCAAAATTAATGTAAAAAATAGAGCAATGGCAATAAAACACGAAAAAAACACGCTAAATTTGCAAAAAAATTGCGGCGGTAAAGAATAAAGCACGTTTCACAGCACCGCAGGCATTAAAAATTTCACTTATTTTTAGAAAACAAATTTATATTATGGCCAACATACTTTGCATTGAAACATCGACCGACGTGTGCTCGGTGGCACTCACCAGCAACGGAGAAGTGCTCGAGCACCACGAGAACTAT
>JAQXTJ010000017.1 GCA_029219425.1 Bacteroidales bacterium
TATGGCGAGCGGCTCATGCAGAACAAAATCGGCGCCATAGTAGCAATTGAGCCAGCCACCGGCGAGGTGCTTGCCCTGGTGTCGAGTCCCACCTACGACCCCAACCTTCTCGTGGGACGCGCACGCGGAAAGAACTATAAAAAGCTCTTCAACGACACACGCCGCAAGCCTCTCTTCGACCGCGCCATAATGGCCGCCTATCCTCCCGGCTCCACTTTCAAGCCCACTCAGGGTCTCATTCTGCGACAAGAGAGCATCGTGACCCTCTCCACTGCCTATCCCTGCTCCCACGGCTTCATCTGCGGACGTCTCAAAGTGGGCTGCCACGCTCACGGCTCCCCTATCGCGTTGCAACCGGCCTTGCAGACCTCTTGCAACGCCTACTTCTGCTGGGGATTCAAGCACATGCTCGACCGCCACTCAAAATATGGAACCACAGCCGACGCTTTTGAGGTGTGGAAACGCCATCTCGTGTCGATGGGATATGGCTACAAGCTCGGCATCGACCTACCGGGCGAAAGCCGAGGTTTCATACCCAACAGTGCCTACTACAACCGCATCTACGGCGAGAACCACTGGTCGGCCAACACCATCATTTCCGTTGCCATAGGTCAGGGCGAGGTGCTTGCCACTCCACTGCAAATCGCCAATCTATGCGCCACTATTGCCAATCGAGGTTACTACATCACACCACATGTGGTTAAAGACATAATTGGCGTGGGACTGCCCGACAGCATCCTGCAAAAGCATTATCCCACCATCGACCGCTCTTTCTACGACGAGATTGTAACCGGTATGCGAATGGCTGTGACAGGCGGAACCTGCCGTCGCGCTGCCTTCGGCGATGTGGAGGTGTGCGGAAAGACGGGCACAGCCCAGAACCCTCACGGAAAAGACCACTCGGCATTCATGGGATTCGCCCCAATGAACGACCCCAAGATAGCTATTTGCGTGTATGTGGAGAACGCAGGCTTCGGAGCCACCTATGGCGTGCCTATCGGAAGCCTTATGATGGAAATGTACCTCAATGGCGAAATTTCGGAGTCGCGCAAATACATGGAAACCCAGATGCTCGAGGCAAGCACCACCGGATATCCCCGGCCTGCATCATTCTCAAAACCCATAAACACCCAGCCAAATGCAACTATCGACAGCATACAACCGAAGCAATAGCTCACCTCTGCGCTACATCGACTGGCTCACCGTGGCCCTCTATTTCATCCTCGTGGCCTGTGGCGTGGTGAGCATCTATGCAGCCAGCTACCAGTTCGACAACGCAGGCATCTTCGAGTTCTCTATGTTCTCGGGCAAGCAGATGATGTGGATTGGCATATCGGTGGTGATAGGATTCTGCATTCTCCTCCTCGACCGACGCATCTACGACGCCTATGCCTATCCCGTCTATGCCGTCACCATTCTCGTGCTTTTCCTCACCATCTTCATCGCACCCAATGTAAAAGGCTCACACTCGTGGATTGTGCTCGGCCCAATCAGCATTCAGCCGGCCGAGTTCGGAAAATTTGCCACTGCCCTCGCTATGGCAAAGCTATTCAGCGGCTACAACTTCACCCTCAACAAGAGCTATGCCAACTACCTGAAAGCGGCACTGATAATCGTCTTGCCAATTATTCTCATCATCTGCCAGCGCGAAACGGGGTCGGCTCTCGTCTATACATCCCTTATTTTCGTGCTCTACCGCGAGGGAATGAGCGGTTTTGTGCTCTTCGCCGGATTCTGCGCAGTGCTCTTCTTCGTGATAGCCATCAAATACACCGACGTGCTCTTTTGGTCGATTCCTCTGGGAGAGGCACTCGTGTTCATCGGCATAATGCTCCTCATTGTGGGGATGCTATTTATCTACTGCCGTTCTTGGGAACTCGGACGCAACACAGCTCTTGGCTACATCGCGTGCTCGGCCATTGCCGCCTTGCTGTCCTACTTTGGTATCGACGTGAACGGAACCATATTCTTCGTGGCCGTGATTGGCGCATCAGTAATCTATCTCATCATAGCAATGTTTCGAGAGAATGTGCGCAAGGTTTTCGTGGCAGTGTTGTTCGCCGTGGCATCGGTGCTGTTCCTGTTCTCGGTGAACTATGCCTTTGGCAAACTCGAAAGCTACCAGCAGTTGCGCATAAAGGTCACTCTCGGAATTGAGGACGACATACGCGGCGTGGGCTACAACGTGAACCAGTCGAAAATCGCCATAGGCTCCGGCGGATTCTGGGGCAAAGGACTCCTCAATGGCACACAGACCAAGCTGCGATATGTGCCCGAGCAGCACACCGACTTCATCTTCTGCACCATAGGCGAAGAAGAGGGCTTTGCAGGCTCCACCACAGTGCTCTTGCTCTTCTTGGTGCTGATACTGCGCATCATCCACATAGCCGAGCGACAGCGCACCGCATACGGACGCGTCTATGCCTACTGCGTGGCCTCCTACTTCATATTCCACCTCGCCATCAATATTGGCATGGTAATAGGCCTGTGTCCAGTGATTGGAATCCCGCTCCCCTTCTTCAGTTACGGCGGATCCTCTATCCTCGGATTCACAATCCTCCTTGCGCTCCTATTACGCATCGACGCAGCACGTCGCGAATCGGTCAACTGACTTCATTTCTCATTTCTCGTACACCTAATATTTGCCGGCTTCACTATTTTTCCTCTCTTTCACCATTTTTCCACAGATTTTTTTAGTACCTTTGCGCTTATAAATGAAATAACACTATCTACAATATGAAAGAAAAAATCATCCTCACCGGCGACCGCCCCACTGGACGCTTGCACATAGGCCACTATGTCGGCTCTCTGCGACGCCGCGTGGAACTTCAGAACTCTGGTGAATACGACAAAATCTTTATTATGATTGCCGACGCTCAGGCTCTCACCGACAATGCCGACAATCCCGAAAAAATACGCCAGAATGTGATTGAGGTAGCCCTCGACTACCTCGCATGCGGCCTCAACCCCGAAAAATCCACAATCTTCATCCAGTCGGCTGTGCCCGAGCTCACCGAGCTGGCTTTCTACTACATGAACCTCGTCACCGTGTCGCGCCTACAGCGCAACCCCACTGTGAAGACCGAGATTCAGATGCGCAACTTCGAGACTTCAATACCCGTGGGTTTCTTCACCTACCCCATAAGCCAGGCTTCCGATATAACCGCATTCAAAGCCACAACAGTGCCGGTGGGTGAGGACCAAAAGCCAATGCTCGAGCAGACTATGGAAATCGTGCGCCGTTTCAACTATATCTATGGCGACACTCTCGTGGAGCCTCAAATCCTTCTACCCGACAATGCAGCCTGTCTGCGACTGCCAGGCACCGACGGAAAGGCAAAGATGAGCAAGTCGCTCGGAAACTGCATCTACCTCAGCGACTCGGCCGATGAGGTGAAAAAGAAGATTCGCTCCATGTACACCGACCCCGACCACCTGCGCGTTCAGGATCCCGGAAAGATTGAGGGCAACACCGTATTCACCTATCTCGACGCCTTCTGCACTCAGGAGCACGTCGATCAATTCCTCCCCGACTATCCCACACTCGATGCCCTCAAGGAGCACTACCAGCGTGGCGGTCTGGGCGACGTGAAGTGCAAGAATTTCCTCAACGCCGTGATGGAGGATGTGCTCGCCCCAATTCGTGAGCGCCGCAAGCAATTCGAGCAGGACATCCCAGCCGTTTACGACATGCTGCGACAGGGCTGCGAGAAGGCTCGCGAGCAAGCCGCCGTCACTCTCGACGAGGTGCGACGTGCAATGAAAATCAACTATTTCGACGATGCCGAGCTTATCGCCGAACAGGCCCGACGCTTCAAGGAAATGAGCAACAAATAATACAACCAAAAAAATCAATATCACCTTTTAATTCAAAAATTATTATGGCTGCAACACCTGAATTTAAGTATCAGCACCCATTCCCACTGGGTCCCGACGATACTGAATACTACCTGCTTACCAAGGACCATGTGTCGGTAAGCGAGTTTGAGGGCAAACCTATTCTTAAAATCGCTCCCGAGGGTCTCAGCTTGATGGCCCGTCAGGCTTTCCGCGATGTGTCGTTCCTCCTGCGCCGTGCCCACAACGAGCAGGTTGCAAAGATTCTCAGCGACCCCGAGGCAAGCGAGAACGACAAGTATGTGGCCCTCACCTTCCTCCGCAATGCCGAGGTTGCCTGCAAGGGCAAGCTCCCTCTCTGCCA
>JAQXTJ010000018.1 GCA_029219425.1 Bacteroidales bacterium
TCCATGTAGTTGAGCAGTGCCACCACCCACAGCAGTGCCACCACCATCCAGGGATAGAAATTCTTTTTTGTGAGATTTGTCATCGTTTTTGGTAGTTGTTTTTTGGGGTTATTTAGGAATAGTTTTTTGGTATTATCTTTATGAGCGCAAAATTACGCTTTTTTCCTAAAGTATTGCAAATTTTCAGCAATTTTTTTTCACACTTTTGTGTAAAAAAATATTATTATGTATGATAATAATGGCGCATTTGCCTTCTTGTAGCCCCTTTTGCGCACAAATGGCTCCTATTATGTATTATTCAAGGTGCTCGTTCACCTGCCCCAAATCCAGTCCTCGGCTTAGTCGCACGAGTTGGCATGGCAGTTTGCACTGAGCAAACTGCATCCCCCTTCCGTCACCAAAGAGCAAAATAGCAAGGAGGCTGTGCCGTAATTCTTCAATTACACAACACAGCCTCCTTGTATTGTTATTTAGGCTTTAGGCCGTCAGTCCTTGCGAGGGCCGCGGTTGTTGCCACCACGGTTGCCTCCATCGCGACGCTGGCCTCCGTTGCCTCCCTCACGGCGAGGTCCACGGTTTCCACCCTCGCGGCGAGGTGCGCGACGCTCCTCATAGCCCTCGGGCTTCTCCTGGAGTGCCTTCATCGAGAGGCGGAACTTGCCGTTCTTCTTGTCTATTTCAATGAGCTTCACTGTCACCTCATCACCTTCCTTCAGGCCACTTGCCTCCATGTTCTCGAGGCGGTCCCAGCTGATTTCGGAGATGTGGAGCAGTCCGTCCTTGCCGGGCATAAACTCAACGAAAGCTCCAAACTCAAGTATAGAGCGTACCTTGCCGGTGTAGGTTTCACCTTCCTCGGGCACGGCAATGATAGCCTTGATGGCTGCCACTGCTGCCTCAATTGAGTCTTTGTTGGCTGCCGAGATTTCAATCTCACCCTTGCCGTCGATTTCGTCGATTGTAATCACGGCTCCGGTGCGCTCCTGGATGCCTTGGATGGTCTCGCCACCCTTGCCAATGATTGCACCGATGAAGTCCTTGTCCACTGTCATGGCCACAATGCGTGGAACGTGAGGCTTGTAGTCCTCGCGAGGCTCAGGAATTGTTTCGTTGATGATGTTGAGGATGTGCAGGCGGCCTTCGCGTGCCTGGTCGAGAGCCTGTGCAAGAATCTCGTAGGAGAGGCCATCGCACTTAATGTCCATCTGAGTGGCTGTGATACCGTCCTTCGTGCCTGTTACCTTGAAGTCCATATCGCCAAGGTGATCCTCATCGCCAAGGATGTCGGAGAGCACGGCGTGCTTCACGTTGCCCTTGTCGGTGATAAGACCCATGGCGATGCCTGCCACGGGCTTCTTCATCTTCACTCCGGCGTCGAGCAGGGCAAGGCAGCCGGCGCACACTGTGGCCATCGACGATGAACCATTCGACTCAAGGATGTCGCTCACGATTCGCACGGTGTAGGCAAAGTTGTCGGGGAGCATGCTCTTGAGGGCGCGGTGTGCAAGGTTTCCGTGGCCAATCTCGCGGCGGCCAACACCACGCTGTGGCTTAGCCTCGCCGGTGGAGAAGGGCGGGAAGTTGTAGTGGAGCAGGAAGCGCTCTGTGCCATGGTTGAGCACATCGTCGATAATCTTCTCGTCGAGCTTGGTGCCGAGAGTGACGGTGGCGAGTGCCTGAGTCTCACCACGGGTAAACACTGCCGAGCCATGAGGTCCGGGCAGATAGTCGGTCTCGCACCAGATGGGGCGAATCTCGTTGGTCTTGCGGCCGTCGAGGCGGATGCCCTCATCGAGAATGCAGCGGCGCACGGCCTCTTTCTCCACATCGTGGTAGTAACGCTTCACAAGCGGAGTCTTCTCCTCACGCTCTTCTTCGGGGATAGCCTCGATAAACTCGTTGCAGATTGCATCGAAGCTGTCCTGACGCCAGTGCTTGTCGGCAGAGCCGGCCTGTGCTATCTTGTAAGCCTTGTCGTAGCAAGTGTCCCACACCTGCTTGCGCAGGTCTTCGTCGTTCACTTCGTGGCAGTATTCGCGTTTGGTGGTAGAACCAACCTCCTCGGCAAGCTCCATCTGAGCCTTACACTGCACCTTGATGGCTTCGTGGGCTGTCTTCAGGGCTTCGAGTAGCTCGGCCTCGCTCACTTCGTTCATCTCACCCTCCACCATCATGATATTCTCATAAGTAGCACCTACCATTAAGTCCATGTCGGCTTTCTCAAGCTGCTCAAATGTGGGGTTGATTACGAACTGGCCTTCTACGCGAGCTACGCGTACTTCCGAAATCGGGCCATTAAATGGAATGTCCGACACTGCCAGGGCTGCCGAAGCTGCAAGTCCTGCAAGTGCATCGGGCATATCCACACCGTCGCTCGAGAACATTATGATGTTCACGAATGTGTCGGCGTGATAGTTCTCGGGGAAAAGGGGACGAAGCACTCGGTCCACGAGGCGTGCTGTGAGGATTTCATAGTCCGAAGCGCGTCCCTCTCGCTTCTGGAAACCTCCGGGGAATCGGCCAAATGCCGAAAATTTCTCTTTGTACTCTACTTGAAGGGGCATGAAATCAACTCCTTCGCCGGCTTCTTTTGCCGATACGACTGTCGCAAGAAGCATAGTGTTGTTCATGCGCAGCTCAACCGCACCATCGGCTTGCTTTGCAAGCTTGCCTGTCTCGAGGGTGATCACTCGTCCGTCACCAAGGTCGATGGTTTTTTTGATAGGTGTTGCCATATATATTTTTTTCTACATGTAAAAATTCCTGCAAAGATACTAAATTTTTCCGAAACTGCACGCAGCCTTTGCGTTAAAAGCCAAAAAAATCCTGTTTTCGCTCATTTTTTAGTGGGCGAAACGGATTGTTTGGGAGTTTTTCTGCGGTGGGTTATCGGGCGATGAGGCACTGGTCGATGTTGCGGGTTGTGGGTGATATGTTGATGCCAATGCGGATAATCTGCTGGCCGGAGAGTGTGAAGGGCAATGCGTAGTCCTTGCGCGAGATCTGGTCGAGCGCGTCCTGTGCCGAGCCGTCGAACTTGAACTCCACTATGTAGCAGAAGCGTGGGGTGAGCAGCACCATGTCGATGCGGCCGTTGCAAGTGTGGTATTCGGCCTGCACATACATTCCCATGAGTTTGTGGAACAGCCACACCTGGTTCTGGTAGTGGTTCTCGAGGTTGCGCACCAGGTCGTAGGGGGTGTCGGCAAAGAGCGCGCGCATCCGGGTCACGAACTCATCGACGTTGCCGTTCTCTATGTCGGTTACATAGTTGCGAATGTCGAAAGAGTTTTTCGGCCGGCGGTTGTTGATGTAGTATGGCAGCAGGAACTGCACAAAGCCATCCTCCACCTCCTTGTTGGGGAACCCGAGGCGGTATAGCTGAAAACGCTCATCATAGTCCTTGATAGTTAGGTAGCCGCTCTGGTATATAACAGGGATAGGGTCGTATGACTCGGAGTCGATGCTGTTGAGCACATCTTCCTTCACCTCCACATTGGCCATTTCCTCGAGGTTGTAGTCGTAGCGCACGAGGAGAGTGGCGAGGTAGGAGGGAGTTCCGGTCTCAAACCAGTAGCTGCCGAACTTGAGCTTCTTGAGTGTGTTGAACACGCTGAAAGGGTTGTACATTCCCTCGGTGTTGTCGAGGAAGTGGTATCCGTCGTACATAAACCTGAGCTTTTCGGCACACTGCTCGTAGGAGAGATTACATGTTTCGGCAAGGCTTTTTATAGCCGGCTTGAGCTGTGTGTGTAGCTCCTGCTCGGTGATTCCGCAGATTGCTGTGAAACGGCGGTCCATGGAGATGTCCTCGAGGTTGTTTAGGTCGCTGAAGACGCTCACTTTTCCGAATTTCGTCACGCCGGTGAGGAAAGCGAACTTTATGCAGCCGTCCTTCGACTTCAGCGCGCCATAGAAAGCCTTGAGTGTGCCGCGGAAGTCGTCTTGCAGCTCCTTGTCGCCGATGGCCTGGAGCAAAGGCTTGTCGTATTCGTCGATGAGGATAACGACCTGGCGGCCGGTCTTCTTGTAGGCGCGCTCAATCACGCCCTGAAATCGCAGGCCAATTGATTTCTCGCTTTCACTATTGCCATAAATCGCTTCTTGCTTGCACAGGAAGTCTTCGAGCATCTGCACCAGAGCCTCGGGGCTGTCATATTTCTGCGTGTTAAGGTCGAGGTGCATTATTGGGTATTCCTTCCAGTCCCACTTCACGCTCTCGTTTGTGGCGATGAAGAGCGGGTTGCCAATTGTTCCGTCGAAATACTGCTTCTTCCCCTCGAAGAAAGCCTGAATGGTTGACATGAGCAGCGACTTTCCGAACCTCCTGGGCCTGGAAAGGAAATAATAGCAACCCTCATTAACC
>JAQXTJ010000019.1 GCA_029219425.1 Bacteroidales bacterium
CTTGCAGCCGGAGCCTACTCGGTGATGCTGGGTGGCATGTTTGCCGGAGTGGAGGAGTCGCCGGGTGAGACAATTATCTTCAACGGACGTAAATACAAATCATATCGTGGCATGGGCTCGCTCGAAGCTATGGAGAAGGGCTCGAAGGACCGCTACTTCCAGGGTAACGTGACCGACAATCGCAAGCTCGTGCCAGAGGGAATTGCTGCTCGCGTTCCTTATAAGGGAACACTCTATGAGGTGGCTTACCAAATGCTGGGCGGACTCCGTGCGGGTATGGGATATTGCGGTGCGGAAAACATTGAGAAGCTGCACCATGCACAATTCACCCGCATCACCAATGCAGGTGTGGCCGAAAGCCATCCTCACGATGTGGCTCTCACCAGTGAGGCTCCCAACTATAGCAGGGGCTAAGCTGAACTAATATTTTTTCGAAAGGACGAATGCAGAAATAACTATATGAGAGTGAGCCGATGATTTGCACTGAATCGGCTCACACTCGTTGTTAATGACAGAAAGAGACTATATTGAAAATTGACAAATGGCGGTTGTATGGAAGAACTATGCGACAAGAAGAGGAATGAGAAGCAGGTGTGCCTTAACTGCGGCACGGAGTGCGGCGGGCGTTACTGCCCGGAGTGCGGACAGTCGCTCGCGGTGGGGCGGCTTACGGCCAAGAACCTGGCTGAATACTGCTCGGCCGGGCTGCTGCGAGTGAACTCCACATTTTTCAGAACTATGGGGAACCTGCTTGTGAGACCATGGATGGTGGTGAAAAACTTTATTGGGGGAAAACGGGTGCGCTACACTCCGCCATTCTTGATGCTGGTGCTGCTCGTGTCCTACAGCTTGCTTTTCTCTCGCTGGCTTGGGCTGACGGCAAATCGCAATGATGAATTTATGGAGGAGCAACCGGAGATGACGCAGCACATCGACACAATTTTGCGCTTCTTCACCGACAATGAGGCAATCACAGCACTGCTTCTTATCTTGCCGGTGCTATTATCGGTGAGGCTTGCATATCGCAAGGCTGGTGCCGGGCGTTATAATTGGGTGGAATATATGTTTGCCGGTGTGTTCTTCCTATGCCTTGTCTATTCGGTTGATGTGATAGCGTTGCCCACAGAGTGGCTTTGGAACTGGAGCAGCTCCAAAATAAGTGCAACCTATGTGCTGTTGCTTGGCAGCATAGCGCTGTGGAAGGCATTTCCCGGCCCGGTGTGGAGGTCGCTGAAGCGGCTCATGCTTTTTTTCTTCTACACTTTCACATTCAGCCTGCTCTATCTGGTGATTGTGGGTTCGCTTATTTTCTCGACTGAGCTCACTTTTTCTCTTAGTTAGGGGTGTGAGGAGAGAGGAGAGGGGAGAGAGGAGAGGGGAGGTGGCAATCTATCGACACGCTGTGGGCTATTACCAACGGTGCGAAGCTAAGAGCGGCGGATGTAATCGACTATCCAGGCTCCGACTTCGCGAGTGCCGTAGCTGGCGCCGCCTTCGACCTGAATCTCCGGGGTACGCACATTGGCATCGAGCGAGGCATCCACGGCCTTGCGTATTAGAGCACCTTCCTCCTTCATGTTGAAATGCTCGAAGAGCATTGCCACTGAGAGTATCTGGGCGATGGGATTGGCTATGTTGAGTCCCTTGGCTTGAGGCCATGAGCCGTGAATTGGCTCAAACACCGGTGTGCTCTCGCCAGTGGAGGCCGAGGGGAGCAGACCCATGGAGCCGCTGATGCACGAGCCTTCGTCGGTGAGGATGTCGCCGAAGGTGTTCTCGGTGACCATAACGTCGAAGAAGCGTGGCTCCTGAATCATGCGCATTGCGGCATTATCGACATACATGTAGTCGGTGGTGACTTCGGGATAGAGCGGTGCCATTTCCTGCGCAATCTTGCGCCACAAGCGGCTCGAAGCGAGCACGTTGGCCTTATCTACCACAGTGAGGTGCCTGCGTCGCTTCATCGAATATTCGAATCCAACTTTGAGGATACGCTCAATTTCGGGACGTGTGTAGAGGTTGGTGTCGTAGGCCTTGTCGTTGTCCTGATATTTCTCGCCGAAGTACATTCCACCGGTAAGTTCGCGAATGCAGAGGAAGTCGGCGTTTTCCACGAGTTCGGCACGCAGGGGCGACTTGTGGAGGAGGCACTTGAAAGTCTGCACAGGGCGAATGTTGGCAAAAAGGCCGAGTTTCTTGCGCATGGCGAGCAGTCCCTGCTCGGGGCGCACCTTTGCAGTGGGGTCATTGTCGAATTTAGGGTCGCCCACGGCCGAGAAGAGCACGGCATCGGCACGGCGGCAAGCCTCGAAAGTGGCTTCGGGGAAGGGGTCGCCCACCTTGTCGATGGCATCGGCGCCGCAAAGGGCATATTCATAACTCACGTTGTGGCCAAACTTATCGCACACGGCAGTCATCACATCCACGCCTTGTGCCGAGATTTCGGGGCCAATGCCGTCGCCGGCAAGAACAGCAATTTTCAGGTTCATATTTGTTTCGGTGTAAGTTTATCGTTAGATTGGGTTGTTTTGGGACGATTCCCAGACTTCAATGTCGGCCTTCTTGCTCAGCAGGAAGTCGATGTCGTCGAAGCCGTTGAGCAGACAGCCTTTCTTGTAGGGGTTGATGTCGAAGTGCTCTGAGGCTCCGGTGGCATTGTTGGTGATAGTCTGCGCCTGGAGGTCGATTGTCACGGTGGCGTTGTGCCGGGCATTAATGGTGCTGAACAGCGAGGCAAGGAAGCCCTCGCTCACCACCACGGGCAGCACGCAGTTGTTGAGCGCATTGTTCTTGAAGATGTCGGCAAAGAAGCTCGAAACCACAGCCCTGAAGCCATAGCCGGCCACAGCCCAGGCGGCGTGCTCGCGGCTTGAGCCCGAACCGAAGTTTTTCCCTGCCACGAGGACTGAGCCACTGTAGGTGGGGTCGTTGAGCACAAACGACTTAATGGGGTTTCCGTCCTTGTCGAAGCGCCAGTCGCGGAAAAGGTTGTCGCCAAATCCCTTGCGCGAGGTGGCCTTGAGGAAACGCGCCGGGATAATCTGGTCGGTATCTATGTTCTCCATTGGCAATGGAATGCACGAGGAGGTGAGGGTGCTGAATTTTTCCTTCATAATTGAGATAGCATATTAGAGTGTGCGGGGATCGGTGATTTTGCCTGTAACGGCAGCGGCTGCTGCCACGAGCGGTCCGGCGAGGATGGTGCGTGCGCCGGGTCCCTGACGGCCCTCAAAGTTGCGGTTGGAGGTGGATACGGCATATTTTCCTGCCGGCACTTTGTCGTCGTTCATCGCAAGGCAGGCCGAGCAGCCCGGCTGGCGAATCTCGAAGCCGGCTTCGGTGAGAATCGCGTCGAGTCCCTCCTCACGAATTTGTGCATCGACCTTCCAAGAGCCGGGCACGAGCCAGGCCACTACTCCCGGGGCTTTTTTCTTTCCTTTCACGAAATTGGCAAAGGCGCGGAAGTCCTCAATGCGGCCGTTGGTGCAACTGCCCAGGAACACATAGTCGATTGCGTGGCCGGCAAGCTTCTCGCCCGGCTCAAATCCCATGTAGCTTAGCGACTTGGTGAAGGAAATTTTCCCCGAGTCGTCGATTGCGTCGAGCGATGGTATGGCATCGTTGATGCCCATGCCCATTCCCGGATTTGTGCCGAATGTGATGCGCGGCTCGATGTCGGCGGCGTGGAAGGTGATTTCCTTGTCGAAGGTGGCGTTGTCGTCGCTGCGCAGGATCTTCCAGTAGGCCACGGCCTTGTTCCAGTCGTCGCCCTTGGGTGCATACTCGCGGCCTTTCACATAGTCGAAAGTCACCTCGTCGGGGGCAATCAGTCCGCCTCTTGCGCCCATCTCAATGCTCAGGTTGCACACCGTCATTCGCTCCTCCATTGAGAGGCTGCGGATAGCTTCGCCGGCATATTCCACGAAGTAGCCCGTGGCGCCACCGGTGGTCATCTTGGCGATGATATAGAGGGCGATGTCCTTGGCTGTAACCATGGGGCGGAGCTTGCCATCGACGGTGATTCGCATCGTCTTTGGCTTGGGCTGGAGGATGCACTGCGAGGCGAGCACCATCTCCACCTCGCTTGTGCCAATGCCGAAAGCCACCGCTCCGAAGGCTCCGTGTGTGGAGGTGTGGCTGTCGCCGCACACTATGGTGTAGCCGGGCAGTGTGAGGCCGTTCTCGGGGCCTATCACGTGGATGATGCCATTCTTGGGGTGGCCAAGGCCAAAAAGTGTGAGGCCAAACTCACTGGCATTGCGGGTGAGCGTTTCTACCTGATTGCGCGACACAGGGTCGGCGATGGGCTGGTCTTGGTGCTGGGTGGGGACATTGTGGTCGGGCGAGCAGAACGTCTTGCCCGGGCGGAACACCTTGATTCCGCGCTCACGCAAACCGGCGAAAGCCTGCGGGCTTGTCACCTCGTGGCAGTAGTGACGGTCGATGTAGAGCTGCGTGGGGCCATCGGCTACGGTGTGCACCGCGTGCGAGTCCCATATTTTGTCGAAAAGTGTGTTCATTGCAATGAGTGGTAACGATTAGTGGACGAATTTGTTGATTGCATTGATGAAGGCCTCGGCCGAGGCGGCCACAATGTCGGTGTTGGCCGAGAAGCCATAGTAGGAGTTCCCGTCGTATTCCACGGTCATGTGCACCTTTCCCACGTCGTTGCTTCCCTTGGTGATTGCCTGAATGAGAAACTCTTTCACCACCATGTGGCGGCGAATAATATGCTTGATTGCCGAGATTGCGGCATCCACGGGGCCGTTGCCCGAGGCGCAGGCCTCGAATTTCTCGGAGGCGATGTCGAGGCGCACGCTTGCCACCGACTGAAGGCCCACGCCCGAAGTCACCTGGAGGTAGTCGAGCTTAATGCGGGCGTCCTTGTTGATGTGCTTGCCCACGAGCATCATTATGTCGTCGTCGTTGATGTCCTTCTTACGGTCGGCGAGGCGCAGGAAGCCCTCGTAGGCTTTGTCGAGAGCCTCTTTATCCAGCTCTATGCCCAGCACGTGCAGGCGGTGCTTGAGTGCGGCGCGTCCGCTGCGTGCGGTGAGCACAATTGAGTTTTCGTCGAGGCCAATGTCCTTTGGGTCGATAATCTCGTAGCTCTCGCGGTTCTTGAGCACGCCGTCCTGGTGAATGCCAGAGGAGTGTGCGAAGGCGTTGCGTCCCACAATGGCCTTGTTGGGCTGTACGGGCATGTTCATGAGGCTCGACACCAGGCGGCTGGTGTTGTAGATCTTGGGAGTGTTGATGTTGGTGAGGATACCCAGTTCCTTGTGGCTCCTGAAAATCATTGCCACTTCCTCGAGCGAGGTGTTGCCCGCACGTTCGCCAATGCCATTTATCGTCACCTCGGCCTGTCGGGCGCCATTGAGGATGCCCTGCACGGTGTTGGCCGTGGCCATGCCCAGGTCGTTGTGGCAGTGTGTGGCGATGGTGACGCGGTCGATGCCATCTATGTGGTCGATGAGATACTTGATTTTTGCGCCAAACTCGGCAGGGAGGCAGTAGCCTGTGGTGTCGGGGATGTTGATGACCGTGGCGCCTGCCTTTATTACGGCCTCGACAACGCGGGCGAGATACTCCTTCTCGGTGCGGCCGGCGTCCTCGGCATAGAATTGCACATCTTCCACAAAGCGCTTGGCGTATGCCACGGCTGCCACGGCTCGCTCAAGGATTTCCTCGCGGTTGCTGTTGAACTTGTAGCGAATGTGGTAGTCGCTCGTGCCAATGCCGGTGTGAATGCGTCCGCGCTTGGCATACTTCAGAGCCTCGGCAGCCACCTCAATATCCTTCTCCACGGCACGGGTGAGGGCGCAGATGGTGGGCCACGTCACTGCCTTTGAAATTTCCACTACCGAATTGAAGTCACCGGGGCTTGATATGGGGAATCCCGCCTCAATCACATCCACGCCAAGAGCCTCCAAGGCTCGTGCCACCTGAATCTTCTCAACAGTGTTGAGCTGGCAGCCCGGCACCTGCTCGCCGTCGCGCAGCGTGGTGTCGAAAATATACAGTCGGTTGTTGTCGCTCATAACTAAATTTTGGAGTTCTATAAATTTTTATAGTAAAAAATAAGCCTTTCTCGTGCACGGTGTGAAGAAAGGCTGAAATGTTTCTACTCGCAAAGTTATAGCAAATATTCGTAATAAGCAACAAAATGCAAGAAAAAATGCTTGTTGTGTGATAGATTAACGCAATGGGGCTGAAAATTACACCGATTTCTTGCAGCATCGCCCATAAATGATTGTCAAGAAGGCGTGTGTCCCTACTTTAATATTTGCAGCTCACTCCGATTCTGTGAAAATCGTGGAGTGAGGTGGTGGCGTCAGCGCACTGCGATGCGGTGGGTGGCGGTGGCGGTGCGTGCCACATAGATTCCCTGCGGCAGCGGCACCTCGGTGCGGCCGTCGGCTATGCCCGAAGCCACCTCGCGGCCGTCGGTGGTGAAGATGGCGTAGCGCGCACCCTCGCCCTCAATCACGGCCGCTCCTTGCGCACCGAATGCCCTTGCTGCATTGCCACCGCCGGCAATCACTGCCTCGCGGCCCGCGCTCGGGAACTCCTCAACCTCCACAATCTTCCCGAAGTCCTTCCAGTGGTCGGCA
>JAQXTJ010000020.1 GCA_029219425.1 Bacteroidales bacterium
CGATGCTGGTGGCAAGCGACAAGTTGCTCCAGGTGAGCTGCTCTCCGCGCTTGAGCGGAGCCTGCCAGGAGATGGTGCCGTTGAGTCCGTTCTCCACGCTGCCGGTGATTGTGGCAGGAGCCGGAATCATGCTTGTGACAGAAGAGGTGATTAGCTCGACATCGGCCGAAGCGCGGCTGAAGTCGTCGGCATACACGGCACAGACGGCGAAGTTGTGCCTGCCGTTTTTGTTGCCCGATACAGTGTAGGAAGTTGCAGTGACAAGCTCATCGGTGATGCACTCGTCGTCGCGCATCACCCGGTAGCCAAGAGGCTCGGCATTGGCGATGTTGCGCAGGTGTGCGGTGATGAGGAAGTCGCCGGGGGCATCGGCGTGCCATGTGTCGCCGTTGTCGTAGGAAACGAGGTTGCCCTTGCCACGAGTGGCCGAGCGGTCGGTGATAGCTGTGAACGACTGGTTGCTTCCGGCCGTGTAGCTTATGGCGAAAATAATCTCATCGTTGCCGCTAATCACATAAGGCTCATCGAGCTTAGTGCTGCGCCAGGAGTTTTTCACGAAGCCCGAGAGGTCGATGGGCTGGTTGCGCACCAGTCGGCCATTCTCATAAATCTGGGCGTAGGCCTCGGCGAAGTCGCGGTATTCGAAATACTTGACAGAATCGACCACCATGCAGGTGGCAGCCTTCAGCTCCTTGGGAGTGAACCGGGCAGCCATAATAAGCTGCTTCGGGCCCTGTGGGTCGGTGGCCATGCCATCATAGCCATTATAGTCCTCACCGTCGTGCCACTTCAGCTCGACGGGGGCAGTGGAAGCCTGCCAAGAGAGAGTCACATTGTCGAAGCTCTGAGAAGCCGACATTGAGTGTGGCGCGCAGCGTACCTCGGCAGAGGCGGCAGCGGGGTCGAAAATCACCTCGCCGAGCGAAGCGATGTCGCTCTTGTCGGTAATCACCTTGGCTATTTCCACGGCAGTGGGTTCCGGCACGTTCCAGGTGTTGCCTTGTGCATAGACGGTGTTGGTGGAGTTGTTGTAGAGGTCGTAGATTGCGCCACCGTTTCCGTTGTTCACGAAAATGTTGCCTCCCGGGTTGTAGTCGTCGGCAGCCGGGTTGTCGGTTTTTCCGAAGTTCACGTCACCGCAGCCAATCACGGTGACGCCCCAGAAGCTGCCCTCAATGTAGTTGCCCGAGGCACGCACCGATTGCAGCTTATAGGGGTCGTAGAGGCTAATGCCGCTACCTCCATTCATGGCGTTGGCTTCGTAGCGATTGTTGATGAGGGTGTTGTTGTCGATAGTTACATTCATTGAGCCGAGAGTGGTGATGCCGTATCGGCTGTTATCCACATAGTTGCCGGTTATTTTCACCACATTTGTGCCGGCAGTGCTGAGCATGTTGCTCACGCCAATTCCTCCCACTTTGTCGAAACGTCCGCCGAAGATGCGGTTGTTCTCAATCACAATTTCGTTGTCGCCGCCCACAGTGAGGTTTATAACGGGTCGGTTGCTGTTTCCTGTGTTGCACTCATAGAAAGAGCAACCTCTCACGGTGATGCCGGCAAATCCATTGGCCGTGCCTCCTATGGCAGCCGACTCGGTGAGTGAGAATACGCAATTCTCCACGAGGTTGCCGGCATTTGTGGATCCGAAAGAAATGGCACCGGTTGATACCAGCTCGGTGTTGGTGAGCGAGAAAGAGCAACCTTTCACTGTGATGCCCTTGTTGTTGCCGAAAGTGCGGAGGCCGGCATACTCGAAAGCTATGTTCTCGAAATGTGCGCAGGCCTCGGCCTCGGCGATATAGAATCCCTTGGGAGAGTCGCTTTCCTCGTTTCGTGTGATAGTAGCCTTGCCTTCAGCCTTGAGGCGTGCATATCCAAACACTTTAATCTGCACCTTGTTGCCAAGGCGGATGGTGGCATCATCGAGAAGTTGCAGTGTGTCGGTTGCGGCAATAACCAGGTCGTCGGACACCACAAAGGTGTCGCCCGTCTTGGTTACACCCGAGCCTGCCGTCTGGCTCAGCGACTCGAAAGTGATAACGCTGCGGTTTCCGGCCGTCTGGAAGGCAGCCGATGCCGAGAGGTTGCCAGCCAGAGCCAACGCTGCCATAATAGAGAAGCATTTAGTCATAACTTAGTGTGAAATTAGTGTTTATAAAAAAATAATGCCACAAAGTTACAAAAAATGTTTTATCAGAAAATGATAAAAGGTGGGCAAATTGGGCAATCTGCACCGCATATTGATGACTGGGGGGGGAAGAGTGGGGCGTGCAAGATTGCGAATCTTGGGGCTGGGTGAACCGGGACTATTATAGAACCGGGCATTTTCCCGACTGCATGAAGTGGCGGAGTTCCTGCTCAAGCTCTTTCTCCTTGCCGCCGCACAGGCGGTTGCACTCCTCGTGGAATGCGGCAGAGTGGTTCATGAAGCGCAGGTGGGCAAGCTCGTGGCAAATCACATATCGCACCAGGTGCTCCGGAAAGAAGAACAGGTTGGCCGAGAGGCTAATAATACCTTCGCGCGTGCAGTGCCCGAGTTTCTTCAGTCCGCGGCCAATCTCGAAGTCGGTCACCGAGCATCCTTTCTCGGCAGCTACATCCAAGGCAAGCGGGACGATGTGGAGCAAGGCAGCACGCTGAGCGATAGACTTGAGGCAGGAGATGATTGTGGCTTCGTTGGCAGCATCGGAAAAGTTGCAGTTTTGGGGCACTTCCACATATATACAATCGTTCTTTTCGTCGAAACCGGAGGTGAAATAACGGCAATGTACCGAATTGCGCCTAATCTCGATGCGCGTGTCGTTGAGGCAATGAATCACCTGCCCCTCGAAGAACCGGGCCGGTTGGCTGTTGAGTTCCTCACGCATAGCCAGGAATTGGCTGCGGTTGGCGGCTATGATTCGTGTGATGTCGCCGGCCTTCACGCCCACGGGGAAAGTGACTTCGAGCTGGCGGAACTTGTTCCACTTGGCTCGCACGGTGCGCATGCCACTGCGTGTGAATATGCTCACGCGTCCTAATTCCTTATCTTGTATATAACCACAAAACATAGTGCTTTTTTTGCTCCAAAAAACCTAAAAGACTCCTCACGCCTAACTCCTCACTGAATCAATTCCCCACATTAGCTTGTTGCGTAGCGTCTGGGCGAAGTTGTGGCCTGTGTGCTGAATCACTTTCACCTTGAAGTCGGCTTTGCTGACGGTGATGGAGGCGCCGACAGGCAGAGTGAATTGCCGTCCGTCGATGCTCACCTGGAATTGCGGAGCGCGGGAATTGGTGGTGATTCGAATCACGCAGTCGTCGCGCAGCACCAGCGGACGCATGGTGAGCGAGTGGGCGGAGATTGGCGATAGCACGATGTTGTTGCTCGTAGGCTCGAGGATGGGTCCTCCCACGCTCAGGTTGTAGGCTGTGGAGCCTGTGGGAGTGGAAATGATTAGTCCGTCGCCCTTGTAGGTGGTGAGGTCGCATCCGTTCACCCAAGTGTGCATACACATCATGAGGGCTGTGGATTGGCGCGTGATGGCTATCTCATTGAGGGCAAAAGGGTTGTCGATTTCCACTGGTGCATCGGTTGATGCGTGCAGCACGGTTCTCTCCTCAATCTTGTAGTTGCCCCTGAAGATGCTATCCACCACCTCGTCGATATTTTCCACACTTGCGTCGGCAAGATAGCCGAGGTGCCCGGTGTTGATTCCAAGGATGGGTATGCCACGCCGGGCTACCTTCTCGGCGGTGCGCAGGAAAGTGCCGTCGCCGCCGATGCTCAGGGCGATTGCGGCATTGAAGTCGCTGCCGGGGTCGATTATCTCATTCACCTTTGGGGTGACGGTGGTGTGCAATGAGAGGTAGTCGAAGAAAGAGCGGTCGATAGCCACCCAGGCATTGCGCCCGGCGAGAGCATCGAAGAGCTGCTCGAGCGGCCCGAAGAACTTGTCTTGATATTTGTTTCCGTAGATTGCAATGCGCATATTCAGGTGGGAGTGGAGAGGGCAGGGGGGTTAGAATAGTGTGTAGGCCATGCGGAATTCGAGTACGGGATAGACCTTGAGAGTCTTTATGAACTTTATGTAGTCGCCCACCTTTCCGCGCACGTTCTCTACGTCGCGGGTGAGGTCGGTGGCATAAATGGAGTCGTCGGCATTCTCACGGGCTCCATTGTAGGTTATAATCTTGGGATGACCGCCCCAGAACATTGCTCCGGCTTCGAGGCCCACATAGAGGCGCTTGGCCTTGTCGGCATAGCCGCCGTAGCCAAAGCCCAAGTATGGGCGGAAACGGTTGACAATAGCATCGGCACGCAGGGTGGCATCGTTGCCCGGCACCATCATGAAAGGCTTCTTCACTTGGTTTCCCTCCTCATCGGTGACGCACTGGTCGCCGATGTGCACACCAAGGCGTCCGTAGCCCAGGAGCTTGTCGCGGATTGCGTCGCCCACCTCGGGGTCGATATACACGTCGCCATATATAGGCTCATTGATATAAGGCTCGTCGGGCGAGGTGAAATAGTCGTAGATACTGTTGTACATTCCCACACCCACGAGCGTGGGTGCGTCTTTCACGCCATTAACGGCGCTGCCAATCTTTTTTCCTCCGAGGTAGAAACCGGCGGTGAAGTGCCAGTGCTTATTGTTGCGGAAAGGATATACGTCGAACAGCAGCTTCCATGTGACTATGTTCGGCTTGGCATCGACTGTGACGTTTTTGTTCACATCGAATCCGGTGAGACCCTTCAGCAGTTCCTGAGCCTTGTCGAAGTTGTTTTCGGTGACAGTGCCGTTGCTATAGCTCATAACGTTGAAGTGGAGCGGCACGTTCACAGGCGGTACCCATGAAATGCCTGTGCGCACTTTCACCACCTTGCCTATGGGCATGGCAAGGTCGAGTCCTAAGCCCGTGGTGCCCACGGTGAGGCCGAGGTCGAGGTGATTGAACAGTTTGTTCTCAAGTTGTTTCGTATTGGTCAAGTCGGGCTTCTGAGCGTGGAGCGAAAACCCGGTGAGAAGTAGCAGTCCTGCTGATAAAAATGTGCCGATTCGATTCATTTAGTTCCAATAGATTATATAGTTAGCCAAATCTTTGACAAAAATAAGCAAATACTTTTATAAATTCTAAAAAAAAAGCCTGTTTACGATTTTTTTGCACACGAAATGCAGAAAAAACTGTTGTATCGGAAGATGATGCCGTGACTAATGGTGGGCGATGCGCAGAGAGATGATGCCTCGTCGCGCCCACACCAGTGCGAGGGCGCATCCAATGCGTGTGGCGATGAGCAGCATGGCAGAGATGCCTGTGGCGGCAAACACGATTGTGTCCTCGAGCAGCGAGTGGTTCATGATGAGGTGATAGTTCACGTCGTTGGCGTCGTCGCGTGTGATTAGTCCCTTCTCGGCAAGCTCGAGCATCACCGCCGATCCGTAGCTAATGCCCAGCACATTGCCCACGAGCCACATATATGCCGACTTGCGCGGCAGCCCGAACACACGCATCATGGGAGCGAAGAACTCCGACAGTGGCCGGAGCAGCGAGTAGGCCTCGATGAGCCGCTGAATCACCATGAGCACATAGATGATGAGAAACACCATGGCGGTCATCTTGAGCTGCGACAGCACCCATGTGCCGAGCACCTGTGGCAGAGAGCTGTCGGGCGCGGCACCGAGGTAGATGTAGGGTGCCGGAGCCTCGGGCAGCACGAGATTGAGCAGGAATGCGCAGGCAAATGCCATGGCAATGCGCAGCGCGGCCATTTCCCAGAACGAAGAACCCGTCTTGCGGTTTACGGCGCACTCCATTGGCAGGGCGTGGCACAGGGCAATCATCATGGCAAGAATGGTGGCCTGGCGCATGGTGAGGGGCATCGACATCATTGCGGCAATGCCGGCGTAGGTGCCGGCGGCAGCCCCCGAGATAAACGTCACCGCCGATGCACCGGGCAGTCCCAGATGTACGAACACCGGGTGCAGGTATATGGCAAGCCATGCCAGCACGCCTGTGTGCTGCAACAGCGTGACGATTAGTGAGATGGGTATCATCAGTTTCAGTAGCCACGAGGCGCTTTTCCAGGTGGAAGGAAGTGCATTGTGGCAGCTTTGCATCAATTTGTTCATCGTAATATTGTTTTTTGGGGCTATGGCTGAGAGCCGAGGCCAAATCTGCAAAAAAACTGTAGTCAGCTCATAGCCCACAGCTCAATAAAGCCCATATCCGGCTGCAAAGTTAGGCATTATTGTGCGAATCCGGGCGAAAAATTTGGAAAATTCGGGGGAAGGATGTATTTTTGCGACATTGATTGAGGCGGGCTGCGGCGTTGCCGCAGCCGTCGGTGTCACTCAGAACACTCATAACATTCACATGAGAAAAACAATGACTAACGTATCGAAGAATCACAGCAATCGGAAGAGGCTCGCAATAGGTGCGGCGCGGCGATGCTGATTATCCCCATCCCCGAGGATAATTTGCTTTGCAGTGCGCACGCCTGAATGCGTGTGGAAAACTCCCGATGCAGGGTGTGCTGTGTTCTTTGACATGTTGGCCGTTTTTTTCTATCTGTTTTAGTTTTAATTATTTAGCTATTTTATTCACTGAATTAAGACACTTGAATGTTATGAAAAATAAATACGTCTATGATGAGGAGCAGTCGCTCGACTGCTTCCTCGATGATTCAATCTCTAAGGAATCACGAAATCCTTTTGAATGCCGTGCCGAAGATTCTTGCCAGTGTGGCGACGACGACTGCACTGCCGGTGAGGTTGCCCCGATAGGGGTGAACTGCTGCAAAGTATTCTTCGTAGCCGGCTTTGTGACAGTGAGCCTGCGCTTCTCGCGCCATATCACGGCTGACGACCGCATCTCGGTGCGGTGCCACAACTCTTGCTACCAGCCAATGGGCAGCGCCACTTTGCATACAGGCGATGTGCCCGATGGCCGACCTTACGCCAAGGTGCACCTGTACTCGGACTATCCGTGGCTGCCCGATGAGTATTACTTTGTGACTTATTGCGACAGCACTCCCACCGACACCTTTACTATGGCTTTCGACGGCAAAAAATTCGGGCGGACCGGCTGCCATCCCGTGACCCGCCACAGCGCGGAGTGGGTGGTAAAGGAGGCCGACTTTAACCAGACGGCATGGAAGATACTGCGCTGCACGCCCGGCGCGCGCCCCATTATCGACAGGGTGATTGACTATACCAAGCTGCGCATGGTGAATCGCTGGCGTAGTGAGCACCAGCTGGCTCCTGTAGCCGTGAGCCGGAACTTTGTGGTTGAGACACCGAATATGCTCGTTCACACCACGCTGCCGCATCTCATCTGTCCCGAGCTCGGGGTGAAGAAGGTGGATTGCAACGAACTGTGTGAGCCTCGGGTGACGAGCGATGTGACCGAGCGCGTGAACTCGGTATTCGACTGCGTAAATGGCCGATTGCTGAAGCTCACTGCCATTACTGCGCTGCTCTCGCCGAGTGGCGCGAAGGTGGCAAGCCTCATCACAGCCCGTCTTGCCTTGGGCGCGATAGACTGGGGCATGATGCTTGTGGGCACCTCCAAGGAGGTGGAGGCTCTCTTCGATGCCTATCCCTCGATGCGGCAATTTTTCCCTGCCGGCAATTTCTTTGTGCAACAAATCGGGGGCAGCAACGAGCTGGTGCACTATGCCCACTCCTACCTTGCCCGCCACGATTTCGTGCCCACTGCGGCTGCCAGTGACTGCCTGCGCGGGATAATTGAGCGCGATTTTGCCGATATTATGCTTCATGGCGATGCTATAGGCGACATTAACCACACGTTGCAGCAACTCATTTCAGGGCAGGTGAGCAGGCGCATCTTCGATGAATATGGCAGTGGCAGCGCCGATGGGCGAAGCTCCGTGTCCACCATAGAGGAGCGCGACCTCGCCGGTGTGTCGCTGGCAGGAACCAGGGAGGATTTTGCCGAGAGCATGGCCGGGCTTAACGCTCTGGTGGGGCTTGCCGAACTGAAGGAGAGCATTGCCACCGCGCTCCACAAGGTGCGCTTCGAGGCACTGCGTCGCAGCGCCGGCCTTTCCACACGCCGTGCGATGCCCTGCCACTTTATCTTCACCGGCAATCCAGGCACGGGCAAGACCACCGTGGCGCGGCAGCTTGGCAAGGTGCTGCGCTCGCTGGGCTTGCTTTCGCGAGGCGAGGTGATATGCACCGAGCGCTCAAGGCTCGTGGGACGCTACATTGGCGAAACGGAACAGAACATAAATGCGGTGTTGCAGGAGGCTCGCGGCAATGTGCTCTTCATTGATGAGGCCTACACGCTCTATGATGGCGGAGGCGACCGCAAGGACTATGGAATGCGCGTGATAGAGTCACTGCTCACCGTGCTGGCTCAGCCCGAGCCCGACATGGTGGTGGTGCTTGCCGGATATGAGCGCGAGATGGATGCGATGCTAAAGATGAATCCGGGAATGGAGGGGCGTTTTCCCTATCGCTTGCGTTTTCCCGACTACTCGGCAAGCGAGCTTCTTGACATTGCCCTGAAGCAGCTTGGAGAGTGCGACTATCTCCTCACAGATGATGCCCACACGGCTCTCGCCGAAGCCATAGAGGCAGCGGTGGCCCACAAGAGCCACACCTTCGGCAACGCTCGATGGGTGAACAATTTTGTGGAGAATGGCATTGTGAGCAGCCTTGCCAACCGCCTGGCACCTCGCCTGGCGGCCGATGGCGGCACAGTGAGCCTTTCGGACTTGTGCACCGTCACTGCTGCCGATGTGCGCACTGCCACCGCTCTCGTTGCGCCTGCTGCCGTGCCACGTCGCATAGGCTTTGCACAAGTTCCGGCTAATTCACCTGCACGGTGATGCCGGCAGCCTCGATGCGGCGGGCTATTGCCTCCAGCTCCTCGCGGGGCACTTTCTCAAGGTGCTCCTCGGGGGTGCGGCGGTCGATGGAATAGAGCATCACCTCGCGTGGACGGATGGCGAGGTAGGCAGCGATGAGGGCTTCCACCTCGGTGTCGGTGGTGTTGTCGATGCGCTGGCCATTATGCTCGCCGCGCAGCATGAGAGTCTGCACTATGCACGAGCCGGAGAATTGCTTCAGGTCCTCGATTATGCCTTCGGCCTGTACGTTCACCGACTTGGGCTGGTTGATGAGCCTCAGTGTGTGGCTAAGTGCCGAGTCGAGCTTCAGCACGTTGTTGTCCACGGTGCGCAGCGCGTCGGCCACGGTCTTGCGGCTCGCCATGGTGGCGTTGCTCAGCACTGTCACTTTAGCCTCGGGGTAATACTTGTTGCGCAGCAACAGCACATCGTGCACAATCTCCTTGAAGTTGGGGTGGAGCGTAGGCTCTCCATTGCCCGAGAATGTGATTACGTCGAGTTTCTCGCCGGCGGCGCGCATTGCGCTGAGCTTGGCATTGAGGCGGCTTTGCACCTCCTTGCGCGTGGGTACGCCCGTGGTGCCCTGACCCTGGGCATTGTATCCAGCCTCGCAATACACGCAGTCGAAAGAACAAATCTTGCCGTCGTTGGGCATAAGGTTGATGCCGAGCGAAATGCCCAGGCGGCGGCTATGAATGGGGCCGAAAATGGTTTCGTGGAACAATACAGTCTGCATAATACGTCACAGTTTACTCGTTGGTTGAATTTTGTGAAAAATCTGTGCAAATTTCGCAAGAATCCCCCTAATATGCAAGATTTTCACCCTATTTTGAGTGCTATGTCAGCAAAGCGACACAGCAAACTTTTTGTTTTTATGGACTTTTGCACTATCTTTGTGGAAAATAGGCTTCATATAGGCCATTGCGCTATTTTTGCAACACTAACCCACTACGACTATGGAGAAGAAGCAATTGAAGATGTGCCCTATTGGCATTCAGGATTTTGAGAAAATCATCAAAAATGATTTCCTTTATGTGGATAAGACACGGCAGGTGTATGAGATGACGCATAAGGGTAGTCAGTATGTGTTTCTGAGCCGCCCGAGGAGGTTTGGAAAGTCGCTGCTTGCCTCCACCTTGCACTACTACTTTGATGGCCGCCGCGACTTATTCAAAGGTCTTGCCATTGAGCAGCTTGAAAAGGACTGGGTGAAATATCCTGTGCTGCACTTCGACATGAGCACGGCCAAGAATATGAACAAGGAGGAACTGGAAAGTGAACTGAGTGGGAAGCTGACTGATTTGGAGAGCGTTTGGGGACAAAGTGCCCCCGACCAGCAAAAACCCAACCAACGACTGGAGGGCTTGATTAAGCGTGCCTATGAGCAGACCGGCAAGCAGGTGGTGGTGCTGATTGATGAGTATGACGCTCCTCTGCTCGATGTGCTGCACGAGGACACCGA
>JAQXTJ010000021.1 GCA_029219425.1 Bacteroidales bacterium
TAAAAGGCGCATAAGTGTTGAAAACTGAAAAAAGAAAAACAGTAGAAATATGGATTATTCTCAATTTTTAATGATGCCACAAGAGCTTGGACTGCTCGTCGTGTTCTTGTTAGTGTTCCTTTTCGACACCTTTATGCCGAAAAAGAGCCTTGGCGCACTTCCCGTGTTTACGAGTGTGCTCTTTGGCGCGTTCACGCTTGCCAACTATTTCATGCTCACCCGCGGCACCGCCTTCAGTGGCATGTTTGAAACCACAGCATCGACTTTCGTCATGAAGGTCATTCTCAATATTGGTATGCTCATCGTGCTCGTTCAGTCGATTAAGTGGTCGAACAGCGAGTTCCAGGCCGTGCGCCGTGGCGAATACTATGAGTTGCTTCTCACCACCCTGTTTGGTATGTACCTCATGATTTCGGCTCGCCACTTCCTCCTCTTCGTTATCGGACTTGAGACAGCGTCGCTTCCGCTTGCGGCACTTGTTGCATTCAACAAGAACCGCTATGAGAGCCATGAGGCAGCAGCCAAGTATATGTTCACCGCCATCTTCTCGTCGGCAATCTTCATGCTCGGCCTGTCGTTTGTGTATGGACTCACAGGGTCGATGTATTTTGGCGATATTGCCGCCAAGGTGCTTGCCGGAGGCAACTCGGTGCTTCTCATCACCGCACTTGCATTCGTGATTGCCGGAGTGGGCTTCAAGCTGTCGCTTGTGCCGTTCCACCTGTGGACAGCCGATGTATATCAAGGTGCACCCACAGCCGTCACCAGCTACCTCTCGGTTATATCGAAGGGAGCAGCCGCCTACGCCTTCCTTATTATCTTGGTACAGGTGTTTGGAGCTGTATATTCAGCCGTATGGGAGTGGATGCTCTATGCACTCATCGTGCTCACCATCACTCTGGGCAACTTGTTCGCAATACGTCAGCGCAACATCAAGCGCTTCCTTGCGTTCTCGTCGATTTCACAGGCCGGATACATCATGCTCGGCGTTGTGGCAGCCAACGAGCTTGGTCTGGCATCGCTCATGTTCTATGTGCTTGTGTATATCGTGAGCAACCTTGCAGCCTTCGGTGTGGTATCGGCCATTGAGAACTTCTCGGGAAAGGTGTCGATCGACGACTACAACGGACTCTACAAGACCAATCCACGCCTCGCGTTCACAATGATGCTTGCAATGTTCTCGCTTGCAGGAATCCCGCCGTTTGCAGGCTTCTTCAGCAAGTTCTTCATCTTCGTTGGTGCGCTCGAGACGGGTTCGGTGGCAATCTACGTGCTTGTGCTCATCGCGTTGATCAACACCATCGTGTCGCTCTACTACTATCTGCTCGTGGTGAAGGCCATGTTTATCCGTCAGGACGACTGCGTTATCCCCACATTCAAGTCGGCATGCAGTGAGCGCCTCGCAATGACAGTGTGCACGCTTGGCATAATCTTCATAGGAATAGCAAGCTGCATCTACACCTTCCTTGTGGAAGCTGTGAATGCCGACAACATCATCTTTGGACTCCTGAAATGATAATCGCCATCAATGCCGTGGCACAATGAAAACGTCACGACATTTTGCATAATCATACACAATTGGAGCAAGTATCCCCCTAAAGTGGATATTTGCTCCAATTTTCGTATTTTTCACCGACAAATTTTGCAAATTCTTGGGATTTTCTATAAATTTGCTGTGGAAAAATAGGGCATGACACTTAAGCACACTGCGACAGAATTGCAGAGGCAAGCAGCCCGCAGAGCAGTGCTTATAAAACAGAACAACGTGCCGCTCTCGCACCGACCCAAGAATCAAATTTGACCGAAAAGACAAAATACTCTAAGATATTCAACAGAAAACTGAAAATTCGCATGAAATCTATTCTAAAATCAATTGGTGTGGCAGCACTGACGCTCACAGCAACTACGGCATCGGCTTTCGATACCCTCTATGTGCGCCAGACGAGCGGCGACACCCAAATTGCGCTCTCCGACATCACGGAGATACAATTCCTCGATGAAGGCGTGAGTGTCACCACCACACAGGGTACACAGACCTTTGATTATGCCAATTTCTGCTCTTTGCGCTTCGACCAGAACCATACAGGCGGTGTGGCTGCCCTCGAGGGAGATGCCGCATACGGCATTGAAGGCAACCGCGTGCACATAGCCGGAGCTTCGGGTGTGAGCGTATTTGCCACCGATGGCCGCATGGTGCTTTCCTCCAGTGGCAGCGAAGCCGATTTACAAACCTTGCCAGCCGGCCTCTACCTTGTGAAAGGCGGCCGCGTGGCACTTAAATTCGTGAAGAAATGAGAAAGGGAATATTCACTGCGGCACTGGCGGCGATAGCTGCCGTGTCGATGGCGTGGGCAGCCGAGACCCTCTGGCTGCACCGCACCGATGGCATCAGCCTCGGGCTGAATATTGAGAACGCCGACAGCATCACCGTAGATGCTTCGCGCAGCAATATTGTGGTTGTGGGCAAGGACGGCAGCGCCACTGCCATTCCTCGTGCCGAGGTTACGCGCCTCACTCACGGCGAGGCTGCCACGGCAGTAGAAATAGTGTTCAATGGCACCGATGCAACGGTGATGAATCCATTCGCATTCGAAGGTGTGGTGGTTGAGAAGCAGGGAGCGGCCGTCAGCGTCAGCTCCACAGCCACCGTGCCGGTCACCTATAGCCTCAGTGGCAACGCCACCGAAGGATCGCTCACTATCAACAGCGAAGCCGATGTCACTGTGGCACTCAATGGAGTTACACTTGCCACAGCAAATGGTGCAGCCCTCACGGTGAATACCACCGCCACCACCACTCTTGTGCTTGGCGAGGGCACCACATCGAGCCTCAGCGAGACGGCTGCCTTTGCAGCTGTAGCAGGATTCTACGAAAAAGGCTGCGTGGAAGTGGGCGGCTCGCTCACCATTGCCGGCAGCGGCGCACTCAATGTGAGTGCCTCGCAGAGCTGTGGAATCCTTGCAGCCAACTCAGTGACAATTGCAGGCGGTGAGCTTAATTGCACATCGGACTATGGCGATGCACTCAGCGCAGGCGGCATTGTGGCTATGCGCGGCGGACGCCTTGTGGCACAGGGCGGCGATGTGCTTGGCAGTAGCATAAAGAGCGGCGAGATATTCCACATCGACGGTGGCACGCTTGTAGCCATTGCAGGCACCGTCAGTGAGCCTGCGGCAAACAGCTCCAACCAGAACTATGTGAGCTGCACCATTCCGGCCTTAGTCGCCAATTCCACTGTGGGCGTATTCAATGCCGCAGGCGACGAGGTGCTCAGCTTCAAGGCAGCACGCGACTACAGCGCCGATTCTCATCTGGTGATTTCCACACCCGGACTCACTCCGGGTGCCAGCTATGAGATATCCTGCGATGGCAACCTCATAGCCTCATTCCAGCCACAGAGTGGCACGCCCAGCGCCACATGGACCCTTGGCGAGATTGTGGATGTGGAATCAACAGCCCCCGAAATCGACTATGGCGAAGTGAAGATAGGCGACTATTACTACTCCGACGGCTCCTGGAGTGACGGAGGCTTTGAAGGCTTCGACCGCACCGGCAATGGCAAGGTGCTGTGGAAATCGCCCAAGCCCGCCCCAACCTACACCAATCCCGTTACCGGCGCATCGCGCAAGGTGATAGGCATCGTCTATACCACCGACCCCGAGCGTATGGGCGAGGCCGAGAAGGCTGCCCTCAAGGCAAAGGGCGTGAGCAAGCCCCATGGCATGGTGATGGCTTCGCAATATATTCTCGCAAGCTGGGACAATGGCCAGTATGATGAGACTGAGATAGGGCTTGGTGTGGTGGCAGGAGCTACCCCCGAGGATCTCTATCCCACGCTCAACGCAATGGTGAGTGGCTATGATGTGCACCAGAAGATGGTTGCCAACCGCTATTCGGGCATAGCCAAAGGCGACTATCCCGTGTTCAACTATCTGCTCTCGGGCGCTGTGGATAAATACATGGGAGGCCCCGTGAAGGACGCAAAGACCACAGGCTGGTATGTGCCCACCCCTGCGCAGATGTTCGACATCGTACGCAACTTCAGCGGACTCGACTTCACAGAGAATCCCGAGTGGTACTATCCCGTGACCACCACACGCTTCAACTGGCAGCGCGACAAGTATCTCTCCTTCTTCGAGAAATACCCCGAGGACCTCATTCCGCTGCTCAACGAGACACTCTCCGGCCTCAAGAGCAACGAGAAGACCGACTTCCCCGAAGCAGGCGACGTGAACTACATGACGTGCATTTTCCCGCAGACAAGTTGCTTCTATTGCATGCCTATTCTCAACAAATACGTGAGCTGTGAGCCACTCTATAAGACCAACGTTCAGCCCGTGCGCTTCGTGCTTGCATTCTAATTATAAAAAATAACACTACACGATGAAAAATAATATAAGAAACATCATAGCAATATCGTGGCTCGCACTTGCCGCAGCCACCACATCGTGCTCGGGCGATGATATTATTGAGAGTCAGGCCGGAGCTGCCACGCCACTGAGCATCGCCATTGAGGATGCCGGATTTGCCGGCTCACGAGCCGAGGAGTCGGGCTACACCACAGTGTTCACCGCAGGCGACCGTGTGGGCGTGTTTGCAGTGAAGAATGGCGAGGTTCTGGCCGAGAATGCTTGCCTCCAGGCCGTGGCAGGCACCGATGGCAAAGTAGCCTGGCAACCCACCGGCACATTGCCCAATGATGCGCAGGCCACCTATTTCGCCTATTATCCTTATGTGGAAACCATGCCGGCAGCAATCAATGCATCAGCAGCCGATGCAAATGAGTTTTTTGCCGCCGTTGCGGTAGCATGGCCTGTGTCAGCCGACCAGAGCAGCTACGACAACTACACAGCCAGCGACCTAATGACGGCGTCGGCCACAACCTCCGAGGATGGCTCGCTCCACTTCGTGCTCAATCACCGCATGGCACTCGCCATTGTGCAGTTCCCCACTACGCGCTATGTGTTCACCAACGAGCCCGCAATCCCCGACTATGTGATTATGTCGGCCAAGAATGTGGAATTCAATGGCGCACAGCCGCTGGAGAAGAAAGCCGATGCCACCTACGCCTATATCATGAATCCCGCCGATGCTCCTGCCACCATATCGGGCAGCTATGGCGAGGCTTCCACTCAGCGCGTGTGGAGCTTCACTCCCAAGGTGAAGGAAGGCACTGTGAACGTCTATAACATCGACCGCAAGCTCGGGAAGGGAGAGATTAAGCACCACTTGCAGCTCGGCGACTTTTTCCTCTCCGATGGCTCGCTTCTCTCTAAGGATGCACCCAAGGAGGAGGTGCACAATGCCGATGTGGTGGGAATAGTGTGCAACATCAATCCCGACCGTATTGGCGCCGACGAGAAGGCTGCCCTGGGCGGTGTGGCACATGCCACGGTGCTCTCGGTGTTCGATGCCAAGTATAATGCCAACAATATGCTCACGTGGAGCAACACCAAGCGCGACGAAACAGCCATAGGCTTCAAGCTCGTGTGTGGTGAGACGGGAGAAGAGAGCGTGGCACTCGCCGATGAGGAGATTAGCGGACTGCACAACACCAACCTAATTCGCAACAAGCGTCCGGCAGCATTTGCCACCGGAGAATATGAGGCATTCCTCGCTGCTGTGGAAATGGGCAAGGACAAGAGCAACTACAGCCAGCTCGCCAGCCTCACCACAGGCTGGTATCTGCCCACACTCGCACAGTGGCTCGACTTGGCACGCAACCTTGGCGGATTCAATGACGACACATCCTCGTCCGACCACTTCCAGTACACCATGCCCGACCTTTTCTATTGGTATGACAATGTGGGCACTCCGCGCAGCAATGTGAACAAGTGCTTCGAGAAGATTGCCATCACATTCTACGACCCCATAGAGCGCAACCACTGGATATGGACCTCCACAATATCGGGTTATGACTACGCATACGCAGTGAATATTACAGATGGTGAATTGATGGGTAAGAATTATCTCAACGCCGTGTCGTGCTTTGGTGAGCCAAAGACGGGCTTCTACCATGTGCGCCCCATGCTCACATTCTAAGCCACAAAATACACTATAATAAGAAACAGCACCGAGAGAGTGTGTGGATATTTGTGAATCCACTCATCCTCGGTGTTTTTTTGTGTGAAAAATACACACAAAAATTTGGCTTTAATTATCATGGGTGCTATCTTTGCATCACCAAAACAAAATGAATTATGGATAACGAAGAAATGAAATATTGCTACAAGTATCCTCACCCGAGTGTCACCACCGACTGTGTGATATTTGGCTTCGATGGCACAAGGCTCAATGTGCTGCTCGTGCAGCGTGGCGTGGAGCCATACAAGGGCTGCTGGGCACTGCCCGGAGGCTTCCTGCGTATGGACGAGGATGCTACCACAGGAGCACTGCGAGAGCTGCGAGAGGAAACAGGGCTTGAGGGAGCCTACATACGCCAGTTTCACACCTTCACCGATCCGCACCGCGACCCGCGCGAGCGGGTAATCACCATTGCCTACTATGCCCTGGTGCGCATGCAGGAGGTGCACGGAGGCGACGATGCCGCCGATGCACGCTGGTTTCCGCTCGACGATGTGCCACAGCTTGCATTCGACCACGGCCAGATATTGCGCCGCGCCGAGAAGTCCCTGCGCGAGCAAATCCACTTTGAGCCGGTGGGATTTGAGCTGCTGCCCGAGAAATTCACCGTGAAGCAGCTACAGAATCTCTATGAGGCCATTCTTAGCGTGCGCTTCGACCGCCGTAATTTCTACAACAAGATGATGCACTTTGAGATACTCGAGCTCACGCCCGACCGCGTGAATCCTTCGAACAAGAAAGAGGCGTTTCTCTTCCGCTTCAATGAGGTAAAATATGCCGAGCTAAAGCAGAAAGGCTTCAGGCTGGAGTTTTGAGTGATACAAAGTGAGAGAGCGATATGGACGTGTGGATTGTGAGGCATGGACTCACTGAGAAGAACCTGGGGCGGGTGCTTCAAGGCCACCTGCCCGGAAGACTCACCGAAGAGGGCAGGGAGCAGGTGTCAGCAGCGGCCGAGCGACTGGCTGAAGTGGCTGCCGGCGTCAGGTGCATAGTGAGCAGCGACCTGAAGAGAGCCACCGAATCGGCTGCTGTGATAGCTGCACGGCTCGCGTTGCCTGTGGTGACGCTCGAGGTGCTGCGAGAGCGCGACTGGGGCATTTATACCGGTATGCCACTTGCCGAGGCACGCGATAGATTCTGGCAGCATGGCAAGTGGAAATTTCCCGACCCGAGTGCTGAGAGCGAGGGACAGATGGTGCAGCGAGCCAATCGTGCACTGACGATACTCCGCATGATGTTTGCCCAGGGCGACTCAATCATTGTGGTCACGCATGGGCAGTTTGCCCGCAACATGATAGCAGCCCGCTTCAATTGCTCCTGCCATGAAGTGGCGTCGCTGATGAATGCCGAGGTGCGCAAAATCACCTTGTGAGGCAAGGGAAAGAGCGAAAAATTTCTTCAAGAAAAATGAAGGTGCGTTGGTTGAAAAAACTGTGGGGATATTACCCACGCCCTTTTCAACCAACGCACCATCGTTTTTTTTGATTCCACGCTACGGGAGCTACAAGTAGCGTGCAAGTGAGGCTAATGTGGCGTGATAGGAGTGCTCGAGATTGAGATACTTCTGCTTTGCGTCGAGGAAGTAGCGCAGCTCAAGGAGATAGTTGAGCAAAGTGATTTGTCCGCCGTCGAGAGCCTTTCGCAGCACGGTGAAATTGGCGTTGTCGGCAATCACGTCGCCATATTGGGTGAGTTGCGACCTGAGCGACACCGCTCGGGCATACTCATCGTTGATGCGAGAAGTGTTCTCATTTCCAAGGGAGGCTTGACGCAGCTCATTGGTGAGAGCCTCGGCCTTGGCGGCAGCCACCTTTCGCTTATTGGAGAAGAGCGGAATCGACACACCTGCGGTCACTCCATTGAATCCCTCGCCAAGCTCGTTGGTATATTGGTATCCCAGCTCGAATTTTGGCAGCCAACCCATTTTAGCTGCCTTCACGTCGCTTTTTATGGAGTTGTCGAGGTGGGCGAAATACTCAGCCTGCGGATTTGCGGTGGCACAAAGATTTCGATAGAAGTCGATGTCGCGAAGCTCATCGGCGGGATACATATTCAAGGCATCGAGCACAATGCCATCGAAAGGCTTGTTGCCATTCATGCCGGCGAGCTGTTGCTTCAGGGAGTTGCGCGATGACTTCAGCTCCTCGAGAGCCTGAACGGCAGCAATGCGCTCGAGCTTAATCTTGTTGAGGTCGATAATCGACGATTCGCCATGCTCGAAGGCCTTGGAATAGAGTGCGTAGAGCTCGTTCACGTTGTTGAGGATGAGCTGCTGTGCATCAATGAGGCGGTTGGTGCGCACGATTTCGAGGCAAAGCAATCTTGCGGCGAGCCGCGTTTCCACAGCCTCGGCACGGGCAGCGGCAGCGAGTGCGTTCGAACGGTGGCGGTTGGCAGTGGCACGCTCGCCATAGAGGGCAGGCCAGTCGAAAGCCTGGGAGATGCCAATCCCCCACTTGTCGCCCTCACGGTCGCCAAAGTTGTATTCGAAGGCAATGCGAGGGTCCTCGAGGTTGTTGGAAGTGCGCAGGTTTATGCTGTCGGCCGACATCTGGGCCAAAGAGGCCTTTAGCCCATTGTTGTTGCGCTCAACCGACGCCACAATGTCGTCGATAGCCCCTTGTGCCGCCACTTGCATAGAGGCGGCACAGGCAATCACTGATAGGATGAATATTTTTTTCATAATCTTTTTTTATTCAGCTTGTTTTTTTCTTGCCAGTCTGGTCTCGGCAAGATAATAGAAAATAGGAACGACAAACACATTGAGTGTGGTCGAGGTGAACAATCCGCCGAGAATCACAATTGCCATTGGGCTCTGAATCTCATTGCCGGGCTTCGAGCCACTAAGAGCGAGCGGAATGAGGGCAAGAGCAGATGTGAGGGCCGTCATGATGATAGGGCTAAGGCGGTCGGCCGAGCCAATGCGAATACGGTCGGTGAGCGAAAAGCCCTGGTCGCGCAGCATGTTGTAGTGCGACATCAGGAGCATGCCATTGCGTGTGCTCACGCCAAGGAGAGAGATGAAGCCTATGATAGCCGGGATATTAAGCTCGCCCGATGTGAAGAATAGAATCAGCACGCCGCCAATCATTGCCAGTGGCAGGTTGATGAGGATGATGAGCGACTGTGTGGTGTTCTTGAACTCATTGTAGAGGAGCAGGAACACGATGATTAGAGCCACCAGCGATGCGATGGCGAGAGTGCGCGTTGCCTTCTCCTCGCTCTCAAACTGGCCGCCATATTCCACATAGTATCCTTCGGGCATTGCCACATTGGCGCTGATAGCCTCCTGTATGTCGGTCACTGCGCCGCGCAAGTCGCGGTCGGCCACATTTGCCGAGATGATTATGCGCCGGCTCACGTTCTCGCGGTTGATGGTGTTTGGGCCATCGGCCGAGCGGATGTCGGCCACATGAGAGAGAGGAATCTTTCCCACGTTGCTGTCGATCATGAGGTTGCGGATTTTCTCCATTGAGTTGCGGTCGGCATCGGCGAGGCGCAGAGAGAGGTCGTAGGGCAGTCCATTCTCATAGACCTGCGACACCACTTCGCCCGAGAGCGTAATCTCTACAAACCGTGCAAACTGCTCCATGGTGATGCCGTAGCGCGCGAGAAGGTCGCGGCGAGGAGTGATGTGAAGCTGTGGCCGGGCCACTTGCTGCTCTACATTCACATCGACCACCCCCGGGATTTCCTGGATGCTTGCCTTCACGCTGTTGCCAAGGCGGAAGAGGGTGGGAAGGTCGTCGCCGAAAATCTTGATGGCAATCTGAGCCTTGGCACCCGAAATCATTGCGTCGATGCGGTGCGATATGGGCTGGCCTATCTCGATGTTGGCTCCCGGAATAAGGGCGAGCTTCTCGCGGAGCTCCTTCACCACCTCCGACTTGGAGCGGTTGGTGAGCGCGTATGGAGCCTCAATCTCCGAGGCATTCACGCCCAGGGCGTGCTCGGCAAGCTCGGCGCGTCCTGTCTTTCGCGACAGGCACTTAATCTCAGGAATAGTCATTATTAGCTTTTCGGCCTCGGTGGCAATGCGGTCCGACTCCTCGAGCGACACTCCCGGCATGAGGCTCACGTTGATGGTGAAAGAGCCCTCGTTGAAGGGCGGAAGGAAGCTGCGCCCCAGCGTGAAGAGAATAACGAGAGCCACCACGAGCATTCCGCCGGTTGCCGACAGTATGGTACCCTTGTGATTGAATGCCAGATTAAGCACGCGCACATAGCCGGCCTTCATGGAGTGCATTAGCTTCGACTCCTTGTCGCTCTCCTTGGGGTTGCCGAGCAGGATGCTGCACAGCACGGGAGTGACGGTGAGAGCCACGAATGTGGATGCCATGAGAGCCACAATGAAAGCTATTCCGAGCGGAATGAGCAGCCTGCCCTCCATGCCGCTGAGGAAGAATAGCGGGGTGAAACTTGCGATGATGATGAGCGAGGAGTTGAAGATAGGCATTCGCACCTCCTTAGAGGCCTCATAGACAACGTGCAACACCGTCTTTTGCTTCTCGGGTGGCAGCTGCTTGTTCTCGAGCAGACGCTTGTGCACATTCTCCACATCCACAATGGCATCATCCACCAGCGAGCCAATGGCGATTGCGAGGCCACCGAGAATCATGGTGTTGATGGTGTAGTCGAAGAGGTGGAGGATAATGATTGCCACAATCACCGAGAGGGGCAGTGCCATGAGCGATATGAATGTGGTGCGCACGTTCATGAGGAAGATGAAGAGCACTATGGCCACGCATATTCCGCCCTCGATGAGCGACTGGCGAATGTTGCCAATGGAGCTGTTGATGAAGTCGCCCTGACGGAACGTGTCGGTAGAAATGTGGATGTCGGCAGGCAAGTTGCCCTTCATGCCGTCGAGAGCTGTCACCACATTGTCGGTGATGGTGTTGGTGTCGGCATTGGGCTGCTTGGTGATGGTGAGCAGCACTGCGGGCTTGGCATTCTCCGAAGCAAGTCCGAGCTTTGGCGACTTGGTGCCGAGCTGCACGGTGGCAACGTCGGAGAGCAGCACGGTGCCGCGCTCGTCGCTTCGGATCACGGTGTTGGCAATGTCGGAGAGATTGGTGGTGTTGATGTTGCCCTTGATGATGTATTCGTTGCCATACTCATAGAGTATGCCACCGCCCACGTTGTTGTTCACGTTTCCGGCTGCACTCTGCACCTCGCCAATGGTCACGCCGAAGTGCTTCATGCGCTCGAGGTCGAGCAGAATCTGGTATTCCTTAATGCCTCCGCCTATCACCTGCACCTCGGCGATGCCGCCAAGCGACAGGAGGCGCGGGCGCAGGGTGCGGTCGGCAATGGTGCGCAGGTTGTCGAGCGAGGTGCTGTCGGTGGTGAGCCCCACAATGAGCATTTCGCCAAGAATGGATGACTGAGGGCCGAGTACCGGCTCCTTCACTCCGTTTGGAAACTGACTTGCCACCGAGAGCAGTTTCTCGGAAACAATCTGTCGGTCGCGGTATATGTCGGTGTCCCAGTCGAATTCCACCCACACCACCGAGAATCCTGTTGACGAGGAGGAGCGCACGCGGCGCACTCCGGTTGCACCGTTCATCACGGTTTCGATGGGGAAAGTCACTGTGCGCTCCACTTCCTCCGAGGCATAGCCGGGAGCCTCGGTCATCACCACCACGGTGGGGGCGTTAAGGTCGGGAAACACGTCGATGTCCGACTTTAGGACGTAGTAGGAGCCACCCGACAGCAGGAACAGAATCATCACAATGATAAGGATTCTGTTGTGCAGTGCAAAATTTATCGTCTTGTTGAGCATAGTAGTAGCAATGAAAAATAGATTAGTGGTTGTGGTCGTGTCCGGGAACTGCACCGGCATTTGATGCCATCTTTATCATAAGAGCGCCTGTGGTGACAAGCTCATCGCCATCCTTGAGGCCGCTGAGCACTTGCACCTCCTTGCCATTGTTCATGCCGAGAATCACATGGTTCTTCAGGTAGCAGTCGTCATCGACGCGCACATACACGAAGAAATTGCCTTGTTCCTCGGTGATGGCCTCTACCGGAGCGGCGATGCAATTGTGCTTGGTGGAGCCAAGCAGGCGCACCTCGGCGAAAGAGCCGGGCACTATCTTGCCATCGTTGACAAACTCGAATGTCACGGGCAGATATCCCGGAGTGGCAGTGGCAGCGGTGGCTGCCGACACGCGGTGTCCCTGAAGCTCGCGCAGGTCGAAAATCTCGTTGGAATATGATGTCTTGAATGTTGCCGAAGTGAGCTGTGGCAGAGCTTGTGCATAGCGCTCGGGGAGGTCGGCGCGGAGAATGAGTCGGGTGTTCTTCGACACTATAGCTATTGGCGCACCAGTTTCCACATAGTCGCCGTCGGCCACAAGAAGGCTGGTTATGGTTCCGGCAATGTGGCTTGCAGCAGTGCTGCCAGCCACGCTGTGGCTGCTATATGCGATAGCGGCTTTATCGAAAGCCTCCTTGGCTGCATTGTATTCCTTTTGAGTCACTATCTTGTCCTCATAGAGCGGAGTGATGCGTTCCAGCTCGCGGCGGGCAGCCTCATAGGTGATGCGTGCGTTCTCATTTTCGTCGCCACCCACAATATTCTGAGCCGACACGGTGCCAATTGCCGCGCCCTGATTCACGAAAGAGCCCACCACGGCATTTCGCGACAGCCGCACGATGCCCGACGAGCGTGCCACCACAGTCACCTGGTCGCCCTGTGCAGGCTCTATGCGGCCCGACACGGTGATAACGTCGCAGAAGTCGGTGAGAGTCACCTTGGTGGTTTTCACTCCGAAACGCTCGGCCTGCTCGTGAGAGAACTCAATCTCGCCCTCGGCATGGTGGTGCTCACCTTCGTGCTGCTCGTGTTCATGCTCGTGCTCGTGGCCTTCGTGACCGTCGTGGACACTGCCTCCACAAGCATACAGGGCAGGCATTATTGACAATGCTGCAAAAATTGCAAGATAATTGGTTTTCATAAATTTTATGATTGTTTTTAGTTAAAAAATACAGTTTTATAGAAAGGTATAAACCGGAAATCACCGGCCTCGCAATGGGAGAGCCTTGTGGGAAAAATAGAGTGGAAATCAGCAAATGGATGCGGGGGGTGCACGAAGCCCCGGAGAAGGTGAGGCACAGCGTTGTGGAATGCCCATAGTGAGGGCAATGAAGTGAGCCGATGGCGCACCTGCGCACAGCGATGCCATAGTGTCGCTAAGAATTGCAATGAAAAGTATGGAAAAGCATAGCTCGCCGCCCTGCACAGAAGTTGGGCGCGACAGCTTTTGTGTGCTCAGTTTCAGCGTGCAGCAACCATCGTCGGTGCAGCCGCTGCCGTCGTCGTTGTGGTGGTGGTGATGATAGGGACAGTGGCTGTGGTTGCACTCGCAGCTTGCCTCGGAAGACACATGGGTGTGGAACAGCACGATGCGGCCATCGCCATCGTGGTGGTGGAACTGTAGCACCGAGCTGAAGACGAACACAGCTGCCATGCACACTGCTATTATTGATACCCACTGCTTCATATTCTTGCAAAATTACAATCTTTCGGCAAATAATCCAAACTATTTGCCATGAGATTGTGCTGCACAGCTACAATTAAATAAAATTTTCTAAGAATCGGTGTGTTGCCTAAGATGCTGAGCAATATTCGGCCGGTGGGGCAGACATGTGCAGCGGCGATGGTGCGGCACGCACAGCCGGCTATGCGGGTTGCATTGTGGAACAAAAAAAGTCACCGCTCGCGATGCGGTGACTTTTTTATCGTCGTTTGAGGTAATTAGCGTAGAGGCAATTACTTCACGATGCGGCGCTCTTTGATGCGAGCCTTCTTGCCGGTGAGGTTGCGCAGATAGTAGAGCTTTGCACGGCGAACCTTACCATACTTGTTCACCTCGATGCTGTCGATGAAAGGTGAGTCCATAGGGAAGATACGCTCAACGCCCACGTTGTCGCTCATCTTGCGCACTGTGAAGCGCTTCTTCTGTCCTTCGCCAGAGATGCGGATAACCACGCCCTTGTACACCTGAACGCGCTCCTTGTTACCCTCTTTGATGCGGTAGGCTACCGAAATGGTGTCGCCGGGACCGAATGCAGGAAATTCTTTGGCAGTTGCAAATGCCTCTTCTGCGATTTTAATTAAATCCATTGTGTTACTGTATAAATGTTATAACGTTTACATTACACCTCTCGCAATATAACAAGCCACACGTTTCTTCTTGCCAGAGATTACGAAAGGCGGTGCAAAATTAGTGAAAATTTCTTTAACCACCAAATATTTAACCCTATTAGCACGGCTTTTTCGAGACTTAACGCTGCGACTGGGTGCTATAGATGAAGCTGATGACGGCTTTGTCGAGGTCGAGGCGAGCTATGGAGGGCTTGTTGAGTGCCGGACGCAGTCCAATCACTTCGGTTGATGAAGTGGAGCCGCCATAATAGTAGTAATAGTAGTAGCTGCTATTGGATGTGCTTGTGCTCTCGGCGATGAGGTCGATGGGAGTGAGGGTGAAGTTCTTGTCGCTCTCTTCGGCTACGCCGTTCTTATTGTTGAGAATGTCGAGCAAGAAATTGCGCATACCCGTGAACTTGTAGGAGCGGGTGCTGCTGTCGAATGTGGCGTAGAACGATGTCTTGTTGTCGGTCTTGTGGTTGGTTGCAAAGAAGTCGTCTTTCTCAGAGGTCTTCACCATGAGCAGGTAGGATGGAGGCTTAATTCCATAGTTGTTGGTGATGGTGTAGGCCGGAATCTCGAAGGTGAGGTCGTTCACCACCGATATGTTTTTGTCGCCACTGCTGCGCAGGCGGTCGATTATTTCCTGAATTGGGAATTGAATCTGCACTTCATATCCTGCCGGCGACTGCACGATGATGTCGCCTCCGGCAATCATCTGCTTCACCGACTCGGCCACGCGCAGGCGCAGGTTGTTGTTGGAGATTACCTCGGCTGTTCCGCCCATGTAGCCCTGGCTTATGTTGTAGATTGTGTCGTTTCCGTTGTCGAGCTTCTCGTGGCGGCGATAGAACACGATGAACTGTGAGTTGTAGATGTTCATCACGCGGCCGCTTCCGAAGCTGTTTTCCATATATATGCCGGGGAACACGTCGATGAAGCGCTTGGGGTCGAGGAAATTGTCGGGGTTCTCCTTGTAGGCTCTGAAGAGCTGCTTGGCGAGCGACACTGGAGCATCCACGGTGAACTCAAGCAGTGAGTTCTCTATGTAGTCGGTCTTTATGGAATCGGGGGCCATGAGGGCTGTTGCCGTGTAGGTGGCAGCGCCGAGCACATCGTCTGGGCTGTAGTAGCCTGTGGGGTCGAATGTGGAAGTGATCTTGGCTGGCAGGGCTTTGTTGAGGCGATAGAGCGTGGTGCGCATGGGCATCACAGAGTCGCCGGTGAAGCCTCCGGCCGGTATGTCGAAAACGAACTTGCATGAGTCGATGTCGTCCTCGGTCACGCCAGTGGTGTCGA
>JAQXTJ010000022.1 GCA_029219425.1 Bacteroidales bacterium
CTCTTGCAGCACGCCCACTTTCTCGGGGGTGATGTCGCCAAGGATGCGCACTGCCAGCCCCGGTCCCGGGAATGGGTGACGCTTGATGAGGTGCTCGGGCATGCCCAGCTCGCGGCCCACGTTGCGCACCTCGTCCTTAAAGAGCAGTCGCAGTGGCTCACAGAGCTTCAGGTTCATCTTCTCGGGGAGTCCGCCCACGTTGTGATGGCTCTTTATGGTGGTTCCCGTGATTGAGAGTGACTCAATGCAGTCGGGATAAATGGTTCCCTGTGCGAGCCACTTCACGTCTTCTATCTTGTGAGCTTCGGCGTCAAACACGTCGATGAAGCCTTTTCCTATAATCTTGCGCTTGCGCTCGGGGTCGGTCACTCCGGCAAGCTCGCCGAAGAATTTTGCGCTTGCGTCCACGCCTATCACGTTCAGTCCAAGGCACTCATAGTCGTGAAGCACATTCTTGAACTCATTCTTTCGAAGCATTCCGTGGTCCACAAAGATGCAGGTTAGGTTCTTGCCTATGGCGCGGTTGAGCAGCACTGCTGCCACCGACGAATCTACACCTCCGCTCAGGCCAAGCACCACCTTGTCGTTGCCAAGCTGCTCCTTGAGCTGTGCCACAGTGCTCTCAATGAATGATGCTGCGCTCCAGTCCTGCTTGCCGCCGCAAATATCTACCACGAAGTTCTTCAGCATCTGTGTGCCATCTACCGAGTGAAACACCTCGGGATGAAACTGCACACCCCACAGCTTCTCGCCCACGGCCTGATAGGCTGCTACTGCCACCTTGTCGGTCGATGCGATTATCTTGAAGTTGTCGGGGATGGCGGTGATGGTGTCGCCATGGCTCATCCACACCTGCGAATTATGACTAACGCCTTTCAGCAGTGCATTTTCTGCGTCGAAAGTAGCAAGATTGGCGCGGCCATACTCTCGAGTGCCTGCCGGCTCCACTTTGCCACCGTTGGTGTAGGCCATGAATTGTGCGCCATAGCAAATGCCAAGCAAGGGGTATTTGCCCCGAATGCCGCTCAAATCCACCTTGAATGCCTTCTCGTCGTAAACCGAGAAAGGACTTCCCGACAGAATCACGCCGATAACCGATTCGTCATCGTGCGGGAACTTGTTGTAGGGAACTATCTCGCAATACATGTTCAGCTCTCGCACTCTGCGGCCTATGAGCTGCGTCGTCTGCGAGCCGAAGTCTAAGATAATAATCTTCTCTTGCATGAAATGTTTTCTATGAGGTTATGATTTATGTTGCAAATTTACGAATAATTTATGTAAATCGAAAGCAGAGTGCCAAATTTATTGCTTTCACTGGCACAGTGCGGCAAGTTTGGTCTCATTCCCCACCACCCAGAGTGTGTCGTGTGGCTCAAAGGTCTCGCTGCCATCGGGCTTTATGTAGTCGTCTTCCCCGCGCTGAATTGCCACAAGCAATGCCTGATAGTCGTCGCGAAGCCGCACACTGGCCGCTGTCTTTCCCACCAGCAACGAGCCATCTTTCACCTCTATGGGCATAAGTTTCATTTCTATGTCATCGCCGGCTATGTCGCTGCCTGGGGCGTCTTCCACTATGGGCAGGAGCCGCTGAATCTGCTCATCGGTGCCCACAATGCCCAGCAGGTCGCCGGGAAACAGGCGCATGTCGCCCGTGGGTATGGGGAAGATGGCTGCTCCGCGCTGAATGCTAACCACGTTCACGCCATATCGCTTGCGCAGGTTGGAGTCGCGAAGCCGCTCCCCCACAAAGGGGCAGTTGTAACCCACATGGATATATGCCACATGCAGGTCAGACACCAAAGTGGAATTGCGGCCGCTGCGTCGCAGCTCTCGCTCATTGAGGTTGCTCAGGAAACGCTTCTCCATTTCGCGCATGCGCCGCCGCACTTTTTTAGAAAGAAACACCACGATGATGAACAGCAGCCCGAATCCTATGGTCACTCCGGCAGTGAATGTGAACACCTGACTCAAGTACCACGACACCAGCCCAAAAGCCAGCATGAGCCTCACTATGCTCAGTGCCACGAGCGGCATAGTGGAGCGGCTGCCCGACTGCGCCTCAAGCACTTCCCACTCGCTCCGCTTTGTACTTGGCATCGACAGCGCAAGCAGGAATGGGGCCATCACCGTGAGCGTGATTCCCGATGCCACCACGTCGCCCCATGTCTCCCCTATCATCTCGTCCATGATTGGGAGCAAATAGCTGTCCGACACCACTATGATTGCTATAAGCAGTGTGGAATAGAGCAGGATGCGCCAGGCGTAGCGTCCAAGCACCGCCTTCCATATCTTCTTTTCCACGCTCACCGACGCACTCTCCTGCTTGGTGTAGCGGTCGAGAAGCAGCTTCACGCGCTGTGGCATCCGAGGAAGCAGCCACTCGTAGGCCGGCTCTGCAAATTTTATGAAATATGGCGTGAAGAATGTGGTAATCACCGACACTGCCACCACTATGGGATAGAGCGACGGTTCAAGCACGTTGAGCGAAAGGCCAAGCGACGCAATAATAAAGGCAAACTCGCCTATCTGTGTGAGGCTGAAGCCCGATTCTATTGCTATTTTCAGGCTCTGCCCGGTGGCAAGCATTCCGAATGTGCCAAACACTATCATGCCAGCAATCACCACCACCGAGAGAGTGGCTATCGTTCCAGCATATTGCGCAATGATGCCCGTATCCACCATCATTCCCACCGATATGAAGAACACGGCCCCAAAAAGGTCCTTCACAGGCTTCACGAGTCGCTCTATATGCTCGGCCTCGCAGGTGCCGGCAAGTATTGAACCCATCACAAAGGCTCCAAGAGCCATTGAAAAACCCGAATACACCGAGAACACTGCCATCAGGAAGCACATGCCCATGGCAACCACAAGCAATATCTCATCGTTGATGAGCCTGCGCGACCACTTAAAGAACGATGGTATCACATACACGCCCACCGTGAACCATATCACAAGGAAGAACACCAGTTTGCCTATGCTCATGAGCAGCTCGCTGCCCTCCACGCTGTTGTTGAGGGCAATAGATGAAAGCAGCACCATCATCACCACCGCAAAGAGGTCTTCGCAAATAAGCACTGCAAGCACATGTGGCACAAAGCGGCGGTGATTGAGGCCAAGGTCGTTGAAAGCCTTGATGATTATTGTGGTCGATGACATCGATAACATTCCGCCAAGGAACAGACAGTTGATGTTGCTCAGGTCGAGCGCATGGCCCACCACCACGCCAAGTCCCATCATTCCGCTCACTATTATTAGTGCTGTCACTATAGCCGAGCCTCCCACATTCATCAGCTTCTTGAAGCTGAATTCCAGTCCAAGTGAGAACAGCAGCACTATGATGCCAATCTGCGCCCAGAACTCAATGTTATCCTCATTATGTATAGTTGGGAAATAATCGAAGTGTGGTCCCACGAGAAATCCGGCCACTATGTAGCCAAGCACAATTGGCTGCTTTAGTTTGCGGAAAAGAATGGTCGAAACAGCTCCAAGCACCAGTATCAGTGCCAGGTCGGCAATAAGTCCTTCAATGTTCATAGTATTGTTGCTTCTGAAAATAAGTTGCCCATTAAATGTTCACCTCATTTGTGAGAGTAATGGAGATTGTGGGCTGCACATCGTGTATTTCGCTGAAGAGAGCCGCAAAATCCACACCTCCCTTGGTGAGTATCACAAAGTTGATTATGGTGAAATCCTGCTCATAGTCGAATTTCAGGTATTCGTCCGAAACATGAATGGAATGTCGGGCGAAAATCTCAGAGTAGTCGCTCTGCGTGCCCATAATTCCTTTCACCTTGACCCTCACAATCTTCGACTCCTGCCCGATGTTGAGCTTGTGCTCATAGCGCTCAAGCGTCACAAGAATGAAAATGATGAGAAGCGTGGCAATTACCGACACTGCATACATGCCCACGCCCACAGCCATGCCAATAGTGGCAACCATCCATATTCCTGCAGCCGTGGTGAGTCCGCGCACCGAGCCTTTCATCTGTATTATCGCACCGGCGCCAAGAAATCCCACGCCCGTAATCACCTGAGCCGCCACACGGCCTGGATCACCGTTTTTCAGCCCCATGTATTCCTGTGGAATATAAATTGAAAGTATCATCGCCAGCGTTGCGCCCATCGAGATAAGCGCAAAAGTGCGCAAACCGGCAATCTGACCTTTTCGCTTGCGCTCAAGTCCCACAATGCAGCCCAGCAGCAAACTCAGAGTGAGCTTAAACACGGCATTAAGCGCATTCACGTCGTCCGACGCCAACAAATTCATGACTTCATCCATAATTCACCTCCTCAAAAAAACAAAATCAATAATCTGCCCCACTAACACAACTCCTCACCCCTGACTGACGTCTGTCATCTGATTCCCACAATCCTGTGCGTCTGAAGCGAAAGCCGCCACCGTGAGTCGCTCATCACTGCCTCAATCGTTGCCCGGAGATTTGCCGCGCGAGCCTCCTCATCGCTGCAATAACAAGGTTGAAGGAAATATTGTTTTGCCTTTATGCCGAAATATCCATCGAGTGGTTGTCCTTGATACACCACCTTCAGCTCATCGCACTCACTGAGAACCACAGGCTGCAAGTCCCCGCCATCAAAACCGCTCTTTGGCGACAGCGTAACCCAGTCAATACCCTCGGGCAGCAGCCGGGTGCCATTGGTCTCAATGGCGATTGTCTTACCCGAGGCTTGCTTCAGCTTCGCCACAAAAGCAGCATCAATGTGCAGCGACGGCTCACCGCCGGTTAGCACCACAATCCTCGCCTCTTGGTAGCGGCACACCTCAGCCACTATTTCCTCATCGCTCATCATTGTGCCGCTCTCGTGCTGCGTGTCGCAGAAGGCACACCGCAAGTTGCAGCCCGAAAAGCGCACAAACACTGCCTGAACGCCTGTGTTAGCCCCCTCGCCCTGCAAGGAATAGAATATTTCGTTGATTCGCCTCATTGCTATTCGTCGATATAAGTTGCAACATTGTTTTCCGACTCCTGAACATCCGCCCGGTAGCACTCCCCTATCGAATCCACAATCCAGCGTGCGATGTTCTCGGCAGTTGGATTAAACGGAAGCACCTCATTCAAGTTGCGGTGGTCGAGCCGATCCTTCAGCAACTCCTTAATATGGGAGAAGTCGCATACCATGCCATCAGCATTGAGTTCCGCACTCTTGCAATACACCGTGATAATCCAGTTGTGTCCATGCAAGTTAGTGCATTTGCTCTCATAGCTCAACTTCAGGCTATGCGATGCCGACACCTCCATCCTTTTCTTAATATAATACATAATACTATAATCTCAATTAATGTTTTTCAAAAAAAAACAGCTAACCTCACATAATACAACCTACTAACTGAAATATTCAGTTTTATCCTCAATCCCAGCATCGCGCAGCGCCTCCTTGCGCTCCACACAAGTGCCACACTTGCCGCAGTGCTTCGCTCCACCCTTGTAGCAAGAGTAGGTCTCGGCATAGTCAATACCCAGCATTGCACCACGGCGCGCAATGTCGGTCTTCGAGATGTTCGTGTAGGGAGCCACCACAGTCACACCATCGTAGGTGCCCGCGCTCATGGCTGCGCTCATCGCCTCCACGAATCCCCCACGGCAGTCGGGATAAATAGCATGGTCGCCCGAGTGATTGGCAATCATCACATGCATCAGGCCCCGGCTCTCTGCTATGCCACAAGCAATAGCAAGCATAATGCCATTGCGAAACGGCACAACGGTCGATTTCATATTGTCCGACTCGTAATGTCCCTCCGGAACAGCATCAGCACCTTCGAGCAGCGAACTCTTGAAATATCTGTGAATGAACTCAAGTGGAATCAAAATGTGCTCAATCCCAAGCCGCTCACAGTGCATCCGCGCAAGCTCCGCCTCCCGCCGGTTGTGATTCGAGCCATAATCAAAAGTCACCGCCAGTGCAATTTCATTCCGCCGGTCATAGAGCAGCGTCACAGAGTCCATACCACCCGATAAAACAATAACCGAATCCTTCATAGCCATCACTCATTGCGGAAAGCAGCAAGCATGCGCTGCTTCACCAAGTCCTGATGCTCCGCATCGCCATAGTTGGCAAACGGATAAATCGAAATACCACCTCGCGGCATAAAAATGCCCACCACCTCAAGATAGCGCGGATCCATGAGCCGCACCAAGTCTTTCATGATGATGTTCACGCAATCCTCGTGAAAATCACCATGGTTGCGGAAGCTGAAAAGATAAAGTTTCAGGCTCTTGCTCTCCACCATGCGCTCACGAGGAATATAATTAATCACAATCTTCCCAAAATCGGGCTGACCCGTCTTAGGACAAAGCGTTGTAAACTCCGGACAATTAAACGTAACGAGATACTCATTGTCACTATGCTTGTTTATGAACGTCTCAAGCAGCTCAGGCGCATAATCAGTGGGATACTTCACCCCCTGATTGCCCAGCAAGCTCACGCCATCCAATTCATTATCACTTCTCGACATATCTAACTATTATATAATTCTACTTATTTTAATTAGCTCGCAATTCCACCTCACCACCTATAGCTCTACACAACCCCTGCTTATTGTGCTGCGCATGGCTCGTGCATCCCCATATCGATCGCCCGAGCCGGCAAGCGTCAGCGAGCCATCCCGAGCACTCCCTGTACCCCATTCCCACTGCAAAATTAAACAAAATCCCCCACTTATCCACCCACAACACCTCACAAAAAATGCCATCATCCACTTTTTTGCCTCTATTCTCCAACATACAACCAAAAATACATCAAAAAATTTTGTAGTTTCAAAAAAAAATCCTACCTTTGCACTCGTCAAAAACAAAGCAGCAAGAAAAGTTGCTACTTGGAGAGATGGCAGAGTGGTCGATTGCGGCGGTCTTGAAAACCGTTGAGGGTCACACCTCCGGGGGTTCGAATCCCTCTCTCTCCGCCTAGGTGGCGTAACTAGTTGAAATTCAACAAGTTACGCCACTTTTCATTTTTGGCTGATAAAAATCAGCGCCTCTTTAGAACTGGATGTAGAACAAACGTCTTTAAGTCACCGAAACGACGGGGCTAAAAGATGTTAAAAAAATGTG
>JAQXTJ010000023.1 GCA_029219425.1 Bacteroidales bacterium
CCTGCCATGGATTGGTGGAGCCCCAGTGGCTGCGAAAGTTGGCCTGTAGCTGGCGCATGTGCTTGCGTGCGGCATCCTCGGCATACTGCTGCATGCGGGTGTCGATGGTGGTGTAGATTCTCAGCCCGTCGCCATAGAGGTCGTAGCCATTGTCGCGGCACCACTCGCGCAGCTCAGCTGCTACGGCCTGGCGGAAGTGCAGAGCCTGTCCGTCGTAGGCATTCTCAACGCGGAAATTGAGGTCGATGGGCAAGGCACTGATAGAGTCGAATTGCTGTCGGGTGAGATCGCCGTGGGTGAGCATATTCTGTAGCACCACGTTGCGGCGTCGCAGGCTGTTCTTGGGGTTGAGCTTGGGGTTGTAGGTGCTGGTGGCCTTGAGCAGCCCGACGAGCACTGCCGACTGCTCGGCGGTGAGGTCGCGCGGAAGGACGTTGAAATAGGTCTTGGCAGCGGTCTTTATGCCATAGGCGTTGCTGCCGAAGTCCACCGTGTTGGCATACATGGTGAGGATTTCCTCCTTCGAGTAGAACATCTCAAGCTCCACGGCGAGAATCCACTCCTTGCTCTTCATAATCACGATTTTCAGCCCCGGCACCTTGCCGAGCAGGCCGGTGGAATACTGCGTGCGCACGCGGAACATATTTTTCACCAGTTGCTGCGTTATGGTCGAGGCTCCGCGAGCCTTTCCGCCCAGCATGTCCTTGGCGGCGGCAAAGAGTCCCTGGAAGTCGATGCCGTGGTGACTGTAGAAGCGCTCGTCCTCGGTGTCGATGAGAGCCTTGAAGAATAAGGGGCTTATTTCGGAGTATTCCACCGGCGTGCGGTTTTCGCTGAAGTATTTTCCTATCATCACGCTGTCGGCGCTGAAGAGCATCGAGGCATTGCTCGTGGGTGGATTCATGATGCTGTGGATTGTGGGCGACTTGCCGAAGAGCCAGAATAGGTTGAGGTTGACCGCTACGAGATAGAGGATAAATGCTGTGATGAACGAGAGCGTGCCCACGGCGCACTTCTTATACCACTTTGCGCCGCGGTAGAGACCGGCATACCAGCTCCACGCCTTGCGGCAACAGCACTTCGCCAGCCTCCAGGTGAGAACAAGCGCAGCTTTCAGCTTGTCGATTGAGAAACTCATAGAAAGTATCTTTGTAGTTTTTTGTCATTTGCTAAGCGGTCACCAAAGCACCATTAGGCAAAGGCACTCGGCGACTCCTATCAAAACAAAGTGCAATATTCGCAATAATTCTTGAAATATGCAAGAAAAATCACCACAAAAAATCACCTGCGACTTTTGCGACCGGAAAAAACGAAAAAGGTAGAGCCCAAAATCGAAGCTCCAAGCGAAAACAGGGCGGAAAATTTGCACACTTCACAAGGATTCTTTATCTTTGCTTCGGCAAAACTCCCTTGGAAAACGTGCGACTTTCCACAAAGACTCCCTTGGAAAACGTGTGGGTTTCCGCAAAAACTCCCTTGGAAAACGTGCACAAAAAAACAATTAAACAACTCACAAGCAGATGCTTAGACGAAAGATTGAAAGAACGCTCCTTGAGTGGAAGCAAAACGCCAACAAAATGCCACTCATAATCAAAGGCTGCCGCCAGTGCGGAAAAACATTCTCGGTGCTTGATTTTGCCCGCAAGCACTATGGGAATGTAGTGTATCTCGACTTCTTCCAGCACCCTGAATATAAGTCGGTATTCGATGGCGCAATCGACATCGACAACATCTGCCTTCTCCTGTCCACACTTATTCCCGATGCCCATTTCATCGCCGGCGACACTTGCCTCATTCTCGATGAAATCCAGGAGTGCCCCAGAGCACGCACAGCACTGAAGTTTTTCAAGACCGATAGCCGCTATGATGTGATATGCACAGGTTCTCTGCTCGGAGTGAGCGGATATGCCAACAACGGAGGAGCTCCTATCCCGGTGGGATACGAGCAAATCATCGACATGTATCCCATGGATTTTGAAGAATGGCTGTGGGCAAATGGCATCGCTGAGCCTCAAACAGACTATCTGCGCCTTTGCCTCAAGCAGAACACACCGGTGCAAGAAGCTGTGCACGAGCGTATGCACCAACTGCTGCTGCAATATTGCATTGTAGGCGGCATGCCAATGGCTGTGAAAGTATTCAAAGAATCAAATAATCTGCAAAGCGTACTTCACACCCAAAAAGCCATTGTCGACGGCTACAAAGCCGATATGATAAAATATGCCCCACAAACCGACAAGTCACGCATACGTGAATGCTTCGAGTCGATTCCCCGGCAACTCAGCAAGGAGAACAAACGGTTCGCTTACTCCGATGTGCGCAAAGGCGGACGCGGACGCGACTATCAAGGCAGCTTGCAGTGGATAGAAAATGCCGGCATCATACGCCGCTGCTACAACCTGTCGATTCCTGAGCTGCCTCTCGACGGCAACGCCATTCATGAGCAATTCAAGGTGTATATGGCTGATACCGGGCTGTTTGTAAGTATGCTCGAACCGGGAACTGCTGCCGACATTCTCCGGGGCAACCTCTTTGGATATAAAGGTGCTATATTCGAGAATCTTGTTGCCGACATTTTCGGCAAAATGGGACGTAAATTATATTATTTCCGCAAAGATACCGGACTTGAAATTGATTTCGTGATACGATACCAGGGCGAAAGCACACTGGTGGAGGTGAAAGCAGCAAATGGCAACGTGAAAAGCACCCGCACCATTCTCTCCCACCCTGAGAAATACCATGTGACAAAAGCCGTGAAACTCGGCAATGTCAACATCGGCGCCTCAGCCGGAATGTCCACCATTCCCCTCTACCTCGCCTTCCTCCTCACCGGCTACTGATGTCCCATCGCCGCGAATCACAGCCACATATACACAGTCTCACAATAAAAAGGATTGCACACCAAGCAAAGCGTGCAATCCTTGACTGGATATAAGTGCCAGAACTTATAAGCCTGATAATCTAATTTATGCATGAAAAGCGAACTACCGCCACATCATTAACATCCATACCATAGATAATCAGAGTCTCACATTCTGAAGCTCATTCAGACATTAACCATTTTTCTTCCTTGTATAGAATCATTTTACATCACTCAGGAAAGGTTAGAAAGTCAGTTTTAGGGAAAAGGGCTGCAGGAATCATTCAGTTTTTTGGCTAATTATGCACTTGCCGGCGGATTTATGAGCTATTTATCTATGCTTATCATATACTAATGATAATAATACTTGATTGGCGATGATGGCTCTGGATGTGCGGCCATTCGCGGGGGCTACAAAATTCCATCGTTTGCCTCGATATCGAAGCCATTGAGCCGCTAATTTGCTCTATCTTATTGCATTTTTTTGAAAATATAGCTATCTTTGCGCCAAATTTCTAAATTACATCATTATTACAACCATTTTTTATGAGCAAAATAAGAGTTGCCGTAGTAGGCTACGGAAATATCGGCCGCTATGTGGTAGAGGCGCTTAGCGTGGCTCCCGACTTTGAGATTGCGGGCATTGTGAGGCGCAGCGTTGCCAATATCCCCAGAGAGATTGCAAACTATAAGGTAGTAACCAATATTGATGAGCTTGGTAAGGTTGACGTTGCCATTCTAAGCACGCCCACACGCGAGGTGGAGAAACACGCTGCCGAGCTGCTCGCAAAGGGCATAAACACTGTGGACAGCTTCGACATTCACACGCAGATTCCAGCCCTGCGCAAGTCGCTCAATGCCATAGCCAAGGCCAATGGCACAAAGGCTGTGATTGCCGCCGGATGGGACCCGGGCAGCGACTCGGTGGTGCGCACACTCATGCAGGCAGCAGCCCCCAAGGGTGTCACCTACACCAATTTCGGACCCGGCATGAGCATGGGTCACAGCGTGGCGGTGCGCTCCAAGGCCGGCGTGAAGGATGCGCTCTCCATGACGATTCCACTTGGCACCGGCATACACCGCCGCATGGTATATGTGGAACTTGAGGAGGGAGCCAGCCTCGACGAAGTGACAAAAGCCATCAAGGCCGACCCCTACTTTGCCAGCGACGAGACACATGTGATGCAGGTGGCAAGCGTGGATGAGGTGCGCGACATGGGACATGGCGTGCACATGGAGCGCAAAGGCGTGTCGGGTATCACTCAGAACCAGCGCTTTGAGTTCAGCATGAGCATCAACAACCCTGCCCTCACCGCTCAGATTCTCGTGGGAGTGGCTCGCGCCACAACACGCCTCGCACCAGGTGCCTATACGATGATAGAAGTGCCTGTGGTGGACTTGCTTCCAGGCGACCGCGACCAGTGGGTGGCACGCCTTGTGTAGAACCAACACTCGCATACCCACACATTCGCCGAGCGGCACTTCGTGGCTCGCGCAAAGGTAGTTGCAGGCTTCATCCCCCCCCTGGGCGAGAAATGTCAGGCACACGAAAATGATGAGGGCGTATCGAAGACACAGATAGTTCTTCGATACGCCCTCATCATTTTCGTATGCTTGTCAGCCAGCCGCCGCTGTGGGGCTGCTATTTCACAATCTTGGCTGTGCCGTGCGTGGCGAAGCGCAGCAGGTAGAGTCCGCCGGCAAGGTGAGAGGCTGGAATAACGTTGCGTCCCTCGGTGAGAGTGGCGTGGGTCACTGTGCGTCCGGCTGCATCGAGAATCGTCACTTGGTCGGCTGCGGGGAGGGTGACAGAAATATCGCCATCGCACATTGCCACCTTGGCAGTGCAAGAGGCACTAACGCCCTCTATGCCCGATTCGCCTTGAGTCACTGCGATGGTCTTCTCCACGGCCGGTGCGGTGATTCTCACCTCACACTGGCGCGATGTGGTGCCCTCGGGGAGCGGCTCGGCGGTGACCACGAGGTTCACGGTGTTCTCGCCGGCGCCGTCGGTAATCTCCACATCAATCCACTCGGCAGCCTCCACGGTGAGCTGTGTGGCACCGAAGTAGCTGTTGAGCTGCATTGTGGTGCTGCCGCCCTCCACGGGTGCAGCAAAGGCATCATCGCCGCCCACGAGCCATGGGAAGGTTGCGTCCATATTGAAGCAGTTGGAGAGATTGAGTGGCTTGCCATTGGTGATGTAGCTTGTGGGCATGAAGTAGGAGTCCTTGCCACCTGTTGCGGTGGTGATGTCGAAGATTAGATAGCTGTTGCACTCTCCGTCGTCGTTGGGCTCATATTGCGAGAAAGTGTCGTAATAGGGCACCTTGGCAGGGTCGTCGAAGCCGCTGATGAATGCCATCATGGCGTCATCAATCACAAGATGCGACACCGGGACTTCCTCACCATCAACTATCTTGCTGAAGCTGAAGGGGATTATCTCGTAGGTGGTGTCCTCGGTCATGCCGCCCGACACGTCGAACGACAGCACATCGCTGCCGGCGCAGCGGCCAATGGCAAACGGCTTGGCAGCCACTTTGCCCTTGTCATCGACGTGAAACAGCTCCATGACGAACTCAGTGTCGGCCGAGCAGTCGGTCACACAGTTCACCCACATCTCGCTGAAGAAGTAGGGGCGCACGGGCTTCTCGAAGAAGTTGCCCACCTTCTGCACCACCCATGTCTCGTTGTAGTTTAAGCCGAAAAGCATGGTCCAGGTCCAGTCGGCGTAGGCATCGCGGCCGAATCCCCAGGAGGTGTATTTCTTATTGACGCGCCAGTTTCCAAGTCCGGCCGACACGTCGGCAGTGCCATCGTTGTAGGTGAAGGTGCCGCCAAACTGCACATTCTGCGTGTCGGGGAATGAATATGAGGCAGAGCCGTCGTCGTTTTTCACGTTGAGGATGGGCATGGTGTGCCAGCTATAGGGCAGATTGGTCACCAAGTCGGTTTCGGTGGTTGTTACGCCATCGAAGGTCCATGCCACAGTGTTGTAGTCGGTGGAGGCGTTGTGCCAGGTAGCGTCGGCGTAGGCCGGGGCGAGCATCACATAGTTCTGGAGCAGGCCGAGGTTCTTGCTGAAGCCATTGAACAGAGCGCCTGCTGGGCGAGTGTAGTAGGCCGTAGGGGCAGCCTTGGGGCGGCTCACCACCATTTGCTTCATGCTTGCGCGTGATACATTCTCACTCACCCGCAGCTGCGAGCGGTCGGCTTTCACATATCCGTCGGCCACAGTGGCCGATGCAGCAACTGTGGCTGAGAGAGCCAGGGCTGTTGCTATACGATGAAGGTTCTTCATATCTTTATCAATAATTATTAGAATTTTCGCACAAATATACGCATTTTGTGGGATTATGCGAAATTTGGGTGTGGAAAAAAATCAGTGCTTTAGCCATTTCACTGTGCCCCGTGGGGTGCAGGCTATGTAGATGCCTTGTGGCAGGGAGGCCACGTCGATGGTGTTGAGCCCTTCGTGGAGCGAGCAGCAGCCCACAGTGGCTCCGACGAGGTTGACGATGGATAGCTGCATGGGAGCGTCGGCTGTGACAAAGAGGCTGTTGCCACGGCACACTGCCACGAGCGGCTTTGCCGACAAAGCAGCAGCTTCCACGGCAGCCTCGGGATGAAGGTCAACGCCGCCACACAGCTCGGTAGAAGTCTCGCCAATCCAGCCGCATTGCTGATTCACGGCCGTATATACCTTTATGAAATTGATGTGGGTGAGGGTCACGGGGTTTCCCTCGGCATCCACAGCCCAGTCGATGTTGAAGCCGGGGTCGGTGCTGTTGGGCTGGTTGTCCACATAGCCATAGTCCATGAACGAGAGAAGATAGGAGCTTCCCTCGAGCCTTGCATTATTAGCTATGCGCGTGCCGCTGAAGTGCAGCTCGGTATCGGCAATCCACTGCGGGAAATAGGGCTGCTTGTGGAAAGTTACTTTCTGAATGTAGCCTTCGGCCTCATCGGGGTAGTTGGTGGTCCAGCGCACGAAGTAGCGGTCGGTGATGGCCGAGTTGGATGGGTCGGGGCTTGCAGTGTGGTCGTCGGCTGGTTTGAAGTAGGTGATTTCGAAGCCGTGCTTAGTCGATTCCTTGGCATATTCGCTGCCCGCCAGCTCCCACCACTCATCGTCGGGGAGGCCATTGCCGTTGGCATCGACCGACACCATCACAGCGCCCGGCTCACAACTGCCGCCCTTTGCCGAACTCTCGGCAGCAAAGGCATTTCCAAAGAGCTTAAAGTCGTATTCGCCCGGCACGTTCACCACCGGGTGGTCGAAAGCCACAATCACATATCCGCCGAAGCCGCCGAGCGATATCATGCCCGGCCGCTCCTCGCCGCATAGATTCTCGGCCACTTTGGCGAGCATCGACTCGTGAGTGTCGCCCACCTCATATTCCGGCATTTCGTTCACAAACTGGCCCGGAGCCGGGCAGTAGTCGAGCACACGGCTCAGATAGGGCGACCCGGCCCAAGCGGCCGAAGTCCCCACCAAAATCAATCCAAATAAAATCTTTCTCATATCAAAAAATTCGCCTCCCAATATCTAATATCTAATAACTCCTAACTCCTAACTAAAAGAAGAAGATGTGTGCCGGAATATCTCCCGTGCGCACGCTCCAGCGCATCACCCCGTCGCTACCGAAGCAATAGAGGTAGCCGGGATTCACATAGTTGCGGGCATCGGTCACGAGTATATCCTTTGTGACGGGGTTCACAGCTATGCCGTAGGGCTTGCGTATGGCCTCATCGGTGCCGTCGGTGATGAAATTGTCGCACACCACGCGCTTCTGCACCACATCCACGATGCTGTAGGAAGGCTCATCGGTCATCGTCACATTGCTCCAGGCATTGCTCACGATATAGAGCGAGTCGCCCTGTAGCACCATGTTGCTCACCGGCACATCAATCTCGGCCACGATGCGCCGCTTGCGCACGTCGTAGCAAAACAGCTTGGAGGTGGATTCCACATAGTCGCCGCGCGACGAAATCCACAGTCCGCCATAGCGGTCGCACTGCACATGCTGCAAGTTGATGTCGATATCCACTTCCTCCTCCACCGTCATCGAGGGGAGATTGATCACGCTCAGTCGGCACTCATAATTGGGCACGCGGTAACCACCCGAATTGGCCACATAGATTTTGTCGTCCACGATTTCCAGACCGTCGGGCTGGAAGCCCACTGTGCAGCGTGCCACCTCTCGCAGCGTGAGGGTGTCGATTTTGGCCACGAAGCCAAGTTGCTCATATTCGGGGTCGATAACCACCGGGCCGGCGTAGGAAGTGACGTAGGCAAAACCCTCGTGGAAGCGGATGTAGCGGCAGTTGGGGATGTCGATTTGCCCTATGCGCACACACGAAGCCGCGTCCATCACCTCAATCTTGTTGGAGCAATTCACCACGGCATAGAGGCGAGAGCCATAGATTGCGAGGTCGTTGCCCACATCGCCCAGCTCCTTTGGCACCGAGGGATTGGCCGAGCCATAGATATTGCGGGTGTAGATTCCGGTGGAGTAGTCGTAGCGGTCGAGGGTGCACTTGTTGCTGCCCATGTTGCCCTCATTGAGCAGGTAGAAGCCTGCCACGGCCGAGTATTCGGGTTTCGACACCTCCACGCGCTCGGGGATAAAAATCTCATCGTCGTGCCGGCAGGCCGCCAGTGCCACAAAGAGAAGTGCGATATGCAAAACTATCCTGTAATTCTTCATATTTCCATGCTAAGGGTTAATCGATAGTTGCGGCCGGGCATGGGGTAATTGCGTATCACCTCATATTGCTGGCCAAGCAAGTTGTTCACCTCGAGCTGAGCCTTGAGTTTCACCGTGCCAAGGCGCAGCGAGTAGCCGGCCGAAATGTCGTGGGTGTACCAGGGCTGCACATAGTTGGCGCGGATGTTCGACGAGTTGTCGTAGCGCTCGCCCACATAGATGAAGCTGTAGTTGAGGTCGATGCTGCGCCATGCGCCGTGGAGCACCGCCGAACCGCTGTGGCGCGGAATGTAGGCAATCTGCCCCTTGTAGGTGCCTGCCTCATCGGCCACGTCGGTGGGGTCGCTGAAGTCGCGTGCCAGCTGATAGGTGTAGGCGAGCCGGGCATCGACATACACATCTCCCGGCAGGCGGAAGTTGGCCTGTGCCGTCGCGTCGGCCCCCCAGATACGCACTTGCCCCAGGTTCATCATCATCCAGCGATACTGTCCATTGCCCTTTGGCACGGCTATTATTTTGTCGGTCACATGGTTGTAATATCCGTCGGCACTCAGGTTGAAGCCGTGAAACAGCGCGTGGCTGTTGCCCGAGGCGAATGTGTATTGCAGCCCAAGGTCATACTGGTTCACCTTCTCGGGGCGCAGCGAGGCATTGCCAAGGTCGGTGTAGTAGAGGTCGTTGAAGGTGGGCATACGGAATGAGCGTTTGGCAAAAGCCCTTAGATTGAGCACATTCCGCTCGCTTGCCACCGCACGGTAGCTCACGAAGGCCGCCGGAGTCCACTCGTGGCGGCTTGTGCTGCGCCGCCGGCTACTGCCCGAGGCGGCCAGTGCCAGTGCGCGGTCGGATACAAAAGTGCCCAGCACGCTTGCCTGCACCTTGAGTCGCCCCAGCTGCGCCGCCGTGGCCAGTGCCGCCCACGCCGAGTGGCGTGTGGGACAGGCAAAATCGCGCAGCGAGGCATCGAGCGAGTTCCACTGGTAATCGACCGAGAGGTTGGCGTCCCACACGTCGGGCACGATGGCATAGTTGTGAGCCGTAGCCACATACAGCTCCTGCTGCCAGAAGCGGTTGTCGATATACATGAGCGTGGTGTCGGGGTTGAGGTAGCGCATATAGTCGCGGGCATACTTGGCGTTCACCTGAAAGCGGTAACGCTTGCCAAGGTGCTTCTGCAAGTGCCCCTGCACGAAGAAGTTGCAGTCCCACTGCCGCTGCGAGTTTTTCCACACATTGTTCACAATGGCTCCGGGGATACCCTTGTCGGAGTCGTATAGATAGGCCTTTAGGTTCCACTTACCGTCGTCGAGGCGGCCAAAGAGGGCAGCCTCCACACGAAGCGAGCGGATGTCGCCATTGCGGCGCGTGGCGGTGGTGTCCCATGCCAGGGTGCCGTCGGAGAACACCTTGCGGTAGCGGAAACGGTAGCGGCCGGTGGCGTAGGTGTATTCCGCGCTCACATTTGCGGTGACGCGGTCGCTCAGCTTCTGCTCCACGAGCAGCGAGGGATTGGCGAGGCCAAAGGAGCCGGTACGCATTGTGAGCTTCACGTGGGTGCGCCTGCCCTCGGCAAAGCGGGGCTGGCGGGTGCGCAGATAGATGGTTCCGGCTGCGCCAAAGTCCTTGGCGGGCTGGAAGATGTTGCTCTTCTGCCCGTTGTACATTGATATTTCCTCAATATTGTCGAGCGAGAACTTGCCCAGGTCGATTTGCCCATTCTGCGCGTTGCCCAGCTGAAGTCCATCGTAGAACACTCCCACATGGTTGGTGCCCATGCTGCGGATGTCGATCGACTTGATGCCGCCCACGCCGCCATAGTCCTTTATTTGCGCTCCCGAGAAATAGCGGATGGCATCGGCCACCGAGAGCGCGTTGAGCGACTCCAGCTTCTTGCCGCCAAGCCGCTGCTCTGGAATCACCGCATCGCGCGAGGTGCTGCGGCGCTCCACCACCACCTCGTTGAGATACTGCATGCTGTCGAGGCGCGACGCAACGCCGCCATCGGCGGCAGCCACCTGTAGCGCGGCAGCCGGTGCAAAGAGCATAACGACACACTTAGATAAAAAACTCATAAGCCGAATATAAATGCAACATTCAGCTCCGGGGAAAACCGCGAAAAAATCTCTATTGGCACAAAGCTACTAACCGAAATTTTCCATGAAACAGCTCTAATTTCTCCGAAAGCCATAATCAATCACCATCGGGCGGCAGGTCTTCTGGCTCGTCGCTCCCGTAATTGCCCCGCTCCTTCCCACCCCGCGGCGCAGGGCAGTGGATAAGCATTGTGTGGGGGCCGGGGTGGCGGCACACCGCCGTGTGCCACCGCGCGACTTACAGCAGCGGATTCTGCTCAGGATTCACACCTGATTCCCTTTTCAGATGGTGTATCAAAATTCGGTTTGATAATATTTTGATGTAGGGACGCACCCCGGTGTGTCCGCGTAACAGCCTAATAATCAAGCAACAACCAAAGCAACTATGGGCGGACGCACCGGGGTGCGTCCCTACATAAGTGGTTGTTTTCCAATTTTGATACACCATCCACCGCCTGATTTTTTGCAAAGTTACTACAAATGAGTGAATTGTGCAATAGCCTTTGCCCGGGCACAGCCTCCCACTCCCGATTTTCCAAAATATCCTCAAACATTCGTCAACCCATCCAAGCGCAAGGATACACGCCCGAGAAACTGCAACAAATATTTTTGCATTAAGAATCGGCATGAGGAGATTTTTGGGGATTTTTTTTGAAAAAGGTAGGAAAAATTTGGAAAATTTGATTTATTGGCATAAATTTGTAACTATTCAGCGATTAGGCTATAGCCCAAATAATGTCATTAAGTAAAACTCCGTGTAGCTATAATTCCGTATAGAGGTACAGCTATTCTGTTTGGATGAAATCTTGTAGCATAGCTTTCTTCAACTATCTGATTATTATATGTTTATATCAAAAATATTTGCGATATTGTTTTGCGGCTTCAGATATTATTTGTATCTTTGTACTTGTGAATCAAAAGGTTACTGATATATCGGAAGCACTGCAGAGCATGACGGAGGAGATGCGGTTGATGCGCGAGACTATTGACTCGCAGCATACGGAAATCTGTAATCTCAACCGTAATACAGAGGCTCTGCACAAGGAGATTCGCAACTTGAGGGAAGAAAACAAGATGCTTCGCGAGGAACTTGCCAAATACGAGAGGCCGGGGAAGAACTCCGGCAACAGCAACACTCCTCCTTCGAAGGAAACCATAAAAGCTGAGGTCATCCGCCGCACCAAGACTTTGCGCAAGCCTACGGGTCGTAAGCCTGGTGGGCAGAAGGGACACGATGGCAGCACGCTGAAGATGAAAGACAAGCCGGACGAGACTGTGGACATATCCGCCAACTATTGTACCAAGTGCGGTGAGTCGCTTGAGGATTGCGAGCGCATTTTGGACTATGTTACACAGGTGGTGTCCATTCCTGAACTGAGACCTGTCGTGAAGGAAATCCGCCATTACGTCACCGTCTGCAAGAAGTGCGGCGAGCGTGTACAGTCACATACTGCCCGCAAGCGCGGTTCCAATGCCGTGGTCTATGATGCATCGGTAAAGTCGTTGGTCATCTACCTGAGCGTGGTGATGTTTCTCCCATACGGTCGCATAGAGAGTTTCTTCAAGGAGGTGTTCTCTCTGGAGATAAGCCAGGGTTCCTTCGTCAACTGGGTAAACGAGGCAAAGAAGAATGCTGCCCCAGCCATAGAGAAGATAAAGGAGTGCATCATGAAATCCGCAGTTGTCGGCTTTGACGAATCCGGACTCTACTGTAATAAGAAACTCGACTGGACATGGATTGCACAGACGGTCTATTTCACCCTCTTGTTTCATGGGAGCGGACGCTCGCATAAGGAATTGGAGAGCCGCTTCGGGAACTCGCTTGAGAGAATGGTCGCCGTCACAGACCGCCACAGTGCCTATTTCACGCTCAATTTCCTGGACCATCAGGTCTGCGTGGCACACCTGCTACGTGAGCTACAGTACCTGAATGAACTTGACACGGAGCAGCAGTGGTCGAGGAAGGTCGAAAGCTTGTTGCAGCAGGCCGTCCATGAACGCAACGAGAATCCGCAGGTCGTCATCGACAAACAGCCGTGGCTGATAAAGCTTGACAGGCTGCTGACTGAGAACCTTGAACACATGGCAGAGCAATTCGGACAACTCAAGAGAGGGCTTATCAAGTGCAGGGACTACATCTTCAACTTCCTTGAGAATCCTGCGATACCACCTGACAACAATGCAAGTGAAAGAGGTATCAGAAAGGTCAAGATCAAAATGAAAAACTCAGGCACATTCCGTTCCGACAATGGAGCTGATGCTTTCCTCGACTTGCTCTCTGTCATAGAGACTACCAAGAAACACAACAACTCACCATACACTGCTATCCGTGCTCTGTTCTAAGCATGGATAGCAGCTGCATGG
>JAQXTJ010000024.1 GCA_029219425.1 Bacteroidales bacterium
TTCTCGCCGCGCACCATGCGCATCACATCAGGGCGCAAGTCCTCATAGCTGTGCAGAGGCACCCGCTCGCGGAATTGCGCGTAGGTCATCCCGTCGCCGAAACCATAGCGCTGCCCAATCTCGGTGCGCGAAGCCTGTTGCAGCAGCTCATCGAGCACCTCACGCTGCACCACGTCGCCGTGATTCACAAAGCGCTGCGCCTCAACAATCCTGTTGCGGAACACCAGCCGGGCTATGGGAGTAAAATCAATCATACGCGAAAATGCCTTTCAGATAATTGTCATTGCAAAATTAGCAATAAAACCAAAGAATCGTGTCACAATTCAGTCACAATTTCGAGAAAATGCTCCGGCAGCCTTGATTAGCCCCGCAATATCGGCTCCGGTGGGCGACTGATAGAGGGCAACGCCGAATTGCGGAGCCGAAGCAATAATGTATTCCATCGCCTCGGCAGCGAGCTGCTCATAGCGCACAAAGTCGGTCTCGCGGAAGTAGAAATAAAGCTCTATGGGCAAGCCTCCCTGCGTGTGCTCAAGCTGTCGCACCATGAGCCAGTCGTCGTGCTTCACCTCAGCATTACGGCGCAGGTAGGCCGTCACGAAGCGCCGGAACACCGTGAGGTTCACCACCCGTTGTGCGGCCGAGGCTGCCTCCTCTTCGGTCACAAGGCCGAGGCTGCCATACTCGGCCACCTCCTCGGCTGTGCAGAATCGAACCGACTGCACATCGATGTAGATTGTGCGCTTCACGCGGCGGCCACGCTCGGCAATCTCCTTCCAGTTCATGAAAGAGTCGCTCACCAGAATCGAAGGCGGAATGGTGGCAATGGTATTGTCGAAGTTGCGCACCTTCACCGTGGTGAGCGACACCTTCTGCACATATCCATCCACGCCCAGCTTCTTTATGGTAATCCAGTCGCCGGGCTTGAGCATATCGTTCACATTGAGCTGAATGCCAGCCACCAGTCCCACGATGCTGTCGCGGAAGAGCAGCATCGTCACCGTGGCAGCCGCGCCGAGTCCGGCAATGAGCGACATCGGCGAGCGGTTGATGACAATCGCCACCACAATTATCGCGCCGAGGCAAAACACCACCAGCTTCAAGAATTGCACCAGCCCCACAATATAGTGCTTGCGCAGGCGGTCGTGAGTGGTACTAAGTCGGCTAAGATTGTTGAGAATGTGATTGATGAGCGAGAGAATCATCACCGTGAGGTAAACGTCGGACGCACGCTCAATCAGCACATAAGCCCAGTAGTCGGGCTTATGCCCATCGAAGCACAAAGGCGCAAGATAGAGATACACTATCGCCGGGATGATGCGGCACGCCGAGCGCAGCACATCATCGTTGAGCAGCATATCATCCACCTTCGATGGCGATTTATTGATAATATTTTGCACAATGGGACGCACTATGTAGCTCGCCAGCGCACCACAAACAAGCGCGAAAGCCAAGGCCAGCACCAGCAAGCTCCAGTGGGTGAAAGCACCGAGCGCCTCACCCTCTATTCCGAAAAATTGCCACACACCGGCAATCACTATCCTTATTCCATCCATATTATTTTCAATATCCCCAACAACTACAAATTCCATGACAAAGCAGGCGGTCAATTATGCCATCCGCGGCAAATGCTACAACCCCTGTAGCCACCAGGCGTCTTGTGCCACTGAGCGCGCTGCTCTTTGTTTTCGATTCCAAAATTACAAAAAATCTGCAACACAGCGAGCCGCAATACCGATTTTTTTCACTAATTTTGCAACACACTATCAAGAATGTAGATGCGAAAACTCATCATTGCCATAGCAGCACTGTGCATCGCCACCGCCGCCTATGCCGGCGATGCCGATGCCTCACGCCGATACGACGCGGCAAGCGTGCGCGCAAGCCGGTTCTTCAAGTATCAGGAGTGGCAAAGCGCCCTGGCAATGTATGAGGTGATGCTCGACCTGCGTCCCGACGACGTGGCATCCTACTACCACGCAATATTCACATGCGGAATGCTCGGAAACGACGATGAGCAGATGCGCTTCTTCGAGCGGACACAGAAGCAAGGAATCGCTCTCGACTCCATCTTCTCGGGCGTGAAAAGCATATCGTTTGCCTCGGGCGAAGGCAGGGAATACGAGAAGCTGCTGCTGCTCGTGCGCGACCGCCAGCCTTGGCTCTCGAGAGGCATCAATGTGTATCTGCTCGAATACTACGACTTCCGCCACAATGCCCGGGGAGTGATAGAAATAGCCGAGTCGATGCTGTCCGACACCCCCGAGAGCCTCCAGCTCGCCCACATCCTCGCCCGCGCCTACATCATGGAGAACCGCACCGACGATGCACTGCGATGCTACCGATATATCCTGACTCACCAGCCCGACGACTACGAGGCCTTGCTCAACTCTGGCATCTTCTACTACACCGCTCTCTCCTCTGCCTCCGACCCGGCCCAACGTGCCGACTATGCCGCACTCGCACAGACCTATCTCTTCGACGCATGGCGCATCTGCCCAACACCGCATGTGGCTGATATTCTGGGCAAATTATCCCAACGGTGATTTTTTCTCAAAAAAATTTCACTCGGCTGCGAACTTTTTGCCAACCCTATCCGTTATAGTTGTAGAAAAAGCACAAAAGCAAGATAAATAGCACGAAAATCGGGCGGAACATTATCCGCCAAATGCACTAAAAAAAGGCATTTCTGTTAAGTTTCAATATCTCTCGATGATGCGAGGCGCAAGCAAGACGCTGTGAAAGTGGGGCTTGTGTCTCTTTTTTTGTCCGTTCCCTCACAGTATTCGCTGCCATCCTATCCTTGTACGATTTCCCCCCCTTCACTCAAAAAATTTTTTGATTTCCCACATCAAGAGGCCGATGCAAAAACACAGAGGGTGTATCAAAATTGAAAAATAACCACTGATGTAGGGACGCACCCCGGTATGTCCGCCCACAGCCGCTTTGGTTATCACTTAATTATGAGGCTGTTACGCGGACGCACCAGGGTGCGTCCCTACATCAAAATATTATCAAACCGAATTTTGATACACCCGGCTCTTATTGTCGTTGTGTGTGTGTGATTCGTGTTACTTCACAATCACAGCCTTTGCAGTTCCTGCTGTGCGCACAATGTAGTAGCCTGCCGGCATCTCCACCGTTGCTGCACCCTCTGCGCTCACGCTCTTCACCATGCGGCCCATAGCGTCGAAGATTGCTACCTTGCCGTCGGCTCCGGCAACAACCACTGCACCCTCAGTGCCGTAGATTGCAGCCTTGCCATCAGCCTTCAGTGCCTCCACACCTGTCGGGGTGGTCGGCTCGGCAAGAGCCACAAGTTTCACGCCGCCATTAGCCTCAGCGTCGGCCACAAGCACTCCCTCTATCTGTCGATCTTCAGTCGAAGCAGTGATGTCCTTGCCATTAGTGTCAATCTCCAAGCCCTTCTCGTTCAGCTTGCCGCAAACGCCCGAGCCCCAAAGCTCGAAGCCTCCATCAACAGCTTTCACTGCACCAACGTAGTTAGCCACCTCATTCACCTTAGCCTTCACAAAGAACGGACGATAGTCGTCGGCCATGCCAAGTGTCTCAGTGTTCTCATAGTTGCCATAGAACACATTTGCCACGCCGAACGTGTTGATATTTGTTACATCAACTGCTGCACCCACAGCGGGTGCCGAAGCCACCTTGGTGAGTTTCACGCCATCATAGCGGGCAATGAACGATCCCACTTCAAAGCCTTCATATTCTGATGTGAGTCCTTCGATAGCAACCCAGTCGCGCTGATTATATTCGTCAAGCTTATTGCCATCTTCATAGCTCTCAAAGGCGGTATGGCTTTCTGCCGGATTGGATGGAGCAGCCGAAGCCCCCGAAGTGCGAGCATAAAGCACTCCACCATTCGCCTTAACACCCTCAAGCACCACATTCACCTCATAGAGCTTGCCGGCCTCCATCGAAAGCAGCTCTGCATTAGTCGTCACTGTTTGCTTCTCGGCTGTATATTCCCAAGAAACAGGGTCGCAGCAAATAGTACCATCGCTGATATATGCCACAACTTTGCAAGTGTTGGAGATTTTGATTGGATTGGAGTAGGTTTCGACGGTGCGAACATCGGATGCGCCGTCGCCTTCGTTAACGATGTAATAATAAATGGAACCAACCTTGTTAGGATTGGTGAGCGTCAAATCGAAAGGCTGGTCAAACGCGCCCTGCTCGTGTGAAGCCGTCGGAGCAGAGAGAACGCGCTCACCGAATCCTTGCTCGATAGTGGTGAATTTACTCCACGGTGCAGTGTTTTTATAAGCATCGAGGCTTCCAAATGGCACAGTGAGTGTACCTGAATAAGTATCAGAACCAAAGGCTGTATTAGGACAAACATCTTCGGTGAGAGGCTCTTTGCGTTTGTTGATTACCTTACTGAGCGAAATGCAGTCGGCAAACGCATCAGCACCAATGGAGGTCAATCCTTCGGGGAGAATAACACCGTCGAGATATGGCAGATCTTGGTATGCACCTTCTTCAATAGCTACCACATCTTGTGAATTGTATGTTGCGGGAATTTCGACTATACCTGAGAAATCCTCATCGAGAGCGTATTCACCTTTGCGGATAGAGTAGCCGCCGGCAACGGGCGTGTAGGCGTACATTTCCGGGTGTTTGAGATTGGCGAACTTTTTCCAAATTTCGTCGCCGGCAAAATCGCGGTATCTTTTTCCCGGCATATTAACCTTGGTGGTGGAATAGTGCGATTCATCGAAGGCATCTTCGCTTGCCACTGTGGGAGG
>JAQXTJ010000025.1 GCA_029219425.1 Bacteroidales bacterium
GGCACTGCTCAACTACATGGATCGCCAGATGCTCTCTACAATGCGCGATGCCATGGCTATGGACATAAGCGACCTTGAGAGCAAGGTGATGTTTGGAAAAATCATGGCGGCATTTATGTGGATATATGGATTTATGAGTCCTATATCGGGCATTGTGGCCGACCGCGTGAACCGCAAATGGCTCATAGTGGTGTCGCTCGCCGTGTGGTCGGCTGTGACGCTGATGATGGGCTATGCCACAAGCTACACCGAGGTGTACTGGCTGCGCGCGGCGATGGGCGTGTCGGAGGCCCTCTACATTCCGGCTGCACTCTCACTAATAGCCGACTACTTCGCCGGCCGCCAACTGAGCCTCGCCGTGGGCATACACATGACCGGACTCTATATGGGACAGGCCGTGGGCGGATTTGGAGCTTTTGTTGCTTCGCACCTTTCGTGGCAGAGCACCTTCCACTGGTTTGGCATTGTGGGCATTGCCTACGCGGTGATACTCATAGCCCTGCTGCATGAGAAGCGCGACAGCAAGCCCGAAGTGAAGGCTGAGGCATCGCGCGAATCTCTCTCTCAGGCACTACGCAGCGGCCTGAAGGGTGTGGGCGGCTCTATAGGCATGCTACTCACCTGCGCGGCATTCTGGGCCATACTCTTCTTCTTCGCCACCTCGTCGGTACCCGGCTGGGCCACCAAGAACTGGCTGCCTACGCTCTTTGCCGACAGCCTTGGCATAGAGATGGTGTGGGCCGGACCTGTGGCTACAATCACCATAGCCTTTGCCTCATTTGTGGGCGTGATGGTGGGCGGACCGCTCGCCGACCGCTGGGCGCAGCGCAACCTGCGCGGACGCATCTACACCAGCAGCATAGGACTCTCGATGATGATTCCCTCGCTCGTGCTCATGGGCTATGGCACATCGCTGGTGGCAGCCATTGGGGCGGGACTGCTATTTGGTTTCGGCTACGGACTCTTCGATGCCAACAACATGCCGATACTGTGCCAGTTTGTGGGCAGTCGTTCTCGAGCCACGGCCTACGGAATAATGAACATGTCGGGGCTCTTCATAGGCGCTCTTGCCACCAACGTGCTTGGCACGCTTGCCGACCAGGGGCTGATGGGCATGGGATTCACATTCATGGCCGGTGCGCTTGTGCTTGCACTGGTGGCTCAACTTGTGGTGCTGAAGCCAACCACACTCAACAAAGAATAATATATCTATATTTACAAAAACTATAAAAAACAATTGCATTTATGGAAAAAATCAAAGGATTAATCGACGCTCCCTTCACCCCTTTCTACCCTAATGGCGAAGTGAACCTGGAGCCGATAGCAGCATACGCAGCAATGCTCAAGAAAAACGGACTGAAGGGCGTGTTTATCAATGGCTCGTCGGGCGAGGGCTATATGCTCACCGATGAGGAGCGCAAGCACCTTGCCGAAGAGTGGATAAAATATGCCGAGGACGATTTTAAGGTGATAGTGCACGTGGGAAGCTGCTGCGTGAAGGCCAGCCGCGAGCTTGCCCGCCATGCAGCTGAGATTGGCGCATGGGGCATAGGTGCGATGGCTCCTCCATTCCCAAAGATTGGCCGTGTGGAGGAACTGGTGAAATACATTGAGGAGATTGCCGCCGGTGCTCCCGAGTTGCCATTCTACTACTACCACATCCCTGCCTTCAACGGCGCATTCCTGCCCATGGTGAAGGTGCTTGAGGCTGTGGATGGCCGTGTGCCCAATTTTGCCGGCATAAAATACACATTCGAGAGCATATATGAATATAACCAGTGCCGGCTCTACAAGGATGGAAAATTCGACATGCTACACGGCCAGGACGAAACAATCCTGCCATCGCTCGCTATGGGTGGCGCACAGGGAGGCATCGGAGGCACTACCAACTACAACGGACGTGAACTCACTGCAATCATTGATTGCTGGCAGCACGGCGACATTGAGGCTGCACGCGAGCACCAGAACTTCTCGCAGGAGGTAATCAATGTGATTTGCCGCTACCGTGGCAACATTGTGGGTGGAAAGCGCATCATGAAGCTCATAGGACTCGACCTTGGCAAGAACCGCACTCCTTTCCAGAACCTCACCGACGCCGAGGAGGCTGCAATGAGACAGGAGCTTGAGGCAATAGGCTTCTTCGACCGCTGCAACAAGCTGTGAGAATAATTCATTGAGGGTGTATCAAAAAGAATCGACATAGCAGATTTTGATACACCCTCATTCGTTGTTGTTCAATTTAATTCATGTGATTATCAAAAAGAACTATGCGACTGAGGATTTTGTGCATGCTTGCCATTGCTGTTGCAGCGTGCTTCGAGGCGACAGGATGTGAGCCCGAACCGGGTATAGAGCATGGGGTGTCGGCTGCCTTTGGCGGCGTGAGTGGTGGCTGGGTGGTGCGTGCCGGTGGCTGCAATTTCCCTGAAAATGCGCTTGAAGCCGACAGCAAGAAGCGCTACTACCGTGGCATCTATGTGCTCAACCCCAATGCGCCGCAAGGCGAGTGGAGGCATGTGGGCAACCTGCCCGAGTGCATAGCCTACGGGGCATCGGCCACCACGCGGCAAGGAGTGGTGATGGTGGGCGGCGTTGCCAATGGCGCAAGCTCGGCCGAGGCTCGCATAGTGAGCGTGAGCCGGAAGGGTAAATTGCGCATCGACCGCCTGCCTTCACTGCCATTTGCTCTCGACAACACCTATGCCTGCGCCGACGGTGACATGGTGTGGGTGTGCGGAGGCAATGCCGGCGGTGAGCCATCGAATGTGATGCTGTGCCTTAACCTCAAGAAGAAGAAACAAGGCTGGAAACGTCTTGCCGACTTTCCCGGCAACAGCCGCGTGCAACCGGTAGTGGCCGCATCGGGTGGAAAGATATACGTGTGGGGAGGATTTGCTCCAAAGGGTATGAACCGCCCCGCTACGCTCGACACCGACGGCTATTGCTACGACCCCTCGGACTGCTCATGGCGGGCGGTGCCCGGGCCGCATGATGCCACCGGCGATGCAGTGTCGCTTGGAGGCGGAGTTGCTGTGACGCTGCGCGACGGTCGCATTGCCGCGGCCGGAGGCGTGAACCGCCGCATTTTCCTTTCGGCTTTGCAGTCGCAGCCGGCCGACTATCTTCAGCACCCGGCGGAGTGGTATAAATTTAATCCTTCGGTATATATTTTCGACCCAAAGGAGGGCACATGGAGCGTTGCAGCCAGCAGTGCCGACTTTGCGCGCGCAGGTGCAGCGGCAGCACTGTGTGGCGACACCCTTTTGCTGCTCGGAGGCGAGCTGAAGCCCCGCATCCGAACCCCAAGAACGGCGGTAGTGGGAATAGAACAGAAGTGAATAATAAGAGGGTGTGGCGGAATACTATATGCGCACCTTGGCTATGGCTTTACGAATCTTGCCTGAGCCTATGATTGGCGCGTGGGGGTCTTCGGGCCACACGATGCAGAGCTGACCGGGGAGGAGGTCAACGTAGGTGGTGGGGTGGTCGTCCGACAGGGCACAGTCGGCCTCGGAGTCGTATTCCTTGGAGAAGTGCTCCACATCGGCAAGCGACTTCCAGCCAATGCGCTCATTGCCCGACAGAAGGATATGAACGTCGATATACCGGCGGTGCATTTCGAGCACCTGCTCGGAGGCGGGCACACACTCGGGATTCACATTGTTGATAAAGAGATTGTCGCCATCCACTTCAATCCGGCCAAGCGGCATTGAGAGAAGGTCGTTGGAGGCCAAGAAATCGAAAAGGGAGGCAAAGGCCGGGTGCAACGCAGCTATGCGGCTGCAATTGTTAAGGTCGGTTACTATCATATTATTTGTTTTTTTGGGTTTTTTAAGGGCTTTGGGCAATGAGCTATGGGCTGATTACCGGCTTTTTACATTCAGGCTCACTGCTCATAACACATGGCTCATTGCTGGTTGTGGGCTATGTTGTGAAGATTTTTCTCCTGATTTGCAAACTGGTTTTCGAGATGTATGCGCATGGCGCTGCGGAAGAGAGCGGCATCGCGCTTCTTGAGTATGTCGAGCAGGGTGCGGTGTGTGAGCATATCGTAGCGCTTTCCATTCTTGAAATTGCGGGCGTAGAGCTTGAACAAATCGCGCAGCATGGTCTGTAGCGACTGCAAGTTCTTGTTTCCCGACATCATGTAGAGAATGCTGTGGAACTCAATGTCGATGTCGCGCAGCTCATCGACATCTGAGGTGCTGTCTTCGCGGTCAACCAGATTCTCGAGCATGTCGATATACTCTTGTTTGTAGTTTGCCACCACATAGTCGGCCATTCCAATTTCGAGCATAAGGCGAAACTCATATAGGTCGCGCATGGCGTCGATGTCGAGAAACCCCGACATGATGACCATCTTTAGCACGCTGAAAATCTTTGGCTTCACAAACATGGTTCCTTTTTTCTTCTTTGTTGAGAGGAAACCAAGAGTGCGAAGGCCGCTGTAGGCCTCGCGAATCACCACACGGCTGACGCCGACAATCTCGGCCATGTCCTCTTCTTTGGGCAAAAGGTCGCCATAGGAGAGGCTGTTCATTGAAATGTATTCGAGAATACGCTGCTGCGCACACTCCACAAGGGTTAAGTCTTTATCGGGCTGTTCCATTTCTCTTCAATGTATTATAAAAGGGGTGGGCATAGAGGTGTGATTGTGAACCCTGCGAAGTTGGCAGGTCCATTCCCCCCGCCCGGCAGCAAGGGCTGGTTGTGTTCTTTTTTAGTGCAAAGATAATAATATTTTTTTGTAAAAGCAGAAACTTTTGGCCGCATTATGTAGTACTTAATATATGTTTTTAATTTATGTTGTAGAACATAAATATTGCATATTCAGTGGTTTTGTGTTATTATTTGTTAATTATTTTATTATTTCTATGATTATGTAATATTTAATGAAAATATTTAGTAATTTTGCTCCCGATAATTAATCAACCAAATGTGTGACATAAACAAACCGCTACGAAATGAGAAAGAACGATGGTTAGTCGCGGCACTCCCCGCGGGAGTGCAAAAGCAATTGCCCGAGTTGTCAAGAGACTACACCGGCAAAGGCTTTTGACAGGGATTGAATGAGAGGAAATTCTATGGCAAATGGCATAGACGTGCATTTTTTTTCGTTGAAAAGCTATTTTTTCATTAAAACTTTTTGACTATTCCACAGAATTATCCTATATTTGCGCAAAATCATTCAAGCTAATGCCAAAGCCTTAAAAGCAGAAGCTACCGTGAACGACTAACCAAAACGCCACAATATATATATACTTTCAACTAACGACAAAACAAACAAAAACTATAACAAACCAATTTTTTTACAAACTACTAACCCCAAAAAAACAACTGACAAAACAAACAAAAAACAACCTTTCAAATTTATAATTTTATGGCAGACCTAAAACAATCTTTTAAGCGATTAATTGTGTTGTCCTGTGTTGCCTTTGCATCGGCTGTAATCTTCACTCCCCCCATTGCAGCAAGTGCAGCTCCACAGGCCGCCAGCTCCACAGGTGCCTCGGGCACAGTGGTAGATGAAACAGGCGAACCCTTTATCGGCGCCACCGTATTCGTGGTTGGCAACGAGACAAAGGGAACCAGTACCGACCTCGACGGCATGTTTAACCTCGCCGGTGTAGCAAAAGGAAGCAAACTGAAAATCAGTGCCGTGGGCTACAAGCCCATGGAGGTGGAGTGGAAAGGCACGCCGCTCCAGATTCAACTTGAGACCAACTCATCACAGCTCCAGGAAATCGTTGTGACCGCGATGGGCATACAGCGCAAGGAGGCATCGCTCACCTATGCCACACAGGTGGTGAAGAGCGACGATATCATGAAAGTGCAGAACTCCAACTTCGTGAATGCACTTGCCGGAAAGATTTCGGGTGTATCGATCACGCAGTCGGCAGGAGGTGCCGGCGGAACATCGAAGATTCTTATCCGTGGTAACAAATCGGTGATGGGTAACAACAGCCCGCTCATTGTGGTCGATGGTGTGCCGATGACCAACCAGGTGGGTAGCGCCTCATCAAGCTGGGCGAGCGGTGAGAACCTCACCTACTCGAGCTCATCGGAGGGCGGCGACGCACTTTCGCTCATCAACCCCGACGACATTGAGAGCATCAACGTGCTGAAGGGCGCAAACGCAGCAGCACTCTATGGCAGCGCGGCTGCCAATGGTGTGCTTATGATTACCACCAAGAAGGGAAAAGAGGGCAAGGTGTCGGTTACAATCAACTCCAACGTGACCTTCGAGTCGGCGCTTACCAAGCCTGAGCTTCAGAACACTTACGGAGCTACCGTGAACACCATTGCCGGCACCCTCTCAACCGAGAGCTGGGGCAAGCGCCTTAGCGACCAGACAGCTGAAGAGCTCGCCTACAGCGGTGCCAAGCTGCGCAACTATGCCAACGATGACATCAGCGACTTCCTTGAGACCGGTGTCACTTGGAACAACTCGGTGAGCATAAGCGGTGGCACACAGAAGGTGCGCACATATTTCTCCTACGCCAACGCACACTCCAACGGTATGGTGCCCAACAACAGCTACAACCGCAACACACTGTCGTTGCGCCAGAGCTACTCGCTCTTCGACGACCGTCTGAAGATTGACGCATCGCTCAACTATGTGTATGCCCGCAACCGCAACCGCCCCGGTGGTGGCACAGTGCTTAATCCTCTCTACGACCTCTATCTTGCTCCGCGCAACATCGACGTGACCCACTACCGCAACAACTATGTTGCCGAAGGCACTTGGATGTCGAATGAGCACACCTACTACGACCGCTCGGGCAACCGCAAGACTGAGAGAATAGAGCTCAGCGGACCGCGCCAGCAGTGGGCTTATTTCACAGCCGGCCACAACAACCCCTACTGGCTCGTGAACCAGAACCGCGGCCAGTCGGTAGAGGAGCGCATCTATGGAACAGTATCGGCCAACTTTGAGATTATGAAGGGCCTCACCGTGCAGGGACGCCTGAGCATGGACCGCGCTAAATTCAAGGGTTACACCAACCGCTACGCCACCACATGGAACGTAGCCACAATGGAGGACTATGGTACCTACGGACAGGATCTCATCTGGAGCAACGACGTTTATGTGGATGCTATCGCCAGCTACAACACCAAGGTGAGCGACTTCGACATCTCGGCATCGGTGGGATGGTCGGGCCACACACTCAAGGGTGAGACTCAGAAGATATGGACAACAGCCACCTACTACAACGCCGGCTCAATGACCAAGCTCCCCACGCTCATCAACTACTTTGAGCCTTCGGCCGGCTGGAACGGCAATGGCACATCCTACTCGAAGCAGTCGAACTGGGACAAGGGTCTCTTCTTCACAGGCCAGGTGGGCTGGAAAGAGTATCTGTATGTAGAAGGTAGCTACCGTCAGGACTGGTACCGTGCCTTCCGCCAGTTTACCGACCGCGGCACACCCGACAACTACGGCTACTGGTCGCTGGGAGCCAACACACTGGTGCACCGCTATGCCAAGCTGCCCGAGGTGATTACACACCTCAAGCTCCGTGCCTCTTACTCTGAGGTGGGTAACTCTATTCCCAACCTCTTCTTCGCCAAGGGTTCGACCGACCTCTCTACAGGAGCCGTAGCCGGCTCGGGCTATGGATATTTCGACAACCCACGTCCGGAGAAATCGAAATCGTTTGAGGCAGGATTTGATATTTCGCTTTTCCGCAGCGCCCTCAACTGGGACCTCACCTACTATCACACTGACCTCACCAACAGCTACTTCGTGAGCGCCACCACAGGTGGTAAGTCGAAGCCTGTGAACACCGGTCTTATCCGCAACCAGGGTATTGAGACCACCCTCACCTACAACATCGTGAACAACCACGACTGGATGTGGAAAACAGGCGTGAACCTCTCATACAACCTCAACAAGATTGTGAAGACCTATGAGGACGAAAACGGGAATCCCGCCAAGATGGAGCAGCGCGTGGCCAACGGACACGTGGTAGTGCGCTACGAGCAGGGCGGAAGCTATGGCGACATGTATGCTCTCGACTTCAAGCGCGACGCCGATGGCAAGATAGCATTCACCAGCGCCGGAATACCGCAGCTCAGCAACGACAAGTATGTATATCTTGGCAACATGAACTCGAAGGTGAACTTGGGCTGGAACAACACAGTGAGCTGGAAAGACCTCTCGCTCTACTTCCTCATCAGCGGCCGCATAGGCGGCAAGACCATCTCGCTCACCGAGGCCTACCTCGACAATGCAGGTGTTTCGAAGCGCACAGGCGACATGCGCCTGGCAGCTGAGGCCAACGGTATCTACTTCAATGCTGCCGACGGCTCGAAGAAGCCGGGAATGGTGGTGGATGGAACCACAGTGCCCATAGAGGACTACTACCGCACGATAGGCGGCCAGGTGTTTGCATCGGAGTATGTTTACGACGCCACCAACTTCCGCCTCGCCGAGCTTTCGGTTAGCTACCAGTTCCGCAATCTCTTTGGAGGCTGGATTAAGAACCTTCAGCTCTCGGCAGTGGGTCGCAACCTCTTCTTCATCTACAAGGATTGCCCGGTTGATCCGGATGTGTCGCTCACCACGAAGAACGGACTTGGAGCATTCGACGTGTTCAACATGCCATCGACTCGCTCATTCGGCTTCAACGTAAAGGTTGAGTTCTAATCAATAATATAAAAAATAAGTAATCACACACTTAAATTATCCCGACATAAATTATGAAAAAGATATTGTGGACATTAGCACTTGCCTTGTTCCCGCTGCTTATGGTGTCGTGCCTGGATTTCGACAATCCATCGGATGAGTTCACCACAACAGATGAGGAACTGGATCCAGAGGTGTTCCATGGCAAGGCCGACGAAATAGATTACCGCAAGGTAATCACCGAAGAGGAATTCGATGCTGCAAAGACGGCACTCAACACCTACTTCCGCCAGGTGCCCACCGCAACCTACTACATTCGCGGTGGCAAGAACGGACAGATGCCGCAGGAGCATCAGTATCAGTATGTGTATAGCCTGCATGTTGACAACTACTCAGGATACTTCTGCGCCGACCAGAACTTTGGCGGCCGCCTGCCCAGTACCTACTACTACAACTATGACTTCTGCGACGGCCCCTATGGAGCCTTCCTTGAGGTGAAGAACAACCTCGCCAACTTGCTCAATCACCCGCAGATTGACTTTATGCCCGAAATCAAGGCCATTGGCTTGCTGCTCTTCGACTTCTCGGCACAGGAGACTGCCGACCTCTATGGCTCAATCCCCTACGTTGACCACAAGAACAACAAGGAGACCAATCCTTTTATCTTCGACAAGGGCATGGACATCTATGCCACTATCATCGACAACGTGGACACTATCGTGGCTTGCTTCGACCACTTCAAGGAGCAGCCTGCATGGTACCAGAAGAAGGTGCAGGGCGTGATAAACCAGGTTGACGTGGTGACTCAGGACAAGAGCATCGACACCTGGAAGCGCTTTGCCAACTCACTGAAGCTGCGCATGGCTATGCGCGTGGTGAAAGTGATGCCCGAGAAGGCCAAGAAGTGGGCCGAGGAAGCTGTGGCAAGCGGCGTGGTGGAGAGCACCGACAAGGAAATTGCCCTCAACTGGGTGACCGGATGCTTCTACCATCCCCTCAGCACCATCTGCAACTCGTGGAACGACTCTCGCGTGAACGCCTCATTTGAGAGCTTGCTCATGAGCCTCGACCACCCGATGACCAAATACTTCATCTCGAAGAACGTGGATGCCATCACCAACACTAAGACGGGAGCGGTGACTGCCGCAAAGAGCCGCATCGTGGGCATTCGTGCCGGCCTTGTGATGGAGAGCGGACAGAGTGTTGACGTGAATCCCCGCGTGGCCTACTCATCGCTTGAGACCGACTTCATCTCCGACGCACCAACCTACTATGTAAAGGTTTCGGAAGTTGATTTCCTCCGCGCCGAGGGCGCAGTGCGTGGCTGGAACATGGGCGGAACTGCACAGTTCTTCTATGAGCGTGGCATTCGCAACGCTCAGCCCGAGGGTCGCTTCGACGACAGCCGACAGATGTATGCCACCTATGTAGATGACTACATGAAGCTCGAAAAGGCTAAAGCCTACACCTACGTTGACCCGATGGACGATGCCAACAACATGGAGAGCGTAACCACCATTGGCGTTAAGTGGAACGAAGGCGATGCACCCGAGGTGAAACTCGAGAAGATTATTACACAGAAGTATATCGCACTCTTCCCGCTCTCGAGCGAGGCTTGGGCTGAGATGCGCCGCACAGGCTATCCCAAGCAATTCCCCGTGCTCAACGCTGCCGACTATGGCGACGGCTCACTGCGCGATGGCGATCTCATTCGCCGCATTCCGTTCCCCGGCCGTGGCACTACAGTAGGCCTCGACGACATCACCAAGACCGGACTTGACGCACTTGGCGGCGACGACCTTCAGGGCACACGAATCTGGTGGGATGTGGATGGCATGGCCAACTTCTAAGCGCTCAGCATATTAAATGCCAATCAAAGGGCGGGGCATTGCCCCGGCTAAGGCCATGCTTCGCCCTTTAACCATGTTATTAAATCAAAACCAATAATCAACAATTTTTTATTAACCCAAAAAAAACCAAAATGAGAAAAGCTAATTTACTCTGTGCTGCTATTCTTGCAGCCGCAGCGGCTGTTCCCGGTTTCGCACAGGAGTTGCCGGCGTCAGCTTCGACTGAAGTGTATGATTTCGAGCCTTGGGCCAGCCGTGGAGTCCTCCAGCTCTTTGCCAAAGCAGCAAATGAGGGCCGCCAGTATCCCACACAGGCCGAATTTGAGGCAGCAGGTATCTACCTCGACCTCGAGTTCTCGCGCTCACACGTGCGCCCCGCCACTATTCTTGAGCAGAATACCACTGTGAATGCCGTACCCGAAGTGTTCCCGACCCGTCGCCTTTGGATGAACGTACCCACAGGCCAGGGCAAGGGCGTAGGCGGTTATCCATCGAGCACATTCCACAACGATGTGTTCTCGATGTGGAACTACACACACATTTTCGGTTCGTGGAACCACGGAATGCAGCAGGCGCCGGGTTCGTGGGCCGATGCAGCACACAAGAATGGTACGCACATCTACTCGGGTATCGAGTTCTTTGAGTCGTGGGGTACCACTTCGGCTGCCTACATCAGCTTTATCACAGCCAAGAATGAGGATGGCAGCTTCAAGTATGTAGATGCCCTTATCAACGCTTGTCTCTTCTTCGGCCATGATGGACTGAACTACAATATTGAGGACAGTGGCTACATGGACGACGAACTTATCGCCTTCCACCGCGCTTGCTACAAGCGTGCAAAGGAGATTGGTTTCGACAGCTTCCATATTGGTATCTACACTTCAACCCAGAGCCTCTCGGCCAACAACACCCAGTATCTGCTCGGTGACAATGAGAATGGCAAGATTTGCGACCCGTTCCTGAACTACTCGGGTGGCGACTTTGCAACCTATGGTGTTGCCAATTCGCTTCAGGCTGCAAAGAACGCTATCGGCACTGCCGAGGACGTTTATCAGGGTGTATGGATTGTAACCATGGACCGCAAGTGGGCCGACATGAACACAGAGGCCCGCAAAGAGATGAACCTCTGTCTGTGGGGTGAGCACGCCGTGAGCCGCTTCTTCCAATATACAGTGGGAACTACCATCATGAACACACAGGAGAACTATCAGCTCCTTCTTGAGAAGGCATTCTCGGGTGGCTACCGCAACCCACTCTATCGTCCTACTCTCAAGAATTCAGGCCACACATTCCAGGTTAACGGACCTGCAAAGGCTGCTGAGCAGCTTGCCACATTTGGCGGTCTTGCTTCAATGCTTCCCGAGCGCACCGCAATCATTGGTGACCTTCCTTTCAACACTAACTTCACACTTGGTAATGGTGAAATCTACTTCTACAAGGGTAAGAAGACATTCGGTAGCTGGTACAACATGGGTCAGCAGGACTTCGTTCCCACTTATCGCTGGCGCGTGACTGAGGCCGGCAACATGAGCACTGCCGCTACCAACATCGACGTACGTTTCACTCATGAGGATGCCTATATCGGTGGTTCTTGCATCCGCCTCAGCGGTGCTGCAAATGCAGCCGGAACCGACATCGTTCTCTATCGCACCAAGCTCACCTCTTCGGCAGGTGGCGTGAAGGCAACATTGGCTCTCAAGAACGGTCTTGAGGGAGAGAATGCTTCTGACCTCTATGTAATCGTTCGCACTGAGGGTGGCGACTGGCAGGAGTATGCTCTTGGCAGCCTCAACGGCGCACAGTGGCAGACTAAGACCGTTGACCTCACAGGCGTTTCGCAGGGCGCAGTTATCGAGTATATCGGTCTCCGCGTTAAGGGCAGCAACGACAGCTACAAAATGCTCGTAGGTCAGCTCAATATTTCCGATAACCGTGCAGCCGTAGCTCCCGCTCCTATCCTTGCTGAGAGCCTCCTCACTGAGATTAAGGAAGAGACACAGAATTCTATGTCGGTTAAGCTCAACTGGACAGTTGACGATGCAGGCTTCAACACAGCCTACAAGCAGCGTGGTATGGTTTACAACGATGAGGTGGCAATCGACCACTTCGAGATTTTCCTCCGCAATGGCGAAGATGGTAAAGTGTTTGAGGTAGGACGCACAAGCACATGGCATGCTTATCTTGGCAACATCGACTTTGCAACTTATGCCAACCCCTATGTAGGTGTTCGCTCGGTATCTATTGACATGAAGTCGCACTCTCCTATCGTTTGGGCAAAGCTCGACCGTTGTGCAACTCCTGAGGTTCTTCCCAACCCCTTCAAGGACGTTTACGACCCCACTTACATCAACCCGACATCGGATAACTACCAGACTGCACTTGAGACTCGCTACTTCGAGCGCATTACCACTACTGGTGCCGACCAGAACCTCGATTACACTCGCAATGAGCCTGTAGGTGCTAAGGACGATCCAAATAACACCAACTATGTATTCGAGTCAGAGAACGTGCTCAAGGTTTCGCAGGGTCAGGAAATCACCCTCACATTCAAGGGTGCCGACCTCAGCGACAACATCAAGTATTGCTTGGTTAAGGGATACATCGACTGGGATATCAACTACGACTTCAATGCCGATATGACAAGCGATGAAACCGTGTTTGAGACAACTAACCTCAACAAGGGTCTTCCTGAAATTGTTGATCCGGGTATGACATTCACCATCAAGGTGCCGACAGATGCAAAACCCGGCACATCTCGCCTCCGCATCGTTGCTTCCGACGCATGGTTCCCACACCCCGGTCCAACAGGTGGAACAAACAAGGGATACTCTGTTGACTTCCCGGTTGAGATCGCCGGCACAAACGCTGCTCGTGAGCAGGCTAAGACCTACCGCGACTACCGCGACCAGGGCGAGGCTGAGCAGGCTGAGGACGCATCGGGCGTAAAGGATGCCGTAATCAAGGGCCAGGGCGCAATGAGCGTAAACGTAGCCAATGGCATCGCCACATTCAAGGGCGCTGAGAAGGCATGGATTTACACCACTACCGGCCAGTTCGTACAGTATGTCGACAATGCTGCGGCTCCTGTATCGGTTGAGGGTCTTGCCAACGGTGTCTATGTAGTGAAGATGCAGAACGGCCAGTTCGTTCGCTCTGAGAAGTTCATCAAGAAGTAAAACATAAGCAAAACCAGGCGGCACCATAGCCGCCCGTGCCGAGGGGGCATCCACCGCAGGATGCCCCCTTTTGTGTATAATATAGTGCCCCACTTGGTAAGCATCCGAAATAAGGGGTCAGTAGAAAATTAGTGGGGATAAAGGTAGAAGTTTGCTAAAAAATCACGACCTTTGTGCTATGGAAAATGAATATCTCAAAGCAATAGCAAGTGTTGTGCTACCGGCACAAATATTAGATTATTTTATAGTTGTAGGAGTTGAACAGACTGAAACGGAGATTCATATT